>JBBRRW010000195.1:0-6436 GCA_038245975.1 Burkholderiales bacterium
AGGCGGAAGTCCCCGAACCGGCTCAGGGAAGAGGCCCGTCACAGCGGGGCAAAGTCGCAATAACCGGTTGGGGTTTATGGATGCCTCCTGTCATTTACTGACGTTTTTTGACACTTCCCTCCGTAAAATGCGCGACTCTCCAGAGGCCGATCCGGCCGGCATGCCCTCGTCCGCGGCGGTCTGCCTGCCATCAACGGGCAACAGCGCCGTCATCGAGGAATGCTCGCGGGCGGGCATGCTTCTTGTACGTTCTATCGGTTGCCGTACCGTCTGCGCGTCCTTCCGTTCCGCAGATGTTCACCGACGCACCCCGCGAAACTGGATGGTTCGATGATCCGAGTATTCAGTCATTACATTTCGATCCGCATCCTTCTCCTGATGCTCATCGAAGGCGTCCTGCTGCTTGGCGCGAGCCTCGCCGGCACGGCGATCCGCTTCTCGCCGAACACGCTCAGCGTCGCCTCGCTGCTGACCCCGGAAGCCCTGCTGTTCACCTTCTTCATGATCGTGGTGATGGCCGCGCTCGGCCTGTACCAGGACGAGCATCCCGAGTCGTTCGTATCGATCCTGAACCGCACCATCATCGCGTTCGCGGCCGGCAGCGCGTTGATGAGCGTGGTGTTCTACCTGTTCCCCGATACCTACATCGGCCGCGGCGTCTTCGCGTACACGGCCACCATCGCGTTCTGCTCGCTGCTGATCGTGCGCACCGTCTTCTTCCGCTGGACGGCGTTCGGCGTGCTGAAGAAGCGCGTGCTGATCCTGGGGGCCGGCGAACAGGCGTGCGCGATCCTCGAACTGGTCTCCACCAACAGCCGCAAGCAATCGATCGAAGTGGTCGGCGTGCATCCGCTGACCACGGCCGACGTGGCCGTCACGAACGCGCGCATCCTGCCCATCACGATGTCGGTCAGCGAGGCCGCCCATCAGTACGGCGTCCACGAGATCATCATCGCGATGCGCGAGCAGCGCGGCGGGGCTCTGCCGGTCAGCCAGTTGCTCGACTGCAAGCTGCGCGGCGTCCAGATCACCGACCTGCAGTCCTTCTTCGAACGGGAACTCGGGCAGATCCGCCTCGACAGCCTCAAGGCCAGCTGGCTGGTGTTCGGCGAAGGGTGCCGCCAGGGGTTGCTGCGCGAGACGATCAAGCGCCTGTTCGACGTGCTGGCCAGCGGCATCCTGCTGCTGTGCACGCTGCCGGTCATCGTCGTCACGGCGCTGATGATCAAGCTCCAGGACAACGGACCGATCTTCTATCGCCAGGAACGGGTGGGCCAGGGTGGCCGCGTCTTCGAGATCCTCAAGTTCCGCAGCATGCGCAGCGACGCCGAGCGCGACGGCAAGCCCAAGTGGGCCAAGTCGAACGACGACCGCATCACGCGCATCGGCAAGTTCATCCGCCGCACGCGCATCGACGAACTGCCGCAGATCATCAACGTGCTGCGCGGCGAGATGAGCTTCGTAGGCCCGCGTCCCGAACGCCCGTTCTTCGTCCGCCAGCTGGTGCAGGACATCCCCTTCTACGCGGCCCGGCACAGCGTCAAGCCCGGCATCACCGGCTGGGCGCAGGTCCGCTACCCGTACGGCGCATCGCTCGACGACGCGTCGCAGAAGCTGCAGTACGACCTGTATTACGTGAAGAACCACACCCTCTTCCTCGACCTGCTGATCCTCGTCGAGACTGTCGAAGTGGTGTTGTGGGGCAAGGGCGCACGATGAGCCTGCGCACCCGGTCCTGATGGACAAGGCCGCCCTTCAGACCATCGCCGAGTGGGGGTTCTGGGGTTACGGAGCCGCTGCCGCCGGCTACGCGTTGCTGGCGACCCTGCTGGTGGTGTCGTGGCGCACGAAGCATCTGCGTGCGTTGTCCGGAATGCTGCTGGTCGGCGCCGCCGTCGTCAGCCTGGTGTGGTCCGCCTGCGTCGCCGCGGGGATCGCCAACGTGGCCGGCGCGGGTCCGGCATCGACCGTCCTCGAGGTGCTGCGCGATGCGGGCTGGTTCGCCTTCATCGGCTTCCTCGTCAGCCGGCCCAATCGCTTCTCCCGTGCCCCTTCCGGCGACGACGCGGCGCCGCTGTCGCGGCGCATGCCGACGCTGCTGTGGATCGGCATCGCCGCGCTGGTCGCGGCCTTGGTCATCGAGCTCGGCCGACTGGCGTCGCTCGGGCTGTTCACCGCGTCGACCTACTTCGGCGCGCGGGTGCTGCTGTCGATCATCGCGCTGATGCTGATCGAGCAGCTGTACCGCGGCACCGCGCCCGACGATCGCTGGTGCATCAAGTTCTTCTGCCTCGGCGTCGGCGGCCTGTTCGCCTACGACCTCGCGGTCTATGCCGACGCCATGCTGTTCCGCCAGATGGACGTCGAACTGTGGGCCGCGCGCGGCTTCATCAACCTGCTGACCATCCCGCTGATCGCGGTCTCCGCGGCGCGCAACCCGCAATGGTCCGTCGACATCGCCGTGTCGCGCCGGATGGTCTTCCAGTCCACCGCGCTGCTCAGCGCCGGCACGTATCTGCTGATCGTCTCCGCGGCGGGCTACTACATCCGCTTCTTCGGCGGCACCTGGGGCGGCGTGCTGCAGACCACCGTCCTCTTCGCCGGGCTGATCGGGCTCGGGCTGATCCTCGTCTCCGGCACCTGGCGCGCACGGCTCAAGGTCTTCATCAACAAGAATTTCTTCAGCTATCGCTACGACTATCGCGAAGAGTGGTTGAGGCTGACCCGCGAGCTGACCGAGGAGGACCCCGACCAAGTCTTCGGTGCGCGCGCCGTGCGCGGTATCGCCAACCTCGTCGAGGCGCGCGGCGGCGGCCTGTGGGTCAAGCAGGACCTGCCGCGCTACGAGCGCATCGCGCACTGGCAGGCACCGCTGTTGCGCGACGACAGCGAGCCCGACGATGGTCCGCTCGCGCGCTTCCTGCAGCACAAGGAATGGGTCATCAACCTCGACGACTACCGCGCCACGCATCCGACCTACGGCAACCTCGTCGTGCCCGAATGGCTCGCCGCCGACGAGGAGACGTGGCTGGTCATCCCGCTGATGCTGCACGACGCGCTGTTCGGCTTCATCGTGCTGCTGCCGGCGCGGACCAAGATCAACATCAACTGGGAAGTCAACGACCTCCTCAAGACCGCCGGGCGGCAGGTCGCCAGCACGCTCGCGCAACTGCACGCCAACCGCGCGCTGCTGGTCGCGCGCCAGTTCGAGTCGTTCAACCGCATGTCGGCCTTCGTGGTCCACGACCTCAAGAACCTCGTGGCCCAGCTGTCGCTGATGCTCAGCAACGCGACCAAGCACCGCGACAACCCCGAGTTCCAGGACGACATGCTCGACACCGTCGACAACGCGGTCGACAAGATGAAGCGGCTGCTGCTGCAACTGCGCGTCGGCACGGTGCCCGCCGACGAGCCGGCGCCGGTCGATCTGCAGGAAGTCGTGCTGTCGGCGCTGAAGTCGAAGTCGCCGATGAGCCCGCGGCCGACCATCCTCGTCGACGCGCCGGGCATCCGCACGATGGCGCACCGCGAGCGCCTCGATCGCGTCGTGGGTCATCTTTTGCAGAATGCTGCCGAAGCGACTCCATCGAACGGGACCATCGAAGTGCGGGTCCGGTCGGAACACCACTCTGCAATAATCGAAGTCGAGGACAGCGGCATCGGGATGAGCGAGGATTTCATCCGCACGCGACTGTTCAAGCCCTTCGAATCGACCAAGAAGAACGGAATGGGCATCGGCATCTACGAAAGCCGGGAATACATCCGCGAGCTGGGTGGCCAACTCGACGTCCACAGCCGGGAAACCGAAGGCACACGTTTCTCGATCGCATTACCCCTGCTGCGGCCTGCAGCGATAGCCTGAACATGGAGGCCGTGATGAACGACGCAGTCGAGGCGGATCGCCTCAGCGCGCGCACGAAGGTCAAGGAATCGAACGACAAGCCGATCCTTCTGGTCGTCGAAGACGATCCGGGCATCCAGAAGCAGATGCGCTGGAGCTTCGACCAGTACGAGGTCGTGGTGGCCGAGGATCGTGCCTCCGCGATGGCGCAGCTGCGGCGTTACGAGCCTGCGGTCGTCACGATGGACCTCGGGCTGCCGCCCGACCCGAACAACACGTCGGAGGGTTTCGCGTTGCTGGCGGAGATGCTCACGGCATCGCCCGACACCAAGGTGATCATGATCACCGGCCAGAACGACCGCACCAATGCGGTGAAGGCCATCGGCCTCGGCGCCTACGATTTCTATACCAAGCCCTTCGAGCCCGAGCTGCTGACGCTGGTCGTCGAGCGCGCGTTCCGGCTCGCGGGCCTGCAGCGCGAGAACAGCCTGCTCCAGAGCGTCAACATGCAGCTGCCGCTCGCCGGCCTGCTGACCCGCGATCCCGCGATGCTGCGGATCTGCCGCAACATCGAACGCCTCGCGCCGTCGGACGTGACGGTGCTGCTGCTCGGCGAGAGCGGCACCGGCAAGGAACTGCTGGCCCGCGGCCTGCACGACCTGTCACCGCGCAAGGACAGGAAGTTCATCGCGCTGAATTGCGCGGCCATCCCCGAGAACCTGCTCGAGAGCGAACTGTTCGGCTACGAGCGCGGCGCCTTCACCGGCGCGGCCAAGCAGACCAAGGGCAAGATCGAATACGCCGACGGCGGCACGCTGTTCCTCGACGAGATCGGCGACCTGCCGGGCGCGTTGCAGGCGAAGCTGCTGCGCTTCCTCCAGGAGCGCGTGGTCGAACGCATCGGCGGCCGCGAAGAGATCCCGGTCGACGTCCGCATCGTTTGCGCCACGCACCAGAACCTCAAGGAGCAGATCAAGGCAGGCCGCTTCCGCGAGGACCTGTTCTACCGGCTGTCCGAGATCGTAGTCGACATCCCCGCGCTGCGGGTGCGTCAGGGCGATCCGTCGCTGCTTGCGCGGGCCTTCATCCAGCGCTTCAGCGCGGCGCAGAATCGCAAGCCGCTGGTGCTTGCCGACGATGCGCTGCTCGCGATCGAGGCCTATGGCTGGCCCGGCAACGTCCGCGAGATCGAGAACTGCATGAAGCGTGCGGTCATCATGGCCGACGGACCATTCATCAGCGCCGAGGAACTGGCGCTCGATGTCGAAGGCGTCGAGCCGAAGATCTTCAACCTGCGGCAGGTCCGCGACGATGCCGAGCGCGGCGCCATCCTGCAGGTCCTCGGCAAGGTCGACGGCAACATCGCCCGCGCCGCGGAGATGCTCGGCGTCAGTCGACCGACCTTGTACGACCTGATGCGTCGCTTCGGTATCCGCTGAGCACACCCACCGGCAGCCCGGCCTTTCGCACGTCCCGTTTCATAAGCCGTCCAGCGGGCCCGAATGCCTGCAGTCGACCCGTCGTCCTTCGGAGAACAACGAGAATGAATCAGCACCCCTTGCATCTGCGCGCCGGACTCGTGGCATGCGCCATGGCCAGCGTCTTCGTCGCCGCATGCAGCCGAGACAAGCCGGAAGACCACCTCGTGCGCGCCAAGGCGATGGTCGCCAAGAACGACCATCGCGGCGCCGTGATCGAACTGAAGAATGCGCTGCAGAGCAACGGCAAGGCGACCGAGGCGCGCTTCCTGCTCGGTCAGGAACTGCTGGCGCAAGGCGACGCGAAGGGCGCGGAAATCGAACTGCAGAAGGCGTTCGACGAGAAGTACGACCCGGACCTCGTCGTGCCGCTGCTGGTGAAGAGCCAGCTGCTGACGGGACAGGCCGACAAGGTCGTCCGCCTGATCGGATCGACGACGCTGAAGTCGCCGGCCGCCAATGCCCAGATGCAGGTCCTGATGGGTGCCGCGCTGTTCAGCCAGAACAAGACGAACGAGGCGATGGCCGCATTCGTCGCCGCATCGAAGATCCAGCCCGACTATCCCGAGGCACAGCTCGGCGTCGCGCGGATCATGGCGTCGCGCGGCGACATCGACGGCGCCAGGACGCAGGTGGATGCGGTCCTCGCGAAGGACCCGAAGCAGGCCGACGGCCTGCTGCTGAAAGGGGATATCTTCCGCGCGAAGAGCGACACCAAGAACGCGATCGCGGCCTACCAGGCAGCGATCAAGGAGAGCCCGCGCAATTTCCTCGCGCACCTCGATCTGGCTGGCGTCTACATCACCACCAACGAGTTCGAGCTCGCGCAGCAGCAGATCGACGAGCTGAAGAAGGAGGCGCCGCGTCATCCGGGCGTGACCTACCTCGACGCGCTCATCGCCTTCAACAAGAAGGACTACCCGCGCGCCAACGACGCGGTCACGATCTCGCTGGCGAGCGCGCCCAACAGCGGCATGGCGCAAATGCTCGCGGGCGCCATCTCCACCGCGATGAACCAGCCGGCACAGGCCGAGCAGCATCTTCGCGAAGCGCTCAAGAGCAACCCCGGAAGCATCTATGCCCGCAAGCTGCTGACCAGTCTGTATCTGCGCCAGCG
>JBBRRW010000196.1:0-6407 GCA_038245975.1 Burkholderiales bacterium
ATTCAGGAGCGACCGCGAGCACGATCGTGAAGGTCCCGACGACCAGCGCGAGCGAGACCAGGATCAGCGCGACCAGCGCCAGCGCGGCCGCGCCGATCAGCCGCTGGACTTCCTCTTCGAGTTCGACGCCGGCCAGCGCGAGACGGGTGTGGATCAGCGATCCGGCCGTCGATACCAGTGAACGCAGGGACGGGATCAGCTGCGGGGGCAGCGCCTCGGGCACCGTGGACTCATCGAAGGACTTGCGACTCGTGCGCGTCGAACTGCGGGCGCGGCGGGGCCGACTGGCACCAAAGATCATGGATTCGGTCCGGGGTAAGCGTTGATCCATCGTGCAGCGGCCCGCCAATCAGCGAGCCGCACAGCGCTAGGCAAGGCCCGGAGCCTAAGGGCGCCCGGGCCACTGCACATCGCCGGGTCAGCGACGCGCGACGATGACGCCGACCAGGAAGCCAATCGCCGCACCGATGCCGATGGCCTGCCACGGATTCTCGTGCACGTAGTCGTCGGTCATGATCGCGGCGTCGCGACCCTTCTCGATGACGGTGGCCTGCAGGTCGCTCAACGACTCCGAAGCACGCTTCAATGCGATGGTGGCCTTCTCACGCAGTTCCGCGGCCTTCTCGCCGGTGGAAGAGGCAGCGGCGCGCAGGAAGCCCTCGGCGTCATCGACACCCGACTTCAGATCGGCCACGATCTTGTCCTTGTGCTGAACCATCTTGTCCTTCTGGGCGTTGAAGCGGTCGTCTTCGTAGGTTGTCATCGTGTCTCCTTCGGTTGAGGGCTGTGGCGGAGCAGTCTACCTGCAGTGCAACCGAGTCTAAACGAGCAATCCCCCGACATGGTGTGGGAAGCGCCCGCCCGGAATTGTCGGACGGACGACTAGAAGTGTCACGTCAGCCGCGCTCGTAGACCCACTGCAGCAAGGCGTCCTGCCCGGCCTGCGCCTTTGTCGCGTTCGCATGATTGACCAGCACGACGACGACGTAGTACTGGCCCGACGCGGCCAGCACGAAGCCCGCGACCGCGCGGGCATCCGCCAGCGAGCCGGTCTTGACGTGCGCCTGCCCGGCCACCGAGCGGAAGTTGAGGCGTTTCCGCATCGTGCCGTCGAAACCGACCAGTGGCAACGACGCGATGAACTCCGGCATCACGGGCGACGCCCACGCCGCCTGCAGCACGCGGGCCATCGAGCCCGCGCTGATGCGCTCGCGCCGCGACAGCCCGGAGCCGTTCTCGAGGACCAGTTCGGGGAGCGCGATGTTCTTGCTGCTGTAGAAGCTGCGCACGGTCTGCTGGGCGCGCTCCGGGTTGGCCGGCAGGTGCAGCACCTCGGCCGCCGTCGACAGGAACAGTTCGCGGGCCATCACGTTGTTGCTGTACTTGTTGATGTCGCGGACGACCTCGGAAAGACTGGGCGACTCGTGTTCGACCAGGACACGGGCATCTGCGGGCATCGCACCGTCGCGGACCACGCCGGTCAGCGTGCCGCCCAGTTCGGTCCAGAGCGCCCTGAACAGGGCGCCGACGTATTGCCGATGATCCATCACGGCCACGTTCCACGTCTGCTCGCCGCAGCTGCCGGCGTACGCGCCGCCGAAGGCCAGGCGGTCACTACGGGCGAAATCGGGAGCGGCGCGCAGGCGCCAGTCGCCGCAGGGGCCGTCGGCGTAGGCGATCGTCCCCACGCCGAACGCGGTCAGTGCGGGCTCCATCGTCACGCGCACTTCGCGCCGCGCGTCGTCGGGCGCGAAGCGCAGCGTGACCGCCTTGAAGTTGACCAGCAGCGCATCCGGTCCGACGTTGTAGGGCCGGAACGGCTCGCCGTCGAAAGCCGACGGGTCGAACGGCGCCGCCTCGAACAGGCTGCGGTCGAGGACGAGATCGCCCCGGATGGTCTTGATGCCGCGGCCGCGCAGCTGCCGCAGCATCAGCCAGAAGCCCTCGAAGACCAGTTTGGGGTCGCCGGCGCCGCGCAGCACGAGGTCGCCGTCGAGCACGTTGCCGGTCTGGGTCGCGTTGCTGGCTGCGACGGTCTTCCACGTGAAGGCCGGTCCGAGGAGCTCGAGCGCCGCGTAGGTCGTCACCAGCTTCATCGTCGACGCGGGGTTCAACGCCCGATCGGCGTTGAGCGACAGCAGCGGCGTCGTGTCGGCACGTCCCGGTACCCGGCGCGGCGCCGCTTCGTCGCTCGTCGACGGCTGACCCGCCGCGCCCACGCGCTGCACGAACAGGCCGATGGCGGTCTCGGGAATCTGCACGCGCTGGAACGCGGCGGCGACCGCCGGCGGCAGTTCATCGTCGGCCTCTGCCGGCATCGGCGCCGTGATCGCCAGGGCCAGCAGGAGCGCGGTCGCCAGGATCGCCGACGTGAACTTCATGGTTTGAGCGGAGCCGGACGGATGACAGTGCGGTGGATTGGGGGGCGCGCGGGACGGCCATCGGGCCATCGCAACGGGCCGCGATGATACGGGACAGGTCGCCGGAATCGCCCGTTGCGGCTTGAATTCGGCCGACTCGCCCGTATAATCAGCACTCGTTGTCGTCGAGTGCTAACAGATCCGGCGTGAAGGATCGTGCAGGACCGCTCGCAACGACCGGGCGCCGACCCTCGGTGCCTTCTGCTTCCCTACCTATCCAATTCCAAGAGGAGTATCTATGAATCTTCGTCCGTTGCACGATCGCGTGATCGTCAAACGTCTCGATCAGGAAACCAAGACTTCATCGGGCATCGTGATTCCTGACAACGCAGCAGAGAAGCCGGACCAGGGTGAAGTGCTCGCCATCGGTCCCGGCAAGCGCAACGACAAGGGCGAAGTTGCCGCCCTCGCGGTCAAGGTCGGCGATCGCGTCCTCTTCGGCAAGTACTCCGGACAGACCGTCAAGGTCGACGGCGAAGACCTGATGGTCATGCGCGAAGAAGACATCATGGCCGTCGTCGAAGGCGCCGCCAAGTAAGTCGCCGACCCGCAAGCCGTCTCCAGACGCACTCCAGGACGGCCATCGCCGCAGTCCGGCGCCGGTCAGTTCCGCACCGCTCAAAGGAAAACATTCATGGCAGCTAAACAAGTTCTCTTCGGCGACGACGCTCGCGCGAAGATCGTCAACGGCGTCAACATCCTGGCCAACGCGGTCAAGGTCACGCTGGGCCCCAAGGGCCGCAACGTGGTGCTCGAGCGTTCGTTCGGCGCCCCCACCGTCACCAAGGACGGTGTCTCGGTCGCCAAGGAAATCGAACTGAAGGACAAGTACGAGAACATGGGCGCACAACTCGTCAAGGAAGTGGCTTCGAAGACCAGCGACAACGCCGGTGACGGAACCACGACCGCGACCGTGCTGGCCCAGGCCATCGTCCGCGAAGGTTTCAAGTACGTCGCGGCCGGCATCAACCCGATGGACCTGAAGCGCGGCATCGACAAGACGGTCATCGCGATCGTCGAAGAGATCAAGAAGCTCGCGAAGCCCACGACCACCAGCAAGGAAATCGCCCAGGTCGGCGCGATCTCGGCCAACGCCGACGAGAACATCGGCAAGATCATCTCGGACGCGATGGACAAGGTCGGCAAGGAAGGCGTCATCACCGTCGAAGACGGCAAGTCGCTCGACAACGAACTCGACGTCGTCGAAGGCATGCAGTTCGATCGCGGCTACCTGTCGCCGTACTTCATCAACAACCCGGACAAGCAGGTCGCCGTCCTGGACAACCCGTTCGTCCTGCTGTTCGACAAGAAGATCTCGAACATCCGTGACCTTCTGCCGGTCCTGGAACAGGTCGCGAAGGCCGGTCGTCCGCTGCTGATCATCGCGGAAGACGTCGAAGGCGAGGCCCTGGCCACGCTGGTCGTCAACAACATCCGCGGCATCCTCAAGACCTGCGCCGTCAAGGCACCGGGCTTCGGCGACCGTCGCAAGGCCATGCTCGAAGACATCGCCATCCTCACCGGTGGCCAGGTCATCGCCGAAGAAGTCGGACTGACGCTCGAGAAGGCGCAACTGACCGACCTCGGCCAGGCGGTCCGCGTCGAGATCACGAAGGAAAACACGACGCTCATCGACGGCGCCGGCGAAGCCAAGACCATCGAAGCGCGCGTCAAGCAGGTCCGCGTGCAGATCGACGAAGCCACGTCCGACTACGACCGCGAGAAGCTGCAGGAGCGGGTCGCCAAGCTGGCCGGCGGTGTCGCCGTCATCAAGGTCGGTGCTGCGACCGAGATCGAGATGAAGGAAAAGAAGGCCCGTGTCGAAGACGCCCTGCACGCCACGCGCGCAGCCGTCGAGGAAGGGGTCGTCGCCGGTGGTGGCGTCGCGCTGATCCGCGCCGTGACCAACATCAAGGTCAAGGGCGACAACGCCGACCAGGAAGCCGGCATCAAGCTGGTGATGCGCGCGGTCGAGGAACCCCTCCGCCAGATCGTCGCGAACGCAGGCGACGAGCCGTCGGTCGTGATCAACAAGGTCAAGGCCGGTACGGGCAACTTCGGCTACAACGCGGCGACCGGCGAGTACGGCGACCTGATCGAGATGGGTATTCTCGATCCGGCCAAGGTGACCCGTTCGGCCCTGCAGAACGCGGCATCGATCGCGGGCCTGATTCTCACGACCGACGCGATGGTCGCCGAGCTGGTCGACGACAAGGCCGGCGGTGGAATGGGCGGCGGCATGGGGGGTGGCATGGGCGGCATGGGTGGCATGGGCGGCATGGACATGTAAGTTCGGCGTTCGCTTCGGCCAGTCCGAAGCCCTGCTCGAAAAACCCCGCTTCGGCGGGGTTTTTTTTGCCCATTCCCGGCATTCGTCGTGCTTGCGCACTCTTGTTGTCGGCGCCGCTGCCGAAAGAAAGAAATCAAGAATCGAACGGCGCTGCCGATGCACTTTTCGAGCGGGGAGAGTTTCACCGGTGAGCTTCGGCCATCGGCGACGCGTCCGCGCCTTGCAACGACTCAACGACCCAACCGACTGACCCCGCCCCGGTAGATGCGCGCAGCTCCCATGAATCACCTCGTTTCCTTTCCGCAGCGCCGCGCAGCATCCGGTTATCCGATGCTCTGAGCCATGACGCCCTCGACCACGACCCGTTCCACGACGGCCGTCAACGCGGTTGCACGCGAGACACTGCGGCGCATCGCGCAGGAACGGATCAGCCCGACGCCGGAAACCTACGCCCGGATCTATGCGGAGATCGCGGCGACGCATCCCGACCATCCCGCCCCTGACAGGCCGGGCGTCCCGGTCAGCGCCGAAGGAAAAGCCAGCGCCGCGCTCATCGCGCGCCTGCTGACGCAACTCGACTCCCACCACTCCGGCATCACGGTCACACGCAAGCGCGAAGGCCTCAAGCGCGCGCTCGTGCCGCGCCTCGAGCCGCTCGACGCGCTGTTCGCACGGCTCAACCGCCTGATGGATTCGTGGAACGGCCCCAACGCCGAATCCGGCCATCACGCCAGCCAGTTCCTCGGCACCGACATCGTGGGGACGACACGCGATGCAGAACCCGTCGGCGAGCGCCTGAGCGCCTCGCAGGCGTTCGTGCCGACGGCGCAGTTCCTGGCGACGGGCGAGGCCGCCTCCGGCGCTGCGCCTTCGACATCCAGGTTCGAAACCCGCGACTACGCGCATCCGCATGCCGGCGCGGCGACCGCCTCGTCGCGCGCCGGCGGCAGCCACGGCGACATGCCGGAAAGCATCATCAGCTTCCGCCTCGCCGGTCTGCTCGCGCTACTGCTGAAGAATATCGACGAACTGACGCCCGAGTCCGCGCTGCTCGGCAATCAGATCGAACAGATCGGTCGCGTGCTGACGGCCCCGCTGACGGAGAAGAAGCTCGACGAAGCGGAGCGGTGCCTGCGCGCGCTGATCGTGCGCCAGGGCGCCATCAAGCACAGCCTCGACGAGACCAAGCGCGCGATCCGCGAACTGGCCGAGACCTTGGTGGACCGGCTGTCGACGCTCGCGACGTCGACCGACGCCTTTTCGAACACCATCGTCGACATCGCCGAACGCATCGCCGGCACCAACGATCTCGGCCAGCTGTCGACACTCACGCAGATGCTGGTCGCCGATGCGCGCCTGATGTCGGCCAACGTCGCCGCCGAACGGGCGCTGCTGGCCGCGGCCGAATCGCGTACCCGCGCGCTGCAGGAGCGCACCGCGACGCTGGAGATCGCACTGCGCGAAGCCAGCACCCTGGTCCGCACCGACCCGCTGACCCGCGCGCTGAACCGCCGCGGCTTCGGCGATGCCTTCAAGGCCGCGATGGTCCGGACCGAAGGCAACGTCCAGCCGTCGATCGCGCTGATCGACGTCGACAACTTCAAGCGCATCAACGAGGAACACGGCCACTCGGTCGGCGACGACGTGCTGTGCAGCGTCGTCGAGGTCCTGCACCACTGCGCGACGTCGGCCAACAC
>JBBRRW010000197.1:0-6405 GCA_038245975.1 Burkholderiales bacterium
CGGTACAACGAGGACCGGGACCTTCAGCGCGTGGACGCCGTCCTGAACGGCCGGGTCGTCCACGGCACAATGCGGCGATCGATCGGGGGACGGCATGCGACAGCGGTTCGGGGCGGCAGCAGGCGGGCGGGCGGCAGTCGGCCTCGCGGAACGGTTGGCCTCGATGGCGCGACGGATACGGGGACGGCTGGTCGGCGGCGTGGTCGCTTCCGCCTGCGCCCTGCTCCCGCTGGTCGTCGCGACACCCGACCGCACCGCGTTCGCGGCCGCTGCGTCGTCGGCCGCCTCGGCCACCGCCGGCAAGACCGTCGTGATCCGGCAGTTCTCGCCGCAGGGCGAGGTCGCCGGCGTGCGCCAGGCCCGTGCCACGTTCAGCGAACCGATGGTCGCGTTCGGAGACCCGGGGCTCGCCGCGCCGTTCGACGTGCAATGCGCGGAGGCCGGCACCGGCCGCTGGATCAACGACCGGACCTGGGTCTACGACTTCACGAACGACATCGGTCCCGGCACGCGCTGCGGCTTCACCGCGCGCGCCGACCTGCGATCGCGCGATGGCGACGCGGTCTCCGGCAGGAAGGCGTTCACGTTCATCACCGGCGGTCCGGCGATCATGCGCAACTTCCCGTCGGCCGGCGAAGGCGGCGCGGGCATCGACGAAGAGCAGGTCTTCGTGCTGGTGCTGAACGGTCCGGCCACGCCGGCCAGCGTCCAGGCGCACGCGTGGTGCGAGGTTTCGGGCATCGGCGAACACATCGCCGTGCGCCCGGTCGACGGCTCCGACCGCGCCGAATTGCTGAAGCGCTTCTCGCTGGCCGGCAGCGCCGACAAGGTCACGATGCTGGCCTGCGCGCGTCGCCTGCCGAACGGCGCGAACGTCGCGGTCGTGTGGGGCAAGGGTATCGCATCGCCGGGCGGCATCGCGACGACCGCCGAACGCCGGCTCGCGTTCCACGTGCGCCCCGACTTCACGGCCAGCTTCAGTTGCGAGCGCGAGAACGCGCAGGCGGCCTGCACGCCGGTCCGTCCGATCCGCGTCGAGTTCACGTCGCCGATCGCGCGCGACAGCGCCGAACGGTTCACGGTGCGCTACACCGACGCGGGGAAGCAGGTCGAGCGCCATCCGAGCTTCGATGCCGACAACCGCAGCACGTCGATCTCGCTGATCGAGTTCAAGCCGCCGTTCGCCGAGAACGCCGACCTGACGATCGAGATGCCGAAGGATCTGGTCGACGACGCGGGACGTCCGCTGTCCAACGCGTCGCTGTTCCCGTTGCAGTCGCGCACCGCGCTCGCGCCGCCGCTGGCGAAGTTCGCGGCCGCGCCGTTCGGCATCCTGGAGCTCGAAGCCGATCCGGTGCTGCCGCTGACCGTGCGTCACGTGGAGGCCGCGCTGGCGATCCGCGGTGTCCGCGTGCAGGACGCCGCTACAGACGCTGCGTCCGCGAGCCGGTCGCAGGGAACAGTGCGGGCCGTCAACGTCGGCGGCGACCAGGACGATGCGACGCTGGTCGAGTGGCAGCGACGGGTCAAGCGGTATCACGAGTCGAGCCTCGCGAAGGCGAAGCTCGATCCGGCCGACCTGCCGCCGGCAACGCCCGACGCGACCCGGGTCGCGGCGGAACGCGAGCGCGTCGGTCGCAACCAGCGCACCGGGCGGCAGGCGGCGCGCGCCGAGGCCCAGGAAGAGAACAACGTCGCGACCCGCGAGCTGAGCCTGTTGCGGCGCGACCCGTCGGCGCGGCCGCTGGCGTTGCCCGGCGCGCGCGGCGACGATCCGCGGCCGTTCGAAGTGGTCGGCATCCCGCTGCCCGAACCCGGCTTCCACGTCGTCGAGGTCGAGTCGCAACGGCTCGGCGCCGCGCTGCTCGGCAAGCCGGCGCCGATGTACGTCCGCACGACCGCGCTGGTCACCAACCTCGGCGTGCACGTGAAGTTCGGCGCGGTCAACGCGGGCGTCTGGGTCACGACGCTCGATCGCGCGAAGCCGGTCGCGAACGCCGCCGTGCGCATCTCGGACTGTCTCGGCCGCCCGTTGTGGCGCGGCAGCACCGACGCGCGCGGCTTCGCGTTCGTCGCGCGCGCGTTTCCGGCGTACGCGTACGCCAACTGTTCGGACGACGACGGCAGCGGCGAGCCCGGCTACTTCGTGACGGCGCGCAAGCCGATCGTCGGCGGACCGCATGCCGGCAAGACGGACATGGCCTTCGTGTGGTCGAACTGGAACGAAGGCATCGAGAGCTGGCGCTTCAACCTGCCCGGCGGCTCGCGCGCCGGCGACACGAACGACGGCGACCCGGGCGAGCCGTCCGGCCACCTGATCGCGCACACGGTCTTCGATCGCACGTTGCTGCGGGCCGGCCAGACCGTGTCGATGAAGCACTACGTGCGCGACGAGAACCTCGTGTCGCTGTCGCTGCCCGCGCCGGGCGTGCTGCCCACCGAGGTCGAGATCACGCACGTCGGCTCCGACCAGGTCTACACCTTCGATCTCGCCTGGCGGGCCAATCGCTATGCCGAGACGACGTTCGCGCTGCCGCAGGACGCCAAGCTTGGCGCGTACACGGTCGCGCTCAAACGCGGTGACCGGCGCTTGCCGACCGGCCGCTTTCGCGTCGAGGAATTCCGCCTGCCGGTCATGCGTGGGCGCATCGATGTCGTCGCCGGCGGCGAGACCCAGTCGCCGCGCGACTTCGTAAGACCGACGACGCTGTCGGCGAAGGTCTCGATCGCCTACACCAACGGCGGCTCCGCAGCGGCGCTGCCGGTCCGGCTGTCGGCCGCGATCAAGCCGCGCTTCCCGCAGTTCGCCGGCTACGAGGGCTACAGCTTCCTGCGCGCCGAGCGCGACGACGACAACGACGTGCCGTATTCGGACTTCGTCGAGGAAGGACCCCGCTTCTCGCGCGGCGGTCCGGGCCAGCGCGTGGTCGCCGACAAGCTGGGCGTCACGCTCGACAAGGACGGCGCCGGCACGGTCGAGCTGAAGGACCTGCCGGCCGGCGACGCCGCGCGCGACCTGCTGGTCGAGGCCACGTATCCGGACCCCAACGGCGAGATCCAGACGCTGTCGCAGACGGTGTCGCTGTGGCCCGCGGCGGTGGTCGTCGGCATCCGCACCGACGACTGGGTCTCGGTGCGCGGCAGGACGCACGTCAGGCTGGTGGTCGTCGACACGGCCGGCAAGCCGGTCGCGGGCGCGGCGGTCGAGGTCCACGGCATCGCGCGCAACGTCCGTTCGATCCGCAAGCGCATGGTCGGCGGCTTCTACGCCTACGACAACCAGCGCGACAGCAAGGAGCTCGGCCTGCTGTGCAGCGGCAAGACCAACGCGCAGGGCCGGCTGTCGTGTTCGGCCTCGATCGCCGAGCCGGGCAACGTGGAGCTGGTCGCGAGCGCGAAGGACACGGCGGGCAATGCCACCGAGGCCAGCACCTCGGTGTGGGTCACGCGCCAGGCCGAGGTGTGGTTCGGCGGCGAGAACCAGGACCGCATCGACGTGCTGCCGGAGAAGAAGAGCTATGCGCCGGGCGAGATCGCGAAGTTCCAGGTGCGCATGCCGTTCCGCGCCGCGACCGCGCTGGTCGCGATCGAACGCGACGGCATCCTCGCGACGCAGGTCGTCGAGATCCGCGGCGACGATCCGACCATTTCGGTGAAGATCGAGCCGGACTGGTCGCCCAACGTCTTCGTGTCGGTGCTCGCGGTCCGCGGCCGCATCCGCGACGTGCCGTGGTATTCGTTCTTCGCGTGGGGATGGAAGTCGCCGACCGAGTGGTGGCGTGCGTGGCGCGACGAAGGAAAGCTCTACGAACCGCCGACCGCGATGGTCGACCTGGGCAAGCCGGCCTTCAAGTACGGCATCGCGGCGATCCAGGTCGACAAGGCCGGTCATCAGCTGAAGGTCGCGGTCACGACCGACCGGCCCGACTATCCGGTGCGTGCCACCGCGAAGGCCACGGTCCGCGTCACGCTGCCGGACGGGAAGCCGGCACCGGCCGGCACCGAGGTCGCCGTCGCCGCAGTCGACGAGGCGCTGCTCGAACTGTCGCCGAACGCGAGCTGGAACCTGTTCGACGCGATGATCCGTCAGCGCGGGTATGCGATCGAGACCGCGACCGCCGAGATGCAGATCGTCGGCAAGCGCCACTTCGGTCGCAAGGCCGTGCCGCCGGGCGGCGGCGGCGGCGTGAGTCCGACGCGGGAACTGTTCGACACGCTGCTGGCGTGGAAGCCGTCGGTCGTGCTCGATGCGAACGGCGCCGCGACCGTCGACGTGCCGCTCAATGATTCACTGACAGCGTTCCGCATCGTCGCCGTCGCGGATGCGGGCACGGCGCTGTTCGGGACCGGCAGCACGAGCATCCGGTCGCGTCAGGACCTGCAGATCGTCTCCGGCCTGCCGCCGCTGGTGCGCGAAGGCGATCGTTACCAGGCGGGCATCACGTTGCGCAACACGACGAAGGCCGCGATGGACGTCGATGTGGGCGGGCTGCTGACGCCGTCGCGGATGGAGCCGTCCGTCCAGCCGGCGCCGACGGCCGCGTCGTCGTCGGCGGCCGTGGCGCAGGCAAGCACTGCATCGACGCCGGCAAGCGCTCCTGCGGTGTCGCCCATCCCGTTGCAAACGCAACGAATCCATCTCGAGGCCGATGCGTCGCAAAGCGTGGAGTGGCCGGTGACGACGCCGGACGATGTGCGCTCGATCGCGTGGCGCATCGATGCGAAGTCGTCATCGTCCAGCGACAGCCTGTCGGTGCCGCAGCGCGTGGTGCCCGCGATCCCCGTCACCGTGCGGCAGGCCACGCTGACGCAGGTCGATCGCAGCTTCACGATGCAGGTCGCGACGCCCGGCGACGCGGTGGCCGATACCGCCGGCGTGCTGCGCGGCGGCCTGTCGCTCGCGCTGAAGCCCCGGCTGTCCGACGGATTGCCGGGCGTGCGCGACTGGTTCCTGCGCTATCCGTACGCGTGCCTCGAACAGCAGGCGTCGATCGCGATCGGCACGCTCGACGAAGCGAAGTGGAACGAAGTCGCGCGACAGATCCCGCTGTATCTCGACAGCGACGGGCTGGCCAGCTACTTCCCGCCGCGCGCGGACGACCCCGCAGCGGGCAGCGAGGTGCTGACCGCGTATCTGCTGACAGCCAGTGCCGAAGCCGGCGCGCTCGGTCGCTATGGCATCGCGGATGCCACGCGCGCGAAAATGGAAGGCGGTCTCGTCGCGTTCGTCGAAGGACGGCTCAAGCGCGACGTGTGGTCGCCGTTCACAACCGATGGGCAACGGCAGCTCGACGTGCGCAAGCTCGCCGCGATCGAGGCACTGACGCGCAGCGACAAGGCCACGCCGCGCATGCTGCAGTCGATCCAGGTGCTGCCCAACCAGTGGCCGACGTCCGCCGTGATCGACTGGATGCTGATCCTCAAGCGCGTCCCGGCGATCCCGGATCGCAACACACGACTGGCCGAAGCCGACCAGATCCTGCGGTCGCGCCTCAACTACCAGGGCACGCGGCTCGACTTCTCGACCGAGAAGGACGACTTCTGGTACTGGCTGATGGCCAGCGGCGACGGCAACGCGTCGCGACTGCTGCTGGCGGTCGTCGACGACCCCGCCTGGAAGGACGACGTGCCGCGGCTGGTCATCGGTTCGTTGCAACGCCAGACCCGTGGTCACTGGCTGACGACGACGGCCAATCTGTGGGGCACGCTCGCGGTCAACCGGTTCTCGAAGCACTTCGAACGGGACGGGGTGAGCGGTTTCGTGCGGGCCAGCGTCGGTGGCGTCGCGCCGCAGACGCTGGCGTGGGCCGCGCAGCCGCAAGGCGGAAGCCTGTTTCTGCCGTGGCCGGCGAAGGACGGGTCGAAGGATGCCGCGTCCGCGCGCCGCGACCTGCAGGTGACGCAGGAAGGCAGCGGCAAGCCGTGGCTCACCGTGCAGAGTCTCGCGGCGGTGCCGCTCAAGGCGCCGTTCACGTCGGGCTATCGCATCGCGCGGACGATCACGGCGGTCAACCAGAAGGTGCAGGGCGCCTGGTC
This sequence comes from Burkholderiales bacterium, assembly GCA_038245975.1. Taxonomy (GTDB): domain Bacteria; phylum Pseudomonadota; class Gammaproteobacteria; order Burkholderiales; family Burkholderiaceae_D; genus CAHJXF01. The sequence goes on from JBBRRW010000197.1 coordinate 6,037, forward strand.
GCGCGGCGACGTGCTGCGCATCAGGCTCGAGATCGATGCGCAGACCGACATGAGCTGGGTCGTGCTGTCGGACCCGGTCCCCGGCGGCGCATCGATCCTCGGCACCGGCCTCGGACGCGACTCGCAACTGGCGGCCGGTGGGGAGCAGCGCCAGGGCTGGACCTGGCCGGCGTACGAGGAGAAGGGCTTCGCGACCTACCGCAGCTATTACCGCTTCGTGCCGAAAGGCAAGTTCAGCACCGAATACACGATCCGCCTCAACAACGTCGGGACCTTCGGCATGCCGCCGACGCGCGTGGAGGCGATGTACGCGCCGGAGATGTACGGCGAAATGCCGAATGCAGCGATGGAGGTGAAGCGTTGAAGACG
>JBBRRW010000198.1:0-6393 GCA_038245975.1 Burkholderiales bacterium
CGACGGGCAAGCACGCCGATGACGTGGACGACGACGGCTCGATGCGTCACGGAGCGACGGCGCTCGCCGACCTCTTCGCGTCGCAGGCCGGAGCGGGCATCGATACCATCCTCGAACTCGACGATCGTGACGGCACGCCGCTCACCACCACCGAGATCGATCGCCTGACGACCACCGCCGTCGAAGGTCAGGACGGGGAAATCGTCCATGCGTCGACGCGGGCGCGGATGGCGCGCTTCGCCGACCTGATGAACCAGATCGACGAAGTGGCGATCAGCGATCCGTTGCGCGCGATCGCGCAACTCCGCCAGCACGTGCTGCGCGACGAGAAAATCCCGACGCTGCTGTGGCTGCGGCTCTTCCAGCTCTACAAGGAGGTCGACAAGCAGTCGGTCTACGAAGCGCTGGCCGATCATTTTTCGCGTCGCTATCACCGGCCGATGGTCGGATGGAACCAGGAACTCGCGGACCGCGTGCCGCAGACGCGGCTGTCGGCGATGGGTCAGATCGATCGCGAGATCGAGAGCCTGTGGGGCAAGGACGAAGGGCTCGAACGCATGCGATCGTTGCTGTGCGATCGCGACCAGGACGATGCCGTCGTGTTCAACGCGGTCCTGCAGCGCGACCTGCTGGACGCTGCGAAAGTCTTTCCGCCCAACGCCGATTCCGTGGTGGGCGGCAGCGGTGCCTGAGCGCCGCCGCGCGTCGCCGGCGTTGGTCAGCGACGCTTCAGCAGTGGTTTGAGATCGGGCCAGATGTTGTCGAGCAGCCGGCTCTGCGCTGCGGCCGTCGGATGGATGCGGTCGGCTTGGAACAGATCGAAGCGATCGGCGAAACCCGCGAAGAAGAACGGCGTCAGCGCCGTGTCGTGGCGCTTCGCGGTCGCCGGGTAAACCGCTGCGAAGCGGTCGGCATAGGTCTTGCCGTAGTTGGGCGGGATCTGCATGCCGACCAGCAGGACCGACGCATGCGCTGCCTGCGAGCGCGTGACGATCGCTTCCAGATTCTGTTGGGTGGCGGTCAGCGGCAGGCCGCGCAGCGCGTCATTGCCGCCCAGTTCGACGATCACGGTCGCCGGCTTGACACGCGTCAGCAGTTCGTCGATGCGGGCAACGCCGCCGCTGGTCGTCTCGCCGCTGATGCTCGCGTTGACGATCGTGTAGTCGTAGCGTTCGTTGCGCAGCCGCTGCTCCATCAACGCCACCCAGCCGCTGCCGCGCTGCAGACCGTACTCCGCCGAGATACTGTCGCCGAGGACGAGCAGCACCGGCGGTGCATCGCGTCGTGCCGGCGGCGACGAACTCTCGGCCGCCTCCAGGGTCGATGGCCTGCTGCCGCACAAAAGGACGGTGGCGAGCATCAGCACCCACGCGCATCGGCGGACGCCCAGGCGCGCGCGCATCGGCGCTGGGGACGGAGGCGAAGGACACTGCGGGATGCTGGAAATCATGTGGGTCAACGGGAAAGTCGCGGATGAACGAAGTGGGCGGTGCGGGGATATTGCCGGTCGGCGAGTCGGATGCCGATCGCGGGCCGGCGAACGGAGCGGCTTCGAAGATCGTCATCGAAACCCAAGGTTTGACGAAGCGGGTCGTTGACGCCATCGGAACACTGACCATTCTCGACGATCTTTCCCTGACCATCCGCGAGCGGGAGACCGTCGCCGTGGTCGGTGCCTCGGGTTCCGGCAAGTCGACGCTGCTCGGGTTGCTCGCAGGACTCGACCGCGCCACGAGCGGCAGGATCTCGTTGCTGGGTCAGGACCTGGCCGCGCTCGACGAAGACGGGCGCGCGAAGCTGAGGGCGCGCCGCGTCGGCTTCGTATTCCAGTCGTTTCAGTTGCTCGGGCACCTGAACGCGCTCGAGAACGTGATGCTGCCGCTCGAACTCGCAGGGATCGACGGCGCGCGCGAGAAGGCGACCGCGATGCTGGCGCAGGTGGGACTGTCGTCGCGCGAACGTCATTACCCGAAGACGCTGTCGGGCGGCGAGCAGCAGCGCGTGGCGTTGGCGCGGGCGTTCGTCGGCGAACCGGCGGTATTGTTCGCCGACGAGCCGACCGGCAGTCTCGACGCGGCTACCGGCGACGGCGTGATGAAACTGATCTTCACGCTCAATCGCACGCACGGCTCGACGCTCGTCATGGTGACCCACGATGCGGCGATCGCCTCCCGTTGCGGGCGCCGCATCACGCTGGCCGGCGGCCGGATCGTCGACGGCGACTAGCCGCATTCGCGGACGCGCCGGTCACTTCAGGCCGAGCACGTCCTGCATGTCGAACAGCCCCTTGTCACGACTCGCGAGGAAGCGCGCGGCCATCAGGCTGCCTGCGGCGTAGCCGGCACGGCTGCTGGCGCGATGCGTGATCTCGATGCGTTCGCCGAGCCCCGCATAGAGCACGGTGTGATCGCCGACGATGTCGCCGCCGCGGATGGCGGAGAAGCCGATGGTGGTCGCTTCACGCGGACCCACGTGGCCGTGCCGACCGTGGACGGCGACCTCGTCGAGGTCGCGACCCAGCACTTCTGCCGCGATCTCGCCCATCCGAACCGCCGTCCCCGACGGCGCATCGACCTTGTGACGGTGATGGGCCTCGATGATCTCGATGTCGTAACCCGACGACAGCGCGCGCGTCGCTTCGGCGACGAGCTTGAACACGACGTTCACGCCGACGCTCATGTTGGGCGCGAACACGATGCCGGTGCGCTCGGCTGCCACCGCGATCTGCGCGCGGCCGGCTGCATCGAAGCCGGTCGTGCCGACGACCAACCGGGTCCCGTGCGCCACGCACGCCGCGAGGTGGCGCAGGGTGCCTTCCGGCCGCGTGAAGTCGATCAGCACGTCGCTCGCCGCGACGGCCGCCTCGATGTCGCTCGTGATCGCCAGGTCGGTCGTGCGGCGCAGGTCGCCGAGTGCCGGTGTCCCGATCGCCGGTGCGTCCACCAGATCGAGCGCAGCGGTCAGCACCAGGTCGGGCGCGTCATCGACCGCATCGATCAGCATGCGGCCCATGCGCCCGGAGGCGCCTGCGATGGCGATGCGCAGCATGGGAGGGGCGAGCCGCGCGACGATGCCGCCGACGGCTACCGCGGCTCGCTGTTGGTGGTGGTCGGCGAGCGCGGGGTCTGGTCCGCCGGCTTCGACGGACGATCCGGCGTGTCGACCTTGCCGGGCGTGACCGACGTGCCGCCGATGTCGGGCGAGACCGTGCCGGGAAGCTGCGGCAGCGGACGGCCGAGCGAGGGCGCGCGCACGATGCGGGTCGTGGCGAAGTTGCGGCTCGCCGCGAACTCTTCTTCGGTGGGCAGCGAATCGCCGTTGAAGCGGGTCATCTTGTCGTTCTCGAAGTACACCGTGAAGCGGCGCTCCTCGATCCTTCCGCGACCCGGCTGGAAGCGGAACGGATAGTCCCAGCGCTCGCTGTGGAACGGGTCGGTGAGGATCGGCGTGCCGAGGACGAAGCGGACCTGGTCGCGCGTCATGCCGGCCCTCAGCTGGTCCGCCATCTCCTGCGTCACCACGACGCCCTGCTGGATGTTGATCTTGTAGGTGATGCTGTAGCTGTCGAGACGCTCGCGCGAAAACGGATTGGCACATCCGGCCAGGGCCAGTGTCGCGGCCGCGGCGCCTAGCAGCACGGCATGACGTCCCACCCCGCGCCGGACGAAGGATGCAGCGGCGTTCAGGGCGGCCGGCAGGCGGAATTCAGCATTCATGCGGGGACGAGTCCGACGACTCTCGAGAGTGGAACGCTGCGAAGGCAAAAGTCCGGAGGCGGCAGGCGCACGACCGATCGGATGCCCGACGCGAAGGCGCTATGATAGCCGCAACCCATCCGTCGCTTTTTCGCGCGATCCGCCCGCCCGGACGGCTGGACCCCAGAGAGAATCGCATGTCCAACCCGAACGACTTGAAGACGATCGGCCTCAAGGCGACTCTGCCGCGCCTGAAGATCCTCGAGATCTTCCAGACCAGCGATCTCCGTCACATGAGCGCGGAAGACGTCTACAAGCAGTTGCTGACGCTGAATATGGACATCGGCCTCGCCACGGTCTATCGCGTGCTGACGCAATTCGAGCAGGCCGGCCTGCTCGCCCGCAATCACTTCGACAACGGCAAGGCCGTCTTCGAACTCAACCAGGGCACCCATCACGACCACCTGGTCTGCCTCACCTGCGGCAAGGTCGAGGAGTTCTACGATGCCGAGATCGAGAAGCGTCAGCAGCGCATCGCCAAGGAGCGCGGCTTCGTCCTGCAGGAGCACGCACTGTCGATGTACGGCGTCTGCACCAAGCCCCATTGCGAAGGGCGCAACCGGACGCCGTCGCATCTGCATGACGTTTCCGCGTGACCGTTCCGCAGCGTCTGCTGGCGTCGCGATGACCTGCCCGAGCGAACGGGGCGGGGTGGTAATTCGGTGAACGGAATGCGGGTCGGGCAGGGCTTCGACGTCCACGCTCTGGTGGCCGGTCGACCGTTGATCATCGGTGGCGTCGTCGTTCCCTTCGAGAAGGGATTGCTGGGGCATTCCGACGCCGACGTGCTGCTGCACGCGATCACCGACGCGCTGCTCGGTGCCGCCGCCCTCGGCGATATCGGCCGGCATTTCCCCGATACGTCCGACGACTACGCGGGCGCCGATTCGCGCGTGCTGCTGCGAAAGGCCTTCGCGCTTCTGCAGGCCGCCGGATACGTCGTCGTGAACGTGGACGCGACCATCATCGCGCAGGCGCCGAAGATGGCGCCGCACGTCGATGCGATGGTCGCCAACATCGCGGCGGATCTGCAACTCGCGCGCGACTGCGTGAACGTCAAGGCCAAGACCACCGAGTGGCTCGGCTTCACCGGCCGCGGCGAGGGCATCGCCGCGGAAGCGATCGCGATGGTGAGCCGCGCCTAGCGCGACCTGCGGGCTTTCGACGGGTCGCGGTCGGACATCCTTCAGGCCTTGCGGCCGAAGACGAACAGCGCCGACAGTCCACCGCCGTCGCGCGCACTCAACTCGAAACGCGCGCGATGGCGCTGCGCGATCCGCTCGATGATCGCCAGGCCAAGCCCTGCGCCGTTCGCCTGGCTGCGGGCCGTATCGAGCCGGGTGAAGGGTTGCTTCATGCGCTCGATCGCGTCGTCCGGTATGCCGGCTCCGCGGTCGGATACTTCAACGCGGGGCGGGTGATCGAGCGTCCGGATGGTCAGCGCCACGTGGTCGCTGCCGGGCGTGGCGCCGTAGCGACGCGCGTTCTCGATCAGGTTGAAGAGGACCCGCCGGATCTCGATCGGGTGCGCGCGGACCGGTGCGGTGGGTCGAAGATCGGTCTCGATGGAAAGGTGGTCGTCGAGCGCGCTTGCTGCGACGGTTTCGCGCACCAGGCTCGCCAGGTCGATCTCCTCGAAGGCACGCTCGCTGTCGAGCGGGCGCGCGTAGTCGAGGAACTGGCTGATGATCGAATCCATCTGTTCGACGTCGGCCTGCATCGCCTGCCTCGCGTCTTCGTTGGACACGCTGAGTTCGGCCTCGAGCCGCAAACGCGTCAGTGGTGTGCGCAGATCGTGCGAGATGCCGGCCAGCAGCAGGACACGATCGGCCTCGATGCGCGCCAGATCATCGACCATCGCGTTGAAGCTGGCGTTGGCGACCCGGATCTCACGCGGCCCTTTTTCCGGTAGCGGCGCGGGCTTTCCGCCTTCGCCGATCACCACGGCGGCGGTCGCGAGACGCTTGAGCGGCAGGTTGATCCAGCGGCTCATCGCGACAGCGCCGAGCAGCGACAGGCTCAGCGCCACGGCCCCCCAGCCGAGCCACTGAAGTCCGCCCACGACCTCGAGCCGGTCGCGCTCGAAGGCTACCCAGTAGTCGTCGTCCTCGATCGAGAAGCTGACCCACAGCCCTTCGCGTCCGTTGACGCTGCGGACCATGCGGGTATCCCTGCCGAGGCGCGCGCGGACGTAGTCGAGCATCAGCGCGTTGGATGCCGTGTCCCGTAGCGCGTCGACGACGTCGGACGGTTCGAGCGGATAGATCCGGATGCTTTCGTTGTTCGCCAGGTCTGCCAGCAGGTCCGTGCGCTTCGCGGGATCCGAGTGGATCAGCGCCGAGCGCGTGACGTTGACGACGGACACGATGGTCTGCGCGATCTGCTGTGCGCGCGGCGTGCGCTCGAAGATGCGGAAACTCTGGAACCAGCCGCCGAGGCTCGCGCCGATCAGCAGCGTCAGCAGCAGGAAGGTGCGCCAGAAGACGCCACCCGGCATGTCGAACGGTCCGGCGAGGCGCTAGGCCGAGGGGTCGTCTGCAGGCGCAGCCGCGACGGCGGCGACTGTCGATACCGGTGGTCCGTCGGGGATGAAGACATAGCCTAGGCCCCACACGGTCTGGATGTAGCGCGGATTGGA
>JBBRRW010000199.1:0-6297 GCA_038245975.1 Burkholderiales bacterium
GCACGACGTGCACGTGCTCGAGAAGGCCACGGGCTCGCTCGATGGCCGCGGCGCCGGCATCGTCACGCACGCGGCGCTGATGCGCGGACTCGCGCGGGCGGGGGTCGAGGTCGACGACACGATTGGCGTGCAGGTCGCGTCGCGGGTGGCTCTCGACGAGCACGGCGAGACCGTCGCACGCCAGCCGATGCCGCAGATCCTCACGTCGTGGAGCCGTCTCTACGCACTGCTGTGCGACGCGTTCCCGGCAGGCCAATACCATCGGGGCGTCACGGTCAGGCGCGTGACGCAGGACGACCGCGCCGTGCAGGTCGAGAGCGAAGCGGGCACAGTCTTCGACGGCGAGCTGCTGGTCGCCTCCGACGGCATCCGCTCGGTAGTCCGCGGGCAACTGCTGCCGGACACGCAGCCGCTCTATGCCGGCTACTTCGCGTGGCGCGGCGTATGCGACGAAGTGCTGCTGTCGCAACGTACGCTGACGACGGTGTTCGACCACTTCGGCTTCGGTCTGCCACCGGGCGAGCAGTTGATCGGCTATCCGGTGGCCGGCCACGGCAACGACACCGCGCGCGGCAAGCGCCGCTTCAACTTCGTCTGGTACCGCCCGGCCGACGAGGCCGTCGCGTTGCGCGCGCTGATGACCGATGCGGACGACCAGCACTACCCGCTCGGCATCCCGCCGCACAAGGTCGCGCCGGCGCACGTCGCGCAGATGCGCGAGGCGGCCGGGCGCCTGCTGGCGCCGCAGTTCGCCGAGATCCTCGAGAAGACCGCGCAGCCCTTCCTGCAGCCGATCTACGACGTGGCTTCGTCGCGACTCGCGTTCGGCCGCATCGCATTGATGGGCGACGCCGCCTTCGTCGCGCGCCCGCACGTCGGCATGGGCGTGACCAAGGCCGCAGAAGACGCGATGGCGCTGAGCGATGCGGTCCGCGAGCTCGACGCGTCCGCGGCGGCACTCCTGGAGTTCGAGGCGAGCCGACTGATCGCCGGTCAGGCGGTGGTCGAACGGGGCCGCAGGCTGGGCGCCTATATGCAGTCGCAGGTGCGCCCCGAAGGCGCCGCCGAAGTCAGCCGCGATGCACACACGGTGCTGCACGAGACCGCCATCGACCTGGCGCTGGTCGACCGCCCGGCCAGCAAGGTGCAGCCCGTGCCCGTCGAGCCCACGTAGACGCACCGAACACGCATTCCCTTTCATCGGGTCCGCAGAGGACCGCCTCGATTCCACAGGAGACCATCATGTCCGATTCATCGATCAACAGCCGACGCCGCATCCTCCTCGCCGGCGGCACCGCGCTGGCGGCATCGCCGTTCCTCTTCAACATCGCGCGGGCGCAGTCGCCGACCATCAAGATCGGCTTCCCGACGCCGCTGACCGGCGCGTTTTCGTCCGAGGCGCAGGACCAGGTGCGCGCGGCAGAACTGGCGGTCAAGGAGTTCAACGATGGCGGCGGCTACAACGGCACGAAGGTCGAGCTGCTGGTGCGCGACACGAAGCTCAACCCCGGGGAGGCCGCCACCCGCACGCTCGAGCTGATCGAGAAGGACAAGGTCAACTTCATCGTCGGCTCGCTGTCGGCGGCCACACAGCTGTCGATCAACGCGGTGTCGGCGCCACGGAAGGTGCTGTTCAACTCGATCAGCCAATCGGACGCGATCAACGACGCGAAGGACTGGAGCCTCTACACGTTCCATGAAGCACTGACGCCGCACCTCACGTCGGGCGCGGTCGCGCGCTACGCGTTCCCGAAGTTCGGCAAGAAGATCGTGTATCTGACAGCCGACTACGCGTACGGCCACGAGATGGTCCGTGGCTTCGAGCGCGCCGGGAAGGCCATGGGTGCGACGACGCTGGCCGACATCCGCCACCCGCTCGGCACGTCGGACTTCTCGGCGTTCCTGCCGCGCATTCAGGCGCTGAAGCCGGACATCCTCGTGCTCGCGAACTTCGGCCGCGACCTCGTCAACTCCGCCAAGCAGGTCACCGACTTCGGCATGAAGAGCAGCATGAAGGTCATCACGCCGGTGCTGCTGTACACGTCGCGCCAGGCGGGGGGACCCGACGCATTCGACGGCATCATCGGCGGCACGTCGTACTACTGGGGCATGGAAGACAAGATCCCCGCGGCCAAGGCCTTCAACGACAAGTTCCGCAAGGCCTACGGCGGCGCGGTGCCGTCGGACTACGGCGCGCTGGGCTATGCGGGCATCCGCAGCGTGCTGCAGGCCGTGATCAACGCGAAGTCCACCGAGTCGGTGCCGGTCAGCATCGCGCTGCGCCAGCTCAAGTACAACTGGTACAAGGGCGACCAGTTCTATCGCAAGTGCGACCACCAGTCGGTGCAGTCGGTGATCATCGTCGAGTCGAAGTCGAAGGCGATGAAAGACAAGTACGACGTGTTCAACATCCTGTCCATCGAGGCGCCCGACGAGGCGAACCTCAGGTCGTGCGAGGAAGAGGGACACAAGATCAGCACCTAACCCTGTCATCCCGGCGAAGCGCCTGCCCCGGCAAGGGGTAGGCCGGCGCCGGGACCTAATTTCCCGAACTTTCGCTAACGATTCAATGGGGCCCCGGCCTTCGCCGGGGTGACACCAGCAATGGCCGAGCTTTCCCCCTCCCTCCTGCTGCTGCAGTTGATGACCGGCATCGCCCTCGGCGCGGTCTACGCATTGCTCGCGCTCGGCCTGTCGCTGATCTTCGGCATGCTGACCGTCGTCAACTTCGCGCACGGCGCGTTCTTTACCGTCGGCGCCTTCCTCGGCGTGTACTTCCTCGGCCTCACCGGCAACTTCTGGTTCAGCCTGCTGCTGACGCCGGTCGCGGTCGGCATCATCGGGCTCGTCACCGAACGGGTGCTGGTCCGGCCGCTGTACGGCCGCGGCATCGACTACCCGCTGCTGCTGACCTTCGGCCTGTCGTACGTGATGGTCGAGGCGATGCGCACGATCTTCGGCATCGAAGGCATGCCGACGACGACACCGTCCGAACTGCGCGGCGCGGTCAACCTCGGCTTCGGCTACTTCCCGACCTACCGGCTGTTCCTGATCGGCGCGACCGCGCTCGTCGTCATCGCGCTGTGGCTGTTCATCGAAAAGACGCGCTACGGGCTGATCATCCGCGCCGGTTCTCGCGACCCGGAGATCGTCCGCGTGCTCGGCATCGACATCTCGCGCGTGTGGCTGCTGGTGTTCGGCATCGGCACCGCGATCGCCGGGCTGTCGGGCGTGCTGGCCGCACCGACCCGTGCGGTCAACCCCGAGATGGGCATCCCCGTGCTGGCCGAGTCGTTCGTCGTCACGGTGGTCGGCGGCATGGGCTCGCTGCCCGGCGCCGTCGTCGCCGGCCTGCTGGTCGGCGTCGTCTACAGCATGACGTCGCTGTTCGCGCCCGACTTCGCCGAGCTGTCGATCTTCGTGCTGATGGCGGTCGTGCTGCTGATCAAGCCGCAGGGCTTCTTCGGCAAGGCCGGACTGATGAGCTGATGCCCGCATGAATCGCAACGCGCTGAACTTCATCGTGCGACATCGCGTCGGCGCGGTGATCCTCTTCCTGCTGGTCTTCCCGCTCGTGATGCCGTACGAGGCGCTGGCGATCAACATCCTGATCTTCGGGTTGTATGCCGTGGGGTTCAATCTCCTCTTCGGCTACACCGGCATGCTGTCGTTCGGACACGCGGCGTTCCTCGGCACCGGCAGCTATCTGTGCGGCATCGCCATCGTCAGCTTCGGCTGGCCGTGGTGGGCGGCGATCGTCACGGGCGTCGCGGCCTCGACGTTGATCGGCGTCGTCATCGGCTACCTCGCGATCCGTACGCGCGGCATCTACTTCTCGATGGTCACGCTCGCGCTCGCGCAGATCGTCTACTACGCGTTCTACAAGGCCGAGCGCTGGACCGGCGGCGAGAACGGGCTGCGCGGCATCGTCGTGAACGACATCAACGTGTTCGGCTGGCACCTGAACTTTGTCGATCCGATCACCAAGTACTACGTGATCCTGGTCTTCGTCGCGGCCGCGCTGTGGTTCGTGTCGCGCGTACTCAACTCGCCGTTCGGCGCGGTCATCGAGGCCATCCGCGAGAACGAGAAGCGGACATCGGCGTGCGGCTACGACGTGGCGCGCGCGAAGCTGCTGGTGTTCACGCTGTCCGCGTCGGTCTGCGGGCTCGCCGGCGCGTTGCGCGCATTGCACCTGTCGATCGTGCCGATCGATTCGCTGCACTACCTGCAGTCGGGACAGGCCGTGATGATGTGCCTGCTCGGCGGCATGGGCACCTTCTTCGGCCCCTTCGTCGGCGCCGCCGCCTTCCTCTATCTCGAAGACGTGATGACGACCGTGACGACGCACTGGATGGCGGCGGTCGGCGCGATCTTCATGGTATTCGTGCTGTTCTTCCCGAAGGGTATCTGGGGTTCGATCCTTCACTGGCTGGGACGCGACTCCAAGCCCAACGCGGCCGCGGGCGCGCCGGTCGAGAAGATCGCATGACGACGCCGATTCTCGAGGTCGAGCAGGTCACGCAGCGCTTCGGCAGGTTCACGGCGCTGAACCACGTCAGCGCTTCGTTCGCGCCGGGCAAGCTGACCGCGATCATCGGTCCCAACGGCGCCGGCAAGAGCACCTTCTTCAACGTCGTCAGCGGCGCCTTCGCGCCGACCGAAGGTCGCATCCGCTTTCAGGGCCGCGACATCACCGGTCTCGCACAGCACGAGTTCGCGCGCATCGGCATCGCCAAGAGCTTCCAGATCACGACCGTGTTCAAGCAGCTGTCGGCGCACGAGAACGTCCGCGTCGCCGCGCAGATGCGGGTGACGCGCTTCGAGCTGCTGCGTCGCCGCTCGCGCATGACGGCGCTGATCGACAGGGCCGACCTGCTGCTGCAACGCGTCGGCCTCGCGTCGGTCCGCGACCGGACGGCGGGCGACCTCGCGCACGGCCAGCAGCGCGCGCTCGAGATCGCGATGGCGCTGGCGAGCGACCCGGTGCTGCTGCTGATGGACGAGCCCACGGCCGGCATGTCGCCCGAGGAGACCACGGTGATGATGCGGCTGATCCGCGAGCTCGCCGACGAACGTACGGTGGTGCTGGTCGAACACAAGATGAAGCTGGTGATGGGTCTGTGCGAGCGCCTCATCGTGCTGCATCACGGCGAGTTCCTCGCCGAAGGCACGCCCGACGAGATCCGCGGCAACGCCGAGGTCCGGCGCGTCTACCTCGGCGAAGGCTGACGCGCATGACGACGACTCCCGACGACGTGATGCTCGAAGTGAGCGGCCTCGACGCCTGGTACGACCGCAGTCACGTCGTGCAGGACCTGAGCTTCACCGTGCGGCGCGGCGAGCTCGTCACGCTGATGGGGCGCAACGGCGCGGGCAAGACGACGACGCTGCGCGCGCTGATGGGCCTCGTGTCGAAGCGCCAGGGCAAGGTCGTGTTCGACGGCGAGGAGCTGCTCGCGCAGCCGACGCACACGCGCTTCCATCGCGGCCTGGCCTACGTGCCGGAGGAGCGACGCATCGTGGCGGGACTAACGGTGCGCGAGAACCTGCAGTTGGGAATCACGGCGAGCCGGAATCGCCGCGACACCGCGAAGATGATCGACGAGATCGCCGAGATCTTTCCGCGGCTGAAGGAACGGCTCGACCAGGACGGCACGTCGATGTCGGGCGGCGAGCAGCAGATGCTGGCGATCGCCCGGGCCATGATGGCGCGACCGAAGATGATCCTGCTCGACGAACCGTCCGAAGGGATCATGCCGGTCCTGGTGGACGAGATGTTCATCCTGTTCGAGCGCATGAAGCAGCAGGGAACGACGATCCTGCTGGTCGAACAGAACGTCGAGCGTGCGTTGCGGGTGTCGAACCGCGCATACATCGTCGACGAGGGCCGGATCGTCCACGAAGGGACGGGTGCTGCGTTGCTCGCGGATCAGGCGATTCAGGAGCGGTACTGCGCGGTGTGAGGCGGCGAATCAGGCATCGGCTCGCTGACCAGCCGATGCGGCACCACGACCGATCAGGGCGCGGCCTTGCGGCCAACGATGCTGACCGGCTCGAGGCGGATCACCTTCAGGTTGCCGCCTGCATCGAACGCGTCGCGATGGGCGTTGATCTGCACGCTGTCGAGACGGATCACGTCAACGGGTTGACCCGCGTGCTCGGCGGCGGTCACGGTGTTCATCGCGATCGTGAGCGCGGCAGCGACTGCGGTACCGAAGATCAGGGCGCGGAGGGTGGTGGTCATGGTCGTTTCCTTGAGGTGCGGCCGGTTGATGCGTCTGCCGTGGGACGAAC
>JBBRRW010000200.1:0-6257 GCA_038245975.1 Burkholderiales bacterium
CCGAACTCGGCAAGCTTCGGCAGCAGCCCCTGGTACAGCGCGGTCACGCCATCGTCGTTGAACTTCGACGCCTGCGTCCCGTAGACCGGCATCTCGTCGGGCTTCGTGGTCCACATTTCCTTGTTGCGCTGGACCTGCTTGGCCACGTCGCGCAACGCGTCGGCCGCGCCCTTGCGGTCGAATTTGTTGATCGCCACGAAGTCGGCAAAGTCGAGCATGTCGATCTTCTCGAGCTGGCTGGCGGCGCCGAACTCCGGCGTCATCACGTACAGGCTCACGTCGACCAGCGGCACGATCGCCGCGTCACCCTGGCCGATGCCCGACGTCTCGACGACGATCAGGTCGAAGCCGGCGACCTTGCAGGCCGCGATCACGTCGGGCAGCGCGTCGGAGATCTCCTGGCCGGCCTCGCGCGTGGCGAGCGAGCGCATGAAGACCGAGGCTCTAGCCGAGCCGTCCGGTCGCTTCCACGGTCCGATCGCGTTCATCCGGATGCGGTCGCCGAGCAGCGCGCCGCCCGACTTGCGGCGCGACGGGTCGATCGAGATGACCGCGATGTCGAGCGCGTCGTCCTGGTCGAGGCGCATGCGGCGGATCAGCTCGTCGGTCAGCGACGACTTGCCCGCGCCGCCGGTGCCGGTGATGCCGAGCGACGGCACCATCGCCGCATCGGCGGCCTGGTACAGGGTCTCCCTGAGCTTCGAGAACGCATCGCCGCCCGCAGGCGAGCCGCGCCGGTTCTCCAGCGCCGTGATCAGCTGCGCGAGCTGACGACGGTCGCCGCCCTTGATCCCTTCGAGCGAAGTCGGCGCATACCCCGACAGGTCCACGTCGCAGCGCCCGATCATGTCGCGGATCATCCCCGCGAGGCCCATGCGCTGGCCGTCTTCGGGGCTGTAGATGCGCTCGACGCCGTAGTCCTGCAGTTCCTTGATCTCGGAACCGACGATCACGCCGCCGCCGCCCGCGAACACCTTGATGTGCGCGCCGCCCCGCTCCTTCAGCAGGTCGATCATGTACTTGAAGTACTCGACGTGGCCGCCCTGATAGCTCGACACCGCGATGCCCTGCACGTCTTCCTGCAGCGCACAGGTGACCACTTCGTCGACCGAGCGGTTGTGCCCGAGATGGATCACCTCGCAGCCGTTGGACTGCAGGATGCGTCGCATGATGTTGATCGACGCATCGTGCCCGTCGAACAGCGAGGCGGCCGTCACGAAGCGGACCTTGTGCGCCGGCCGCCAGGCGGCATCGCGTTCGGCGATCTTCTTCGGTTCGGAAAGGTCGGTCATTGCGGGCTCCGGTACGGGCGGTCAGGATAGCGACCCGTCGAGGGCGGCGACGGGGTGGTCGACCATAGACGAATCGCCGCCCGACATCAACCGAGCGGAAGCGGCCGCCGCGGGCTCAGAAGCTCGACATCGTGAGCCAGTCGAGCAACGCGGAACCGCCGAAGGTGCTGAGCGGCAACAGCAGCGCGCGGAACAGCGGTTGCGCCGAGTACGGCGCAAACGCACCTTCGTGCAGGTCCCGCACCTGCGCGATGATCGCCTCGATCTGCTGGCCGGTCCGGCCCTCGTTGCCCTTCAGGCGGATCAGGTCGTCGTTCAGCAGCTTGAGCACCTTGCGGCGCGCGCTCTCGGCCGATTCGCGCAGCAGGATCGCGCAGCCCGACACGATCAGCACGCTGCTGCCGAGCACCGCGACGAGACCGATCGGCATCGTCCAGTTGTCGAAGAACTGGCTGCGCGACAGGACGATCAGCGAGATGACGATGAACGGAAAATAGATCAGCTTCGCGACGACGCGTGTGCGCAGCGTGATGAAGTCCATCAGGATCCACGAGTCGAGATGGCGGCCCGCGATCCCGAACTTGGTGTGGTAGTGGTGCAGGGTGCTGGACGCCCAGTGGGAGTCGATCTGCTCGCCGCCGGGGTCGAGCAGGTTCGAGTTCTCGCGGGCCAGATCGATCTGCAGCGCCTGGATGATCTGGTGGCAGAAGACGATGGCGTCGACGACGAAGAAGATCACGAACAGCATCGTCGACACGGACGCGCCGAGCACCGCGCTGTTCCACAACATCGACCGCATGCCGCGGTACGGCGTATTGGGTGCGCCGAAGTAGCCGATCACCGCGTTGGCGACGACGAGGTAGACGATCACGGCCGCCGCGACGCGCAACATCCGCGATCCGAAGCGGCCCTGATAGAGGTATCGCTTCCAGAAGACCTGCGCGCGCCAGCTGAGCCCCACCGACGGATTGAGCGGCCCGCCCGCGTACTCGGTCAGGCGGAACGAGAAGCGACGGATCAGGCGGCGCCACCACGTCCAGGTGGCGTATTCGCTGTCGACCTGCGCGACCATGACCTGGTGTTCCGGCTGGAAGCGCATCGTGCGCGCGATCTCCCGCACGTTGTCTTCCAGCAGCCGCCAGGCCCACAGCAGGAACAGGATCGACGCGATGACCGCGGTCGCCCGGATCGCTTCGCTCGGCCAGATGCTCAGGCCCTGAACCAGCGAGATCGGCTCGCCGTCGTTGTGTGCGGTGAGGTAGTCCGCCAGCTTCGTCCACGCCGGCGCGCCGAAGAAGGCGAACGCGACGATCACGGCCGCGTTCGCGACGCAGACCGCGATCGGCAGCCAGCGGCGCTCGGCGATCCAGTGGCTGATGCGCGTTCCGAAGCCCCGGGCCAGGGCGATCAGCACCCCGCCGAGGAAGAGCAGCAGCACGGCGTCGCGAAAGACGTTGCTGGTGATCGGCGTGTAGCGCGCCGAGCCGGCCGGGTGGATGTCCCTGCAGTCGGCCAGGCTGATCCGGAAGGGATCGCACGCGATCTCGCGCCGCATGTCGGCGCATTCCGTGAGGCTCTTCGTGGACGGGTCGCAGGCGGTGGCGCGCGGGTCGCTGAAATCGAACGCGGCCGTACGGCCGATCTCGAACACGCGCGGCTTGTCGAGCCATTGCCCGATCTTCTCCTGGTCGATGCAGGGCCACGGATCGCCGGCTTCGTTCGAGCACGCATGCAGCGCGTTGTAGAGGGCGATCTGCGTCGACAGGTAGACCGAGGTCTGGTAGCCGTCACGGAACGGCAGGATGTCGGCCTGCACGCCGGTGTTCAGCTGCAGGCCGAAGTTGGACGCGACGACCAGGTTGCGCGCCCAGTCCTGCTCCTGCGGGTGGAGCATCCGCGCGTCGAGGTCCGTCGTGAAGAACAGCACGTTCTGGAACTGCTGCCGCAGGGCCTGCAGCACGAGCAGCTTGTCGTAGACGTCGCTGCCGAGCACGCCGACGGCCTTGATCGTTCCCTTGCCGTTGCGGCGCAGGTCGTGGTCGAGCGCGGCCAGTTGCAGCGACAGGCGCCGCAGGTAGTCGAGCTGCCCCTGGCCTTCGGGCCGTTCGATCTGCTTCTCCTTGCTGGTCCGGTCGCTGCCGCCGGCCCCGTCGCCCTTCGGCGAGCCGGCCTTCGACGCGGCATCGGAGCCGATCGACGACACCTGGCCGTCGAGGCCGCGCAGATAACTGTAGCGATGGATGTACGAGCCCACGCGACTGGCATCGCAACCGGCGCCCCGGAAATCGTCGGTCATCGTCTCGGGAAGGCTGCGACCGTAGAACGTGTCCCGCTCCGAGATGAGCACCACGTGCTCGACGTCCCGCTCGGCACGCGGATTCCCCGCGCAGTTGGCCTTCGCGGCCGGATCGACGCCGCGCAGGATCAACTCCGCCTTCAGCGCGGCACCGAGCCGGCTGTCGGTGCCGATGGCACGGAACACCTGGACGCCGCTCTTGTGGAACGCCGCATGGACCGAGTCCTGCAAGGTCGGATAGCCGACGCTCATGAGGATGTCGGCATCGTCGGTGGTCGCCCCGTAGCTGTAGAAGATCGGCAGCCGCAGGCGCTTCGGGCACGGTTCGGAGCGGATCGTGTGCAGCAGGTCCTGCAGCGTCGACGTGTACGACGGTCCGATGATGAGGAAATCGGATGCGATCGCCGGGCCGTTGTCGGCGCTGCAGTCCACCGGCACCACCGGCTCGTTCGATGCGCGGCGCGTCAGCATCGCGACGAGCGAATTGAAATGCTTGATCGCATTGGTCCCGAAGATGTCTTCGTCGAGCCAGAGCGTGAGGATCGCCGGGCCCTCGCCACCCTTCGGACTCAGCCACTCGTAGGCGATGAACTCGGGCAGCAGCTGCGGCTCCTGCGGCAGCACGTAGCCGAGGTGTTCGGGATCGTCGGGCGCGAAGCCCATCCGGTCGAGAGCGGCCAGCGCCGCGTAGCGCATTCGTCTCCGGTACTCCACCGACTCGGGATAGGAGCCGCCGGGGATCATGACGCCGAGGACCAGCGTCCGGCCGCCCTTCCGGTCGGCGGCCGAGTGCAGACACAGGATGCTCGGCGCGTGCGCCTCCGCTTCGCTCCGCGGTCGCACCTCGTCGCAGTCGGCGGCCTGCGCGCCGTTCGTGGCACCGGCAGGCGGCCCCTTCGCGGCCCCGTCGGCTTCCTTCGGGTACTGCTTGCGGACGTCCTCGCGACCGCGGACCACGGCACTGAGCGGGTCCTGCCACAGCCGCGAATCGATGTCCTGCTTCGCGACGTACGGATAGGCCTTCGGATCCGTCGCGGTCGGTCGCGAACCCTGCCACGGCACCTCGTGCGCGAGGAACGCACCGGCGGCGAAGATAACGATCCACACCAAGCCACCCGCCGGCAGCGCCCCGCTCGATGTCTTCTTGTCGTCGCTCATCGCGCCCCCGTTCGCGCAGGACCCCTCCCTGCCGGCTCGGACGCTCAGTCGCTCGTTGTGCCGAGCCCGCCGCCCAAAGACGACACGGTGCCGACCACCGGTGCGTCATCCGGTGGATTCATGCCATAGCACTCGGGCGGATGCGACTTCCGTCGCCACCGCGTCGTTCAGTCGACCCGGAGTCCGACGAACTGGGCCGGCAGCGGCGGATATTGCGGGTCGAGCTTGGCGAGCGCGTTGCGCACCAGCGTCGCGATCATCAGGTTGCGCTGGTCCTTCGAGTCCGACGGCACGATCCACCACGGCGCCATGCGCGTCGACGTATAGCGGATCGCATCGCTGTACGCGGCCATGTTCTCGGCCCAGCGCTTGCGCTCGACGAGATCGTTGGGATTGAACTTCCAGTGCTTCTCGGGCAGGTCGATGCGCGACTGCAGACGCTTCTTCTGTTCGGCCTGCGAGATGTACAGGAAGCATTTCACGACGACCGTGTCGTGCTCCTCGAGCAGCCGTTCGAAGTCGACGATCTGCGCATAGCGCCGCCGGCATTCGCGCAGGCTCGCGAGGCCCAGCACCCGTTCGGCGATCACGGCCTCGTAGTGGCTGCGATTGAACACCGCGATCATGCCCCTGGCCGGCGCGCAGGCATGCACGCGCCACAGGAAGTCGTGGGCGGCCTCCTCGCTCGACGGCGCCTTGAACGCGGATACGACCAGGCCCTGCGGGTGGGTCCGCTCGAAGGTCGCGATCGTCGCGCCGTCCTTGCCCGACGTGTCCATGCCCTGCAGGACCAGCACCACACTCCGCTTGTGCTCGGCGAAGAGCCGGTTCTGGTAGGCACCGATCTCCATCTGCAGGCCCTGCTGCGCGGCCTTCAGCGCGTCGTCGCGGACGTCGAAGACCTTGCTGCCCGGATCGAACGCCGACAGGTCGAACTTGCGGTCGTCGGCGATGCGATACGGCTTGAGAGGATTGGGCATGCGGCGTACTCGTTGAAGGCTGCGGGGCGGTC
Source organism: Burkholderiales bacterium (assembly GCA_038245975.1). Classification (GTDB taxonomy): domain Bacteria; phylum Pseudomonadota; class Gammaproteobacteria; order Burkholderiales; family Burkholderiaceae_D; genus CAHJXF01. Next base: position 5,759 of record JBBRRW010000200.1, read on the forward strand.
CTGCGGCTCGGCGACCGCGTCTGGCGTGGGCAACGATACCGCGCCGTAGCACTCGACCGCCGCGTTGCGTCGCTGAACCACAGGTTTCGTCACCTTGCAGGGACGCTCGTCCCGCGATACGCCCCCGATCGCGAGTGTATTTCACGGCGTGACCGGCATCGACGCCGGGTCCGATGCCCGAACCATCCGCCGCGCTCCTGCCAGCAGCCTCGTCGCCGTCGACGCGCTGCGCCCATCGGGAAGGACGTCGCATCCGCAGCGGCGCCGCAGGCTCGCGACCGGTCCGGTGCCACGACTCCGACCGACCACGTCATCGCCATCGCGGTCCCCGAACCGGGGACCGTGCAGGTCTTCGGCCTCGGCCTCGTGATCCTCGCGACGATCGCCGGCACGCGTCTGCGCGCGGCCGGCCCGTCGTCCTGATCGTTTCAGATGACTAGACCGTGCCGACCGGGGTCACCGGCGATCCGACCGCCCCGGGCAGGCGCAGCGGCGGCGC
>JBBRRW010000201.1:0-6213 GCA_038245975.1 Burkholderiales bacterium
GCGCCATGTCGTCGATGTCGTCGATCCGCAGCACCACGATCGGCAGGTCGCCGGAGATCGAATGCGCCCACAGTCCCGATTGGGGACCGAGGCCGCGGCGGATCGCGTCGGACGGCATGCGGAAGCGCGCGTCCGCATACAGGATCGGCGCGGCGAGAGTCTGGAAGTCCGCGGACTCCTCGCCCTTGATGCCGAGGTGACGCAGCTGGACCTGCGCCCGCGTCCACGCGAAGGTCTTGGCACGGTCGAAAGCGTTGCGATCGTCGTGTCGGTCGATCCGGTCCATCAGTTCCGCCTCGGACGATGCGACGACGGTCCAGTAGGCGACCCGCGCCACGCCGCCCGGCGGCACGCGGACGCGATAGCGCAGCGCGAAGATCGGGTCGAGTACGGTGCCGGTCGTGTCCGAGAGCGGCCGGCCGTCGCTCATCGCGATGGCGTTGCCGGCATGACGGCTGCGGCCGAGGAAGCGCGCGCGATCGGTCTCGTATTGCGGCAACCCGACGCGCTCGCCCTCGACGACCGCGAAGTGCGCGGCCCACACCTCGGGCTCCGCCGGGCCGCGCCGCCGCCGCGTCGCGATCAGCGCGTTGAAGTTGGCGACGTAGCGCGTTTGCACGAACATCTTCGCGAAGGCCGGATGCGCATTGTCGGTGGCCGGTGTCGTGAGGACGATCTCGGCGTACGACGTCAGTTCGACTTCGCGCTCGCGTCGGCCGCTGTTGGTCAGCGAGATGCGCCGCACCTCGGCATCGTCTTCGCCCGACACCACGATCTCGAGCGTCGTCCGCAGCCGACCATCGCGGCGCGTGAAGGTCGCATGGTCTTCGCCGAACAGCGCTTCGGTCACGCCGGACTCAACCGCGAGCGGCTGTGACGTGGGAGACCAAACTTCATCGTTCTGCGTGTCGCGCAGGAAGACGAACGAACCTTCGGCATCGCGCGTCGGGTCTTCGCGCCAGCGCGTGACCGCGACGTCGCCCCAGCGGCTGTATCCCGAGCCCGCGGCCGTCAGCATCACCGAGTAACTCCCGTTCGACAGCAGGTGCGTCACGGGGGCGTCTCCCTCTTCGGGGATGACACGCCGGGACAGCGTTCCTTCTGCAGGGACCGATTCACCCGAGGCCCTGACCTCCTCGACGCGCGGGTCCATCTCGGCGACGTCGCGCGGCGCGCGCTCCTGCAGTAGCAGTTCGCTCGCGACGATCATCGGCTCGGTGTGGAAGCGCGCCCGCATGCGGCCGTTGTCCAGCGTGTTGGCGATGGCGACGATGGTCATCCCCTGGTGATGGGCCATGAAGTTGTGCACCACCGCGACGGTATCGCCTTCAGGGACGCGCGAGCGCGTGTAGTCGAGTGCGTCGTAGTAGCCGTAGCGGCCGCGGCCGCCCTGGCCGTCGAGCCGCACGTAGTTCTGCAGCGCGGCCCGCGCATCGACCATCGCCGCGAGGCCGGTCGCATACGGCGCGATGACCACGTTGTCCGACAGTCCGCGCTTGAGCCCGAGGCCGGGTACGCCGAAGTTCGAGTACTGGTACGTGAAGTCCAGGTCGCGTGCGTTGTAGGCCGACTCCGAAATGCCCCACGGAATGTTCAGCGACGCGCCGTAGGAGCGCTGGCGCTCGACGACGAGGCGGTTGGTCTGCTCCAGCAGGCTGCCATAGGGCGCGCGCATCACGAGCGACGGCATCAGGTACTCGAACATCGAACCCGACCACGAGATCAGCGCCGAGCCGAGGCCGATCGGCGTGGCCGCGCGACCGAGGTGGAACCAGTGCTTGGTCGTGATGTCGCCCTTCGCGATCGCGAACAGGCTGGCCAGCCGCGCCTCGGATGCGAGCAGGTCGTAGCAGCTCGGGTCGAGACAGTTGTCGGCGAGCGAATAGCCGATCGACAGCAACTTGCGTTCCGGATCGAGCAGGAACGCGAAGTCCATCGCGAGCGCGACGGCGCGTGCCTCGCGCGCGATCGCGAGCAGCCGCTCGTTCAGCGCCACCATCGCATCGCCGCCCAGGTCGCGGTCGCCCGCATGCTCGATGGCCGCGCGATGGATGGCCCCGACCCAGTGGACCAGCTCGGCCGCGGCCGCGCCGCCGGGGCTTGCGGGATCTTCGTGCGGGTGACGGTGCGCGGTCGCGACCACGCGTTCGACGGCGCGCGCGATCGTCTCGAAGGCCACCGATCCGTCGAGCACGCGGCCGAGGTCTTCGAAGGCGGGCCCCAGCGCGGACGAGGTCGGCGGGTCGAGCGCGCCGAACGCTTCGGCCGCGAGCAGGCGCGCGTCCGCCATGCCGCTGCGGGCCTGCGCGGCCTTGGGCTCGTTGCGCCACGATTCGCAGGCGTTGGCGACCACGATCAGATGACCCGCGAGGTTGCCGCTGTCGACCGACGACACGTACGGCGGATCGAGCGCGCGCAGGTCTTCGGTCGCGTACCAGTTGTAGAAGTGGCCGTTGAACTTCGGCAGCCTGCGCATCGACGCGAGCGTCGCTTCGAGGCGCTCGACCGTCGCGGTCGTGCCGGCCCAGCCGAAGTCGCGCGCCGCGATGGCGGACAGCAGGTACAGTCCCATGTTGGTCGGCGACGTGCGCCGCGCGACGACGGGCTTCGGGTCTTCCTGGAAGTTGTCGGGCGGCAGCATGTGGTCGGCCGCCGTCACGAAGGTCTCGAAGAAGCGCCACGTCCTGCGCGCGATCGAACGCAGTTGCCGAGATTCGTCGGCGCTGGGCAGGCGTTCGCGGGAGACGCTCAGCGGACGGCTGACCCACATCGCCAGCAGCGGCGCGGCGAGCCACAGCAGCGCGAACGGCAGGACCAGCCACCACGACGGCGCAGCGACGACGATCGCGGCGATCGTCGCGACCAGCACGAGGCCGGTGCTGCCCACCATCTCGCGATAGAAGCCGAGCGTGTCGAGCCGCAGCGCGCGCGCCGACTGGGCCGCGGTGGTCCATTCGAGCAGGTGGCGGCGTGTCATCAGCACGCGGGTCAGCGTGCGCACGATGGCGTCGCCGGCATGCCACGCACGATCGGCCATGAACGCGAGCAGCAGGCCCATCTGCAGCACGGCCAGGCGCAGGTCGGTGAGCCACGTCGCGAGGTGATTGCGCAGTGACACGCGCTGCGGTCGCGACAGCAGCGTGAAGGCCGGCGCGATGAAGATCGGAATCGCGAGTGCGACCAGCAGCGCGACGATGCCGCCCAGCGCCGCCCGAACCGGCAGCAGCGCACACAGCCCGAAGGCCGCGAGCGTGGCCGGCGCGACCAGCGAGCGGCGCAGGTTGTCCAGCATCTTCCAGCGACCATTGGCCGGCACCGCGCGCGGCCCGCCCATGTGCCCGAAGATCCACGGCATCAGCTGCCAGTCGCCGCGTGTCCAGCGATGCTGGCGCTTCACGTCGACGTCGTAGCGCGCCGGGAATTCGTCGATGACCTCGACGTCGGAGGCCAGCCCCGCGCGCGCGAAGACACCTTCGAAGAGATCGTGGCTCAGCAACGCGTTGTCCGGCACGCGCCCGGCGAGCGACGCCTCGAAGGCATCGACGTCGTAGATGCCCTTGCCGGTGAACGACCCTTCGCCGATCAGGTCCTGGTAGACGTTCGATGCCGCGGCCGCGTAGGGATCGATGCCCGACGGTCCGGCGAAGACGCGCTGGTAGAAGGATCCGTCGCTGCCCAGCGGCAACGACGGCGTGACGCGCGGCTGCAGGATCCCGTAGCCGTCGACGACGCGTCGACGGCGCGGATCGAAGCGCGGCGCGTTGAGCGGATGCGCCATCTTCCCGATCAGGCGCAGCGCGGTGTCGCGCGGCAGGCGCGTGTCGGCGTCCAGCGTGATCACGTAGCGCACGTCGGCGGGCACCTGCGGCGCGGTGCCGGCCAGCGTCATGAACGTGGTGTCGGTCGCGCCGCGCAGCAGGCGGTTCAGTTCCTGCAGCTTGCCGCGCTTGCGCTCCCAGCTCATCCAGCGGTTCTCGCTGGCGTTGAACACGCGATGCCGATGCAGCAGCAGGAAGCGCGGGCCTGCGGCGCCCGCGGCATGACGATCGTTCAGCCGCTGCACCTCTGCGACGGCGAGCCCGAGCAGCGTGTCGTCGCCGGCGACCAGCGCCGCGTTCGCGTCGGCCCAGTCGGTCAGCAGCGCGAAGTAGACGTCGCCTTCGGCGCCCGACAGGTAGTGCACCTCGAGCCGTTCGACCTGCTCGCAGAGCTCGGCGTGGTTGGACAGCAGCGTCGGAATGGCGACCAGCGTGCGCATCGACGGTGGCACGCCGTCGAGCAGGTCGAGGCCGGGCAGCGGCACGGCTTCGACGTGCGAAGCCACCGCGCGATTGACCAGAGCGGTGGCCGCCTCGGTGAACGGCAGGAAGGCCAGCAGCGCGAAGGACGCGAGGCCGACGATGCCGGTCGCCGGCCCGTCGATCAGCGCCGTCGCCAGCGCCAGCAGCGCCGCGGTGACGAGCAGGATCGCCAGCATGTAGCCGCCGATGCCGCGATTCATCGTGAAGCGCTTGAGCCGCAGCCGCAGCGGCGGCCGGAAGGCGACCGCGCGTTCGAGCGGCAACCGTCCCTTGCCGACCAGGTGGTAGCCGGGATCGCCGACCCGCTGCGCCTCCATCGGGTCCGACGTCGCGGCGCGCGCCGTCCGTGCGGCCAGCAGCGCGCGCGACGCGATCTCGATCTCGGAATGGCGCGAGCCGCGGGCGAGTTGCTCGATCGCGCTGCGGTAGCCGTTCCGTGTCGAGAAGTCCATCGCGGCGAAGGCGCTGCCTGCGCGCAGCGTCGCGTCGACCAGGCTCACCTGTTCGAATAGCTCGGACCACGCGAGGTCGGACATCAGCCGCATGCTGGTGATGATGTTGCGCACCGTCACGTTGGACACGGCCTGTCGCTGGTGCGCGTGCTGCACGACCTCCTCGACCGACACGCCCTGCAGCAGCAGACGTTCCTCGAGCCAGCCGAGCGCGGGCGTGGTCACCGGATCCTGGTTGCGCAGCCGCTTGGCGAGCTGCGCGGCGAAGATCTCCGACAGGTGGCCCGACGACCGCGCCACGATGTCCGCCTCGAGCGCGGAGCGCTCGCCGCCCGACACCAGCAGCCGGTCCGCGAGGTCTTCGGCATCGTGACGCTCGCCGCGGGCGGTGGTGATCTGGTCGGCGAGCCGGCGCAGGTTCTCGATCAGCACGATGCGCAGCGTGATGGCCACGGCCCACAACTCGCCGATGGTCAGCGGCTGCACGGTCTGGTAAGCGTCGATGAAGCGTCGCAGTACCTCCGGATCGAAGTGGCTGTCGGTGTGCGCGACGAAGGCCCAAGCGATGCCGAAGACGCGCGGATAGCCGGCGAACGGTCCTTCGGCCAGCTTCGGCAGTTGCCGATAGAAGCCGCCCGGCAGGTGCTCGCGCGCCTCGCGGACCTGTTCCTCGACCAGGTAGTAGTTGTCGAGCAGCCATTCGGCCGCGGGCACCGCGCTGCGTCCGCTCTCGAGCTCGACCGCGCTCGCGCGATAGGCCGCCAGCAGCACCAGCGCGTTGTCATCGAGCCGTCGGTGCAACGACGGCACGCGTGGCGGCCGGTCGGTCACCACCTGCGCTTCCGCGAGAGTGCGCGCGTGCTGCTCGAGCCGCTCGACGCCGAAGAGTTCTTCGCGAACCGGGACCTTGTCGGTCCACAACGTGCTGCGGGCGAGGGGATTTCTTGCGATGCGGTCGAGTGCAATCATCAGCGCTGGTCGGTGCCGTCGCCCGCGTGGGATCGCGTGGTCGAGCGTGCAGGGGTGGAGTCGCCCACTTATACCCGGTCCGTCGAAGAATCCGCGTCGACACCGGGTCCGCGTGGATCGTTCGATGTCCGAAAACAGCGAGCGCCCGGTTGCCGGCTCGCTACGCTGATAGCTTCTTTCCAGGAGTCATCGATGCCATCCACCCCCTCGCAGTCGATCGCCTTCCGCGTCACGGGGCTGCCCGCCACGTTCTTCCAGTCGCTGTTCGGCCTGTCCGATGCGGAGTTGGCCGATCACCATGCGCGACGCGTCGTCGTCGACCACAAGCCCGGCTATCCGGATCGCATCGAACTGCGCGATGCGGAAGTGGGCGAGTCGGTGATCCTCGTCAACCACACGCATCTGTCCGGACCCGGCCCTTATCGCGCTAGCCATGCGGTTTTCGTGATCGAAGGCGCCACGCAGGCGTTCGACGCGGTCGGTCGCATCCC
>JBBRRW010000202.1:0-6207 GCA_038245975.1 Burkholderiales bacterium
GCCTTGAGCTTGTTCATCAGCGCGGGCAGCGGCGCGCCCAACGCATAGGCGCGCTTGGCCGCGTCGAAGGACTTGTCGTAGACGCCGACGTCGAAATACAGCAGCCCGAGGTTGTAGTCGAAGTCGAAGTTGCTCGGGTCGCCCCGCAGCCGCTCTGCCTCGCCGAGCTGGGTGCGCGCCTCGGGTGTCCGCTTGCGGTCGTTCAGGTAGCTCGCGTACAGCAGCCGCGGCATCGGATCGTCGGGCACGAAGCGAATTGCACGCTCGAAATAGCACTCGGCGAGGAAGCGCACGCCCGGCGGCCGCTCGGTCTTCATCCGCGTCGCGTAGCGCGACATGGCGAGCAGGGCGCGCGGGCTGTTCGGGAAGGCCCGCAGCGTGTAGTCGAGGTCGCTGCCGGCCTGCGCACCGGTGGCACCGCGCTTGCCGCTCTCGACGTCCGGCGTGAAGTGATAGTCCTCGACCCGATGGCGGATCTCGCCCGGCAGCGTCCGGTAGTCGAAGGGCCCGTACTGTCCAGGCGGCCTGAGGTCGCCGCAGGCGAACCGGTTGATGCCCTGCGCATGCAGTTCCGTGTGCGCGAAGGCGAGGCCGACGAGCGCCAGCGCGTAACGCTTGTGAACGAACAGTGCTTTGAGGAACGTCATGATGCGTCGCGCGCTTTCGATGGATTCGTCGATGAGTCCGTCGACGGCTGCGTCGACGAGGTCTTGATGGTCCGGTCCAGCAGACCGGCGAACGTCCTTGCACGACCTTCGCGGGAGCTCTCGGCGATCGCGGCCGGCGAGGCGATCGCCTCGCCGTCACCACGCACGCGGGCGACGAAGGCCGGGATCGCCGCGACGATGGCCGCCACGTCGTCGAGCCGCGCGATCGACGTGAGTCCGGCGCCGCGCAACGTCGACGCAGTGTCGCCGAGCGGATCCGTCAACGCCAGCACGGGCCGCTTCGCGCGCACGTATTCGTAGAGCTTCGCCGGGATCTGCTGGTTGCAGTTGCTCGCCTGCAGGATCAGCAGGCCGTCGACCTCGAGCATCTCCTGGAGGGCGGCATGGTAAGGGATTGCGGGTTCGAGCGAAACCAGGTCGGCGATGTCGTGTTGGGTCGCGAGCGCCGCGAGCATCGGGTCGTAGGCGCTGGCCCGAAGACGCAGGCAGAACGTGTCGGCCGACAGCGCGCCGGACCGCTTGAGCTGGCCCAGCGCCGCGAACAGCGGCCGCGGGTCGCGCTCGTCGGGATACACGATGCCACTGTGCAGCAGCACGAAACGCGGGTTCGTGGTGGACGCCGCACCACCGCGCGCGTGGCGATCGGCTTCGGCACGGGCGAAGGTCTCCTCGTCGTAGCCGTTCTCGATCACGACGCTTTTGCTCGCCGCGATGTCGGGATAGCGCTCGCGATAGAGCTGCGCGCAACCGGGCGTGGTGAAGACGCTGGCCACCGCGTTGCGCAGCGCATCTTCCTCGATCGCCCGATACGCCTCCCAGGCCAGCGGGTCCGACGGGTAGCCGTCCTGCGCCATGGGGTCGCGGAAGTCGGCGATCCACGGCAGGCCGCTCTTGCGCGCCAGCGTCGAGGCGATGACGTGCGCGGTGGCGATCGGGTAGGTCGACCAGAGGGCATCGGGCCGGTACTGCCGGATCATCTTCATGCCGGTCGACACGGCGTCGAAGCGCCAGGTCGCCCAGCGATCGGGCAAGGCGAGCGCGCCGGGGTAACGGCCGAACAGCGACAGATGCCGCGCCGTGTTCAGCGCGAAGGCGCGGCGGACCACCGTTCCTTCGGGGATCTCGCGCAGCTGGTCGTCGCTGGTGTCCTCGTACGCGCGCGGACTCGCGGTCAGCACCAGCGGCTCCCAGCCGAACTTCGGCAGGTGCTGCACGAAACGCAACGTGCGCTGGATGCCGCTGCTGCCGCGAAGCGGCGGGAAGTGGTACGCGATCATCAGCAGGCGGCGCAATCCGCCCTTCATGCGACGACCCGCCCGCTCGCGGCGGTGGTGTCCTGGTCGTGGTGACGGCGGGCCGACGGCGACCTCACCACCCGCTCGTCGAGCCAGTCGGCGGTGAGTCGGGCGACGCGATCGCGCCACTCGGCCCGCGAGAAGGTGTGATCGGCTTCGGCCAGGTCGCAGCGCGTGACCCGCGACTGCGTCACCAGCCCCGCCCACTCGCCGTCGCTGGCCGCGTGATCGACGAACTCGCGCGCCGTCAGGTCATCGCCCGAGCAGATCAGCAGGATCTCGCCGCCGAAGCGCTTCCAGCCGCGCGCCATGCGGGCCTGGAAGCCGAGCGCTTCTTCGGACGCCGCGCCGCGGCGGCGGGCCGCGCGCATCGTCGCGACGAATTCCTTCAGCGCACGCAGCACGCCGACGCGGCCGCGCACGAGGTTGCCCCAGAACACGCGGTCGGTCAGGCGACTGCCGTAGTAGTGCTTCAGGTGCGTGCGCGCGAGACCGGCGTCGCTGCGCACCCAGGGGTTGAGCAGGACCAACTGCTTCACCCGCGCGTCGCCCGGCGCGTACAGCAGCGCGGCCGACGCGGCATCGCAGAGACCCCAGATCGCGACCTCGGTCACGCTCGGGACCCGTGCGGTGAACGCGTCGATCGCGGCGCGGATGTCGGCGTCGCGGTCGGTGAAGGCACGCTCGGCGCCGGTGCTGTCACCCATGCCCGAGCTGTCGAAGCGCATCACCGCATAGCCGCGCATCGCGAGCGCGCGCGCGAGCAGCACGAACTGCCGGTGACTGCCGACGCGGTACTGCGGGCCGCCGACGACGACCAGCACGCCGAGGCCCGCCCGGCGCGTCGCGTCGTCCGCGCCCGCCGGCGGCGTGGTGACGATGCCGACGAGTCGTTCGACGCCGGCGTCGAACTGGAGCGCGATCTCGTCGCAGGTGCCGGCGTTCATGCGCGCAGAGCCTCCACCGTGGCATCCACCAGCGCGCCGCAGCGTTCGATCTCCAGCGTCTGCCAGAACGCACTGCCGGCGACGGTGACGACCTCGACGTCGCTGCCGGCACTGCGCCAGCGCTCGGCGACCTTGGCCGCGACCGGGCTCAGCGTCGCGCCGGGCTGCGACGAGACCTCGAACCATCGCACCCGCGACGGCGCCCGCGCGTCGCCTGCAGCTTGCGCGCCGAGTCGTGCGGCTTCGATCGCGTCGGCCAGGTCCGGTGTCAGGCAGTAGCCGGCGACCTCGATGGCCCGGCCGGCCGCGAGGTCGGCACGGGGCGACGGCTGCGCCACGCGGGCGACCGGCGTCGTGGCCGAGTTCGTCGCTTCCCGCAGCAGGCTGTTGACCGTCTTCAGGCGCAGGAACTGGCCGAGATGCTGCGCGCCGTTAACCACCGGCTGCCACAGCAGCAGGCCGTCGGCCGCTGGCCTGCAGGCGCTCGCGAACTGGTCGGCCAGCAAGGCGCCCATGCGCGTGCCCCACACCCAGCGCGGACCGCCGGCATGCGCGGCCAGCCATGCCCAGCCATCGGCCAGATCGGCGAGCCATGCGGCCCAGGTCGCGTCCTCGAACTCACCGGCGCTGTCGCCGCAACCGGCGAGGTCGATCTGCAGCACCGCGAAGCCCGCGGCCGCGAGCGCCCGCGCGCCATCCGCCGCAGCGGCGCGCGTCTTGTTCATCTCCTCGGCGAAGGCATGCACCACGAGCACCGAGCCGCGGGGCTCGATCGCCACACCGTTGGCCATGGTCGCGGGCGCGTGGAAGAAGCAGAAGCGCTCTTCGTTTTGCTGCTGCAGTGTCGCGCGCCTGAAAAAGGGGCCGCTGACCGGAGGAGGGCTCGCTGCCACGATCGGCGATCAGTCTTCGAGCTTCTGCTCGACGAACGCGCGCAGCGAGCCGAAGGTCGCGAAGGTCTCGGCGCTGATCTCGTCGTCGCCGATGACGACGCCGAAGCGCTCCTCGATCGTCGTGATGACCGACACGACCGCCATCGAGTCGAGCTCGGGCAGGCTGCCCAGCAGCTGGGTCTGGTCGCCGAAGCGCGCGGCGCGATCGCCGAGGCTGAGGATCTCGCCCAGGATGTTCTTCAGTTCCGCGTCGACGTTCAAGGTGAATTCCGTGGGTGAATGGGCGAAGCCGCATCGCTCTCCTGCATCGGCACTGCGGTCCTCGACTGTAGCTCGACACCGGCGCGCTGGGTGCGGCTCATGGTTTGACGGCGACGGCCGATAGTATAATTTGCCGCTCTGCCGAACCCCCGACCGCGCTGTCCTCTCGCTGTGCAGGACGCCGTCCGCGGAGCGCCCGGAGCGCCGACAAGAACGATCGCCGGTGCCGACGGACGGTTCATCCGCCCGCGGCCGACGGCAGCCCGAACCCATCACGCTGGACGCGACGCGGCATGCCCCCGGAAGAAATGTTGTCGCTGAAATTCCCGATCCCCCACGTCCCCAAGAACCCGGTTCTCGGCTGGTCCTCGTTCTCGCGCTCGTCGCAGACCGAGGAACCGATCGGCATCGCGAAAGTTCCGAGCGTGCTGTCGCTGCAGCACAAACGCTACGTGACCAGTGCGCGCGTGGCCATCGCCCTCGCGCTGCAACGGCTCGGCGTCGGTCATGGCGACCGCGTGCTGGTGCCCGCCTACCACTGCCTGTCGATGGTCGAACCCATCGTCTTCTGCGGCGCGGTGCCCTGCTTCTTCCCGCTGACGCCGAAGCTCGAGGTTCCGCTTGACGCCCTCGAGCACTACGACCTGACCGGCGTGCGCGCCATCCTGATCACCCATTACTTCGGCTTCCCGCAGGCGATGCAGTCGATCTGCGCTTTCGCCCACGCCCACGGGATCCCGGTGATCGAGGACTGCGCCCATGCCGTGTTCGGTCGCGCCGACGGCCGGCCGATCGGTTCGTGGGGCGACTACGCGGCGGTCAGCCTGATGAAGTTCTTCCCGGTCTACGACGGCGGCTGTCTCGCGTCGGCGACCCATCCGCTCGACGACCTCACACTGCAGCGCCCGTCCCGACGCTTCGAGGCCAAGGCGCTGCTGAACTCGATCGAGCGCGGCCTGTTCTATCAGCGCTTCCCCGGCGTACAGGCCGCTGCGAAGACTACGCTGATGGTCAAGGACGCGATGTGGCGCGGCTTCAAGCGCCTGCGCGCGGGACGCAACGGCACGCCCCATGCCTATCACGACCCGGCGGCGTCCGAAGGAGTCAACGGCCTCGACCCGGCATGGCTCGACCGACGCATCTCGTTCGCGTCGCAACAGCTCGTCGAGCACTTGCCGGTCGCCCGCATCATCGCCCGTCGACGCAACAACTATCAGCGGCTCGATAGTGCGCTGCGCGACCTGCCCGATGCACGTCCGCTGTTCGACGCGCTGCCCGACGGCGTCGTGCCGTACGTGTTCCCGCTGCTGGTCGAGCGACCCGAGCGGGTGTTCCGTCGCCTCAAGACCGACGGCGTGCCGCTGTTCCGCTGGGAACGTCTGTGGAACGACGAGGCCGCACTGGCCGACCCGCTGTCGGCCCGCTACGCGACCGAGATCTTCCAACTGCCCTGCCACCAGGAGCTGACCGACGCCGACCTCGAATGGATCATCGAGCGCGTGCAGACCGCCTTCCACGATTCGGAGACCGCATGAGCGGCAGCATGCAGTGGCAGGTGGTCCCGGGCTCGGCCTTCGCGGGCCTGGCCGCGCGCTGGGATGCGCTCAACGACGCGGGCTTCCGCTCGCCGGTCCTGCATTCGGACTTCGTCGGTCCGCTGCTGACGCACTTCGGCGACGGCGCGGAACGGATCGCGTTCGTCGACGATGCGCGCGCCACGGTCCCGGCGTTGCGTCGCGCCGCCGTGCTGATCCGCGCCAACGCCTTCGTGCACGACAGCTTCCAGCCGTCGCAGGCGCCGATCGGCCTGTGGCTGCAGGACGATGGCGCGCAGGGCCTGCCCGATGCGGCGACGATGTCGGCGCTCGCCGCGGCGCTCGGCGCGACCACCGCGATGGTCGGTCTCAGCCAGCTCGATCCCGAGCACGTCGCCCGCATCGAGACCGCCGAGCGCATCGCGACCGACTACATCGACACGGCGCGCGTCACGATCACCGGCAGTTTCGACGACTACTGGGCCGCACGCGGCAAGAACCTGCGCGCCAACATGAAGAAGCAGCGCAACAAGCTCGAGGCCGATGGCGTCGAGCTGCGCTTCGACTGTCTCGTCGAGCCGGCCGACGTCGCCGCGGCCATCGCCGAC
>JBBRRW010000203.1:0-6190 GCA_038245975.1 Burkholderiales bacterium
CTTCAGGTTGCCGAGGTCGACGCCGAGTCCGAAGTCCTTCAGCGACTGGTTGATGAAGCCCGCATGACGGGACTCGTCGCGGGTCATGTAGGTCATCAGCTTCTTGATGTCGGGGTTGGTGACGTTCTTGCGGATCTCGTTGTACAGCACGCAGCCCGAGAACTCGGACGTGATCGAGCTGATCAGGAAGTCCAGGAACTCCTGGCGCAGTTCCGGCGGCAGCTGGGCGGCCTCGGCCGCGAACTCGGCGTTGCGCTGGAAGTGATCGATGTTGTTGTCGCCCTCGTACTCTTTCATCATCACGTCCCACTCGGCGCGGACGCGGTTGACGTCGAGCCGGTCCATCGCGGCGTAGTCGGTGCTGTAGAACTTCGGGCTGAGCAGCGTGTTGGACTGCGCGCGTCGCGTGACGTCGTCGGTGGACGAGATGGCGTCCTTCTGCATCAGCGAGGCCATCGGCGAATCGAGGTCGGCGTCGACGGCCGACTGACCGACGGGCGGTTCATTCATGTTCATCGGTTTCTCCAGCGGGTGTCAGCGAGGCGTGGCGTCTGCCACGGCCTTGGGTCGATCGGGCAGCATGCGGACGAATTCGGCTTCGTTGGTGGGCCCGAACGACTCGAGATCCACGCGGCGCGCGGTCGATGGATCGATCAGCGTCAGGCGCCCGTCGCTGTGCGCGAGGAGCACGAACGGTTCGGCCGGACCGATGCTGGCGCGGTGACGCTCGCGGGCCAGACCGCGCAACGTGCCGCGGATGAATCCCGATTGCCCGGTGACAGTCTCGACCAGGCGATGGGTGGAGACGTCGGTGACGTCGATTCCGCCGTCGCTGCGATCCATGAACTGCAGCAGCCGCGCGGACACGACCGGCGCGTCCGGTGTGCTGATCGGCATGCCGGACCAGCGTACCGCGCCGACCCCGAGGATGCTCAGCACGACCAGCCCGCCGGCGGCGAGCAGAGGCATGCGGAGCGATGCGGGACTGGAAAGAAGCTCGGACGAAGAAACGGTCGTGGGGGTGCTGGCCATCGGTCTGCTCCGGAACCGAATCAGGCCGCTTCGGCGGCGGGAAGACCCCGGCCGCTACGGACCGCCTTCGAAGACGCTGCCGCGGGACGCGGCCGAGCGGCAGGACGGGCGACCGGACGGGTGAGCGTTGCTTCCGGCATGGCTTCGCCCGCGGTCTCCGACGTCGTGGCCATCGACGTTTCCTGCATCCGCAGGGCTTTCCATGCCGCGGTCATACGCTGTGCGACCACCGCGGCTTCGGGGATCGAGCGCAGGCTGGGCTGCGCGTGCGCGACCTGCCATGGACGGGCGTGCGGCCACAGGTGCAGGTAGGCGATCTGGGTCGATTTGTCGATCGTCAGTGCGATGTCGCCGTGGCCATTCTTGGTCGGACGCAGGTTCGCTGCTTCGATGTGCTTAAACGGCAGGTTGAAGGTCACGCTCAGCACGATGCCGACGCGCATCACCACGCGACGCTCGGTGATCGTGTAGATGGTCGTGCGCGCGGAAAGCCACGCGAGCAGGGCAACGATGCCCAGCGCCAGGAACGCGAGGCCGAACGCCATCAGCGTCGGCACGATCGCGCTGCTCAGGTCGGGATTGCCGTGGGTCACCGACTCGACGCGCCACGCCACCAGGACGGCGAAGTAGATCGCGAGCTTGCGGATGTGGAAGCATTCGCGTGCCAGCACGCGCCAGTCGGGCGAACCCTTCCACAGGATGTTCTCGCCCTTCGGCAGCGGTTGTGGCAGGCCCGGCTCGAACTCGAAGTCGTGCTCGTGTTCGTGCGAAGTGTGACGATGCGTGGCGTGGGTCATAGCAGCGGCTCCGAACGGGAAGGCGTGGCGTACAGCGTACCGGCGCCGTAGTAGGCCATCACGCGCTCTTCTTCGAGCATGGTGATCTGGACATCGGACTTCGTCCGCGGCACGTCGGCGAACTGCGCGCCGGTGATCGCGTCGACCATCACGCCACGTGCCTTGACGCGGGCGAAGTTCATGGGCAGCAGGACGGTGCGTCCGTCGGTGGCGCCGGCGAGTTCGACTTCGATGTAGCGAAAGATGATTTCGGCGCGGTCGATCCAGAGGTCGCGGACCGTGCCGGCGACCCGACGGTCGGTGCCCATCACCGGCAGACCGCGCGGATCGAGGTCGTGCGGATCGATGCCCATCGTGGGGTCGGCGCGCAAGGGCACGATCCGCGGTGCGTCCGAGACCGTGAGGTCGGGGATGTCGGGCCGCATCGCGTACGCACCCGGACCGATCGCCGCCAGCATCGGATTGCCGGTCGGTTCGAGCGGCGCGCCGAGATGATTCGCGAACGGCACGCCGGCGGGTGTCTGCGTCTCGCGCCGGGGATTCGGCGCCGTCACGACGCGGCCGCTGCGCAGCAGATAGCTCTTGGGCTTGGGCATCGATGGAAAGCCTTCGGCGATCACGCGTCCGTTGCCTTCGATCTCGAGTGGATAGCCCTCGCGTTTGCTCTCGCGATGGAGATAGAAGATCAGACCGGCGAAGAAGACCCAGAACGCGTAGAGCACGAGTTGGGCAACGTCGATGTATTGGGTGATGGCGCCAGTGGGCATGATGGACTCCTGATCGACTTTGCTCGAGGAATGCGGTGGGATGTGTCGGGGACGTGATGAAGCGTGATGGGGAATGCGCCTTCAGTGGGGCAGTTCGGCCAGGCCGAACGAACCGGGTTCCTGCGCGACCGGGCCGACGATGCGCGAATCCGCACGGACCAGCGGCCCGAGCGCGACGAGCGTCGCGAACATCAGGTAGAGCTCGATGTGGTACACGACGCTGTAGCCGGTGGCGGGGTGCGCCAGCGCCGTGCCCAGCAGGCCACGCTCTGCGAGTGCCGAAACGATGTCGCGCACCGCGCCGCCGAAGCCGATCGCCAGACCGGCACAGGTCGCCTGCACCGCACCCCACGCGCCGAGTGCGAGCCCGTTGAGGCCGTCCGCTTCGAGGTTCATGGCCGCGGTCAGCGTGCCGACCGAGAACAGGCCGCCGCCGAATCCGATCAGCATCGCGCCGATGCGAAACAGGTTGGGCGAGGCGAGTGGTTCCGCGAAGATCACGGCCGAGAAGGCGAGCAGCCCCGACAGGGCGCCGAAGGCTGCCAGTCGGTGGGCGTTGGCCCCGTGCGTCAGCAGGCGGGCCGAGAGGGCGAATGCAGTCAGTGCGCCGATCGCCATCAGCGCCGTCAGCGTCGTGGTCGCGCTGACGCCGAGGTGGAGGATCTCGCCACCGTAGGGCTCGAGGATGATGTCCTGCATGTTGAAGGCCGCGGTACCGATGCCGACCGCGACGAGGAAGCGACGCGCCTTGCCATGGGCCGCGAAGCGCTGCCACGTCGAACGGAACGACGGACGCGGCGCCACCTTCGTGCGGCTCGACGGTGCGCGAGGCTCCTGCTTCCACAGTGCGAAGACGTTGAAGGCCATCGTCAACAGCGCCGCGCCCTGCACCACCTGGATCAGCTTCAGTTCGCTGAAGTCGGTCAGCAGCACGCCGAAGACTAGGCCGCAGGCGACCATGCCGACCAGCAGCGCGACGTACATCAGCGCGACGACGCGGGGCCGCGTCTCGGCCGGCGCGAGGTCGGTCGCGAGCGCCAGGCCGGCGGTCTGCGTGACCTGCAGGCCCGCGCCGACCAGCAGAAAGGCGAGGGCGGCGGCGGCATCGCCGAGCCACGCCGGGCCGCGGTTGTCGCCCGACATCAGGATCAGCGCGAACGGCATGATGGCGAGGCCACCGAACTGGACCAGCGTACCCATCCAGAGGTACGGCACGCGCTTCCAGCCGAGGACGGAGCGATGCGTGTCCGAGCGGAAGCCGATCAACGCGCGGAACGGGGCGAACACCAGCGGCAGGCCGACCATCAGCGACACCAGCCACGCCGACATGCCGAGCTCGACGATCATCACGCGGTTGAGCGTGCCGATCAGCAGCACCGTCGCCATGCCCACCGAGACCTGGAACAGCGACAGGCGCAGCAAGCGCGACAGCGGCAACGCGGCGCTGGCCGCATCGGCGAACGGCAGGAACTCCGGCCCGAGACGGGTCCAGAGTCGCGTGACGCGGCCGACCGAGGAGCTCATGATCTTGCCAGCTCCATCGCCTGCGACGTATAGAAGCCGCTGGCGATCCGCGTGGTGCGGCCGACCTGCCACGTCGCCATCGACGGCGATGCCGCGATGCGTCGACGCAGCTTGGATTCGGCGACGGGTTCGATGAACGGCGCGCGATCGCCGCGCGGGAAGAGCCGGCCCATCGTGATCATCGTCGCGAGCAACACGTTGCTGGGGGCGAACGTGAAGACCATGGAGCGGCCGGTGCGGTCGGCGAGACCCGCGAGCGCGTCGACGATGTCGCTGGTGCGATAGTGGATCAGCGAGTCCATGCAGACCACGTGGTCGAAGCGGCCGAGCGCAGGGTCGAGCATGTCGCCCGAGCGGAAGTCGACGCGGCCGGCGTGCCCCGACCGCAGGTCCTGCGGCAGACGTTCGCGCGCGAGCTGCACCAGCGTCGGCGACAGGTCGATGGCCACGACCTCGGCGCCGCGACGCGCGGCCTCGACGGCCAGTGCGCCGGTGCCGCAGCCCGCGTCGAGGACGCGTCGGCCATGCAGGTCTTCGGGCAGGCAGTCGAGCAACGTGGCACGCATGCGGTCGCGGCCCGCGCGCACCGTCGCCCGGATGCCGCTGACCGGTGCCGTCGACGTGAGGCGGGCCCAGGTGTCCGCGGCTGTCCGATCGAAATAGTGTTCGATCTTTCCGCGGCGTTCGAGGTAGGCAGCGTGATTCATCGGTTCGGTGTCATCCCGGCGCAGGCCGGGACCCCTTCAAGTGTCGTCAGTCGAAGCCCAGCAGGTCGAAGATGTCGCGGTCCTTCATCGGCTGGCATAGCAGCGGCTCGGTGCCGAGCCACAGCGACGCGGCGAGCCGCATGTATTCGTTCTGCACGGCCTCGAGCTCGGGCGAGTACTCCATCTCGAACAGCGTCGACTTCTTGAGACGGCTGCGACGGATGACGTCGAGGTCCGGGAAGTGCGCCATCGTCTTGAGGCCGATCTGCGTGTTGAACTTGTCGATCTGGTCGGTCGCCGCGCTGCGGTTCGCGATCACGCCGCCGAGGCGCACGTTGTAGTTCTTGGCTTTCGCGCCGATGGCCTGGACGATGCGGTTCATCGCGAAGATCGAATCGAAGTCGTTGGCCGTGACGATCAGCGCGCGGTCCGCGTGCTGCAGCGGCGCGGCGAAGCCGCCGCACACCACGTCGCCGAGCACGTCGAAGATCACGACGTCGGTCTCTTCGAGCAGGTGGTGCTCCTTCAGCAGCTTGACGGTCTGGCCGACGACATAACCGCCGCAGCCGGTGCCGGCGGGCGGGCCACCCGCCTCGACGCACATCACGCCGTTGTAGCCGGTGAAGACGAAGTCCTCAACCCGCAGTTCCTCGGCGTGGAAGTCGACCGACTCGAGGACGTCGATCACGGTCGGCATCAGCTTCTTGGTCAGCGTGAAGGTCGAGTCGTGCTTGGGATCGCAGCCGATCTGCAGCACGCGCTTGCCGAGCTTCGAGAAGGCGACCGACAGGTTCGACGACGTCGTGCTCTTGCCGATGCCGCCCTTGCCGTAGATCGCGAACACCTTGGCGTTGCCGATCTTGAGGTTGGGGTCGAGCTGAACCTGCACGCTGCCTTCGCCGTCCGCGCGGGCGGCCTGGCGGGCGATGCTGCGCTTGAGTTCGGGGAACGCGATCGTGGCTGATTCCATTTCCATCGTCATGCGGGTGCTCCCTGTGGCGTGGGCTCGTAGACGCCTTCGAGGCGGTCTTCGAGTTCTTCACCGGCGCGCCGTAGCGCTTCGAGCATCTTTGCGTCGGGTTTCCAGAAATTTCGATCGGATGCTTCGAGCAGCCGGCCGGCCACGCGTGCCGATGCGGTCGGATTGAGCTTCGCGAGCCGATCGCGCATCTTGGGGTCGAGCATGAAGGTCTCGCTGAGCTGCTGGTAGACCCACGGTTGCACCTGTCCGGTGGTGGCGGACCAGCCCATCGTGTTGGTCACGTGGACCTCGATCTGGCGCACACCTTCGTAGCCGTGCTTGAGCATCCCTTCGTACCACTTGGGGTTCAGCATCCGCGTCCGTGTCTCCAGTGCGACCTGA
>JBBRRW010000204.1:0-6129 GCA_038245975.1 Burkholderiales bacterium
AGGGATCGCCCTTGCACAGCTGGCTCCAGACGAACACCATCGCCGTACAGGGAGCGGCCGCGAGAAGGATGAGGCCGGCCACGTAGCTGTCGAGCTGTTCCGCCGGCAGCCAGGCCGAGAACAGATGATCGACGAAGATCCAGGCCAGCAGAGCCATCGAGAACGGCTTGACCGCCCAGTTGACGAACAGGGTCACGCCGATGCCGCGGGCATGCGACCTGACGCGTCCGAGCGCGCCGAAATCGATCTTGAGCAGCATCGGAATCATCATCACCCAGATGAGGAAGCCGACCAGCAGATTGACTTCGGCCAGCTTCACGGCGGCGATTTGTTCAAAGACGTCCGGAAAGAGCTGGCCGAGGGCGATGCCCACCACCATGCAAAGACCGACCCACACGGTCAGCCAGCGCTCGAAGATGGACATGCCCGATGGCGTAGCCGTTTCGCGGGCGACGGCATCCGTATCGGCGGCGGTCGCGTCGGACATCACGGGCGCCTCTTCACGAACGATCGACACGCGCAGGATGGCGCCACGACCGCGCACGCCGTGCCTTCGCAGCAGTGTTCGGTGAGATAGCGGAGCAGTCCGTTCATGCGGTCGTAGTCGGCGCGGTAGATGAGGTTGCGGCCGCGCTGCTCGATCCGCACCAGGCCCGCGTGCGCGAGCTCTTTCAGGTGGAACGACAGGGCGTTGCGCGCTACGTCGAGTCCCTGGGCCATCACGCTCGGCGTGAGTCCGTCGTGCCCCGCCACGACCAGCGCGCGATACACCTTGAGGCGCTGCGCATGCGCCAGCGCCGCCATCGCCGTGACGACCTCGTTCTCATCCATGAGTCAACGATACAACGATCGTTGAAGTATCGCAAACGATGTCCGTCCGGCAGCCGGGTCGCGATATCTGCGCGGATGGGTACGAGGCGGCTGCCGTCGTGGGCGACGGCGAATCGCTGAGCGGCCCGCTATCGCTTCAGCGCCAGGATCACGACGCCCAGACCCACCAGCGCGATGCCGAGCCAGTCTTTCGGCAGCGGCCTCTCGCCGAGGAACACGAACGCGAAGAGGGCGACCAGCACGAGGCTCAGCTTGTCGACCGGCGCCACCTGGCTCGCCGCGCCGATCTTCAGCGCGCGGAAGTAGCAGACCCACGACGCGCCGGTCGCCAGTCCCGACAGGGTCAGGAAGGTCCAGGTCCGCGGCGACAACTGCCCCGGACTGGACCACTTGCCGGTCGCGACCACGAAGGCCGCGAGTACGAAGAAGATGATGACGACCCGGATCAGCGTCGCCATGTCGGAATCGATCTCGGCGAGGCCGAGCTTGGCGAAGATGGCGGTACCGGCCGCGAACAACGCGGACAGCAGCGCCCAGGGCAACCAGTTTGCGGACGTGGACAGAGCGAACATGGAATTCCTCGGAAGGGGCCGGACAGTGCCGTTCGTGGTGGCGGATGGACGAGTTCTGGTCCCGGTGGCCGGCTTCAACCGTCGGCCAGCATCGCGCGGATACGCTGCGACAGCGCCTCCAGCGAGAACGGCTTCGTCAGCACCTCCATACCCGGTTCCAGACGGCCGTTGCCGATCACGGCGTTCTCCGCGTATCCGGTGATGAACAACACCTTCAGCCCGGGCCTCCGCACGCGCGCGGCGTCGGCGACCTGACGGCCGTTGAGGCCGCCCGGCAATCCGACATCGGTGATCATCAGGTCGATGCGCGTTTCCGACTGCACGACCTTCAGGCCCGTCGCCCCGTCCTGCGCCTCGACCGACTGGTAACCCATGTCCTCGAGCACTTCGGCGATCAGCATGCGGACGGTCGGCTCGTCGTCGATGACGAGCACCGTCTCGTCGAGGCCGGCTCGGCTCTCGAGCGGAGCCCACGCCCCGTCGTTGACCTCGTCGACCGTACCGGCATGCCGGGGCAGATACAACGACATCGTGGTCCCCCGGCCGATCGTCGACGCGATGCGGACCTGGCCGCCCGACTGACGGGCGAAGCCGTACACCATCGACAGTCCGAGTCCGGTGCCGGCGCCGAGCGGCTTGGTGGTGAAGAACGGATCGAATGCGCGCTTGACGACTTCGTCGCTCATGCCGGTTCCGGTGTCACTCACCGACAGCGACAGGTAGGGGCCGGGCGGCAGGTCGATGGCCTGCGCCGCCTCTTCGTCGAGCACCTTGTTCCCTGTCGCGATGGTCAGCCGACCGCCCTCGGGCATCGCGTCGCGTGCGTTAATGCACAGGTTGAGCAGCGCGTTCTCGAGCTGGTTCGCGTCGACCATCGCCGCCCACAGTCCCGAGCCGCCGACCACCTCGAGGACGATCTGCGGACCGACGGTGCGCCGGACCATCTCTTCCATGTCGGCGATCAGGCGGCTGATGTCGGTGGCCTTGGGGTCGAGCGTCTGCCGTCGCGCAAAGGCCAGCAGGCGATGCGTCAGGGCCGCGGCGCGCTTGGCGGCGCCCTGTGCCGCGACCAGATAGCGGTCGAGATCGCGGATGCGACCTTCGGCGACACGGGACTGGATCAATTCGAGGCTGCCGGTGATGCCGGTCAGAAGATTGTTGAAGTCGTGCGCGAGACCGCCGGTGAGCTGGCCGAGCGACTCCATCTTCTGGCTCTGGCGCAGCGCCGCTTCGGCGGTCTCGAGCGCGGCCTGCCGCGCCCTGGCTTCGCTGTTGTCGCGGCCCACGCCGTGCAGCCCGCCCCTGAGCGATTCGGGCGTCCAGGTCCATGCGATCCACCGCCAGCCACCGTCGGACGTGCGGACGCGGGTCTCGACGCCCACGGCCAGCCCACTCGACGCGGCGTCGGCCAACGCCGTCGCCAGCGGCTCGCGATCGTCCGGATGCACGAGGTCGGCGCAGCGCATGGACGACAAGACCCGATCGTCGTGTCCGAGCATGCGGGTCCAGGACGGGCTGACGCGCAGGAAGCGCCCACGACCATCGGTCAGGACCAGCAGGTCTTCGCTGCGCTCCCACAGGCTGTCGATTTCCTGCGTCCGCTGGTCGACGCGATGCACGAGCGTCTCGTTGCGTTCGATCAGTGTCACTTCGTTGCGCGCCGAATGGAGCGCCTGTTCGCGCAGCTCGAGAAGCAGCGACGCATGGCGCGCCAGCGCCTCGAGGCAACGACGCTTCGTCGCGTCCAGCGTGCCGGGTCGTGTGTCGATCACGCAGACCGTGTCGAGTGCTTCACCGCCGCGGGTGACGATCGGTGCGCCGGCGTAGAAGCGGAAGTGCGGATCGCCGACGACCAGCGGGTTGTCGGCGAAGCGGGCGTCGGCCGACGCATCCTCCACGACGAACAGCGCGTCGGGCGTCCCGATCGCGTGCGCGCAGAAGGCTTGGTCGCGATGGGTCTCCTGCATGGTCAGGCCGACCCTGGCCTTGAACCACTGGCGGTCGGACGCGACCAGCGAGACCAGCGCGATCGGGACGCCGCACACCTGCGCGGCCAGGATCACGAGATCGTCGAAGTCCGCTTCGGGCGGCGTATCGAGGATGCGGACGCGATCCAGCGCGGCGAGACGTCGCGCTTCGGCCGCAGCCGCGGTCTCGACGGGACTCAATGTCCTGCCGTTCATCGCCATCGCGGGCCACCTGCCGCGTCCATGCTGAAGAAGTTCAAATGAGCTTTCGTAATGTAGTGCCTGCTCGATTGTCGTTCGGGTTTCTTGCACCGCCACATATTATGGTCGGCTATGTATCGCTACGACACCTACGACCAGACGCTCGTCGACCAACGCGTCGCCCAATTCCGTGACCAGATGCGTCGCTTCCTCGCCGGAGAACTGAGCGAGGACGAATTCCGCCCGCTGCGGCTGCAGAACGGACTCTACGTGCAGCGCTATGCGCCGATGCTGCGGGTGGCGATTCCCTACGGGATGCTGTCGTCGACCCAGCTGCGCAAGCTGGGGCACATCGCGCGCCGGTATGACCGGGGATACGGACACTTCAGCACGCGCCAGAACATCCAGTTCAACTGGCCCGCGCTCGAGACCGTGCCCGACATTCTCGCCGAACTGGCCAGCGTGGAGATGCATGCCATCCAGACCAGCGGCAACTGCATCCGCAACACCACCACCGACCAGTTCGCCGGCGTCGCCCACGACGAGCTGATCGACTCGCGGGCGGTGTGCGAAATCGTCCGGCAGTGGTCGACCTTCCATCCGGAATTCGCCTTCCTGCCGCGCAAGTTCAAGATCGCCATCAACGGCGCCGTCGAGGACCGCGCCGCCACGATGGTCCACGACATCGGCATCCACGCGCTGCGCCGCGACGACGGCACATGGGGCTTCCGCATCATCGTCGGCGGTGGGCTGGGGCGCACGCCGATGATCGGCCATGTCATCCGCGAGTGGCTGCCGCGCGGCGAGCTGCTGAACTACCTGGACGCGGTGCTGCGCGTGTACAACCGCCACGGCCGTCGCGACAATCTCTACAAGGCACGCATCAAGATCCTCGTGCGCGACCTGACGCCGAAGGTGTTCACCGCGGAAGTCGAGGAGGAGTGGTCGCACCTCGCCGGCAGCGGCGCGGTCGTGCCCGATGCAGAGTACGAGCGGATGGAGACGTTCTTCGCGTCGCCGCCGTACGAGGTCCTGCCCGACGACAGTCGCGCGCTGCGGGCGAGGATGGCCGACAGCAAGCCGTTCGCGAGCTGGGTCCGCCGCAACACGTTTGCGCACAAGGTTCCCGGCTACAAGGCGATCACGCTGTCGCTCAAGCAGACCGGCGTGCCGCCGGGCGATGCGACCGATGCGCAGATGGAGGCGATCGCCGATCTCGCCGATCGCTATAGCTTCGGCGAACTGCGCGTGACCCACGAGCAGAACCTCGTGTTGGCCGACGTCAGGCAGGACGACCTCCACGCGGTGTGGGAAGCGGCCCGCACGATCGGCTGCGCGACACCGAACATCGGTCTCGTCACCGACATCGTCTGCTGCCCCGGCGGCGATTTCTGCGCCCTCGCGAACGCCAAGTCGATCCCGGTCGCCGAGTCGATCCAGCGGCGCATCGAGGAGCGCGTCGAGTTCCAGGATTACCTGCACGACATCGGCGAGCTCGACCTGAACATCTCCGGCTGCATCAACGCATGCGGTCATCACCACGTCGGTCACATCGGCATCCTCGGCGTCGACAAGAACGGGGAGGAGTGGTACCAGGTCACGATCGGAGGCGCGCAGGGTCGCGATGCGGCGGTCGGCAAGGTCATCGGCCGGTCGTTCGCCAGAGCCGAGATGCCGGACGTGATCGACCGTCTGCTCGATACCTACGTCGCGCATCGGCGCGACGAGGAGCGCTTCGTCGACACCGTGCAACGCATCGGTCTCGAGCCCTTCAAGCAGCAGGTCTACCGTGAGCGCGATCATGTCGAAGCTGATTGAGAGCGTCGTCGCGGGTTCGATTGGCGACGGCGGTCGCATCGTCGACGACGTCTGGACCGAGGTCGACACCGTCGGCGGCCTCGACTGCACCGAGGATGCGGCCGCGGTCCTGGTTCCGTTGTCTCTGTGGTCGAGCGAGCGCGACCGGCTGATCGCGCTCGGCATGCCAGTGGGCGTGCGGCTGGAACCGCACGACGATCCCGCGTCGCTGGTCGAGGATCTCGGCCGCCTGTCGCTGATCGCCGTGCACTTTCCCAAGTTCACCGATGGCCGCGGATACTCGATCGCGCGGCTGCTGCGCGAACGCTATGGCTATCGCGGACCGCTGCGTGCGGTCGGCGAAGTGTTGCGCGACCAGCTGTTCTACCTGCTCCGGTGCGGGTTCGACAGCTTCGCGATGCGGCACCAGGAGCAGGTCGCCGGCGCGCTGTCGGCCTATCGCGACTTCTCGGATGCCTACCAGACGGCGGTCGACCGCAAGGTTCCGCTGTTCGCGCGTCGCGCGCCGCCACCTTGCCGGCGTGCCGGTCGCCTGTCTCACGAACTCGCTGCGAAGGCCGATGCCGCCCGCGCCGTTCTCGTGCGGGTCGCACGCGATCACGCGCCGACGATCTTCACGACCAGCTTCGGCGCCGAGGACATGGTGGTGTTCGATCTCATCGCTGGAAGCGATGCCGCGAAGGAGCCGGCGCTCAGGAGCATCGGGATCGCGACACTCGACACCGGCCGGCTGCCCGACG
>JBBRRW010000205.1:0-6107 GCA_038245975.1 Burkholderiales bacterium
ACCGCGCTCGACAAGCGGCTGAAGAATTTCCCGAGCACCGACCCGCGCGTGCTCGCCGCGTTCGTCGAACGCGAGAAGATCGGCCTCACGGTGGTCGGCCCCGACGCCGCGCTCGCCGCCGGCATCGTCGATCTGTTCCAGTCGATGAAGCTGCGCATCTTCGGGCCGACGCGCGCCGCGGCCGAGATCGAATGGTCGAAGGATTTCGCGAAGGCCTTCATGCAGCGGTACGGGATTCCCACCGCGCCGTACAAGACCTTCGACGAGGCCGCTGCCGCGCATGCGCACGTCGACGCCGAATTCTCGGCCCGCCCGACCACGCCGGTCGTCGTCAAGGCCGACGGACTCGCCGCCGGCAAGGGCGTCGTCGTCGCCGCGGATGCCGACGAAGCGCATCGGGCGATCGATCGCTGGCTGCCGGCGGGCGCGACCGGCGCGCGGCTCGTCATCGAGGGCTTCCTCGACGGCGAGGAGGCGAGCTTCTTCCTGATCTGCGACGGCAGGACCGCCCTGCCCTTCGCGACCGCGCAGGATCACAAGCGCCTGCTCGACGGCGACCGCGGCCCCAATACGGGCGGCATGGGCGCGTATTCGCCCGCGCCGATCGTCACGCCCGACGTGCACGCACGCGTCATGCACCAGATCGTGCGGCCGACGATGGCCGGCATGGCCGCCGAAGGCCGTGCCTTCACCGGCTTCCTGTATGTCGGCCTGATGATCGACGGCCAGGGTCAGCCGCGCGTGGTCGAGTTCAATGCGCGCATGGGCGACCCCGAGACGCAGCCGATCGTATTGCGCATGAAGTCCGACCTGCTGCCGGTCCTCGAGGGCGCCCTCAACGCCAAGCTCGACATGGTCGAGATCGACTGGGACCGTCGCACCGCGCTGACCGTCGTGCTCGCGGCCGAAGGCTATCCCGACCATCCGCGCAAGGGCGACCCCATCAGCGGCCTGCCGAAGGGCGAGAGCGACGACGCGATGGTGTTCCATGCCGGCACGACGCAGCGCGACGGCGTTCTCGTCACCGACGGCGGCCGTGTGCTCGGCGTCACCGCGCTCGGCGACAGCGTCAAGATGGCGCAGAAGCGCGCGTACGCGCTGTGCGAGGCCATCGAGTTCGCCGGCGCGCAGTACCGGCGCGACATCGGCTGGCGCGCGGTCGCGCGCCGCTGACCGGCCCATGCAGACGCAAGCGGCTTCGCGGTCGATCGATGCGGACGCGGTAGAGCGCTACCTGCGATCGTTGCAGCAGCGCATCGTCGCAGCGATCGAGGCGGTCGACGGCGCTCGCTTCGTCGAGGATCGCTGGACCAAGGCCGAAGGCGAGCCGCTCGGCGGCCTCGGCATCACGTGCATCCTCGAGGACGGCGCCGTGATCGAACGCGGCGGCGTCGGCTTCTCGAAGGTCAGTGGACGCAGCATGCCGCCGTCGGCGACCCAGCACCGGCCGGAACTCGCGGGACGCAGCTTCGAGGCCCTCGGCGTGTCGCTCGTGTTCCACCCGCGCAACCCGCATGCGCCGACGGTCCACCTCAACGTCCGCTTCTTCATCGCGCGCTCGCCGGACCCCGAAGTCGCGGACGTCTGGTGGTTCGGCGGCGGCATGGACCTGACGCCGAGCTACGGCTACGACGACGACGCGGCGCACTTCCATCGCAGCTGCCGCGACGCGCTCGCACCGTTCGGCGACGGGCTGCACCCGCGCTTCAAGACGTGGTGCGATCGCTACTTCCATCTGAAGCATCGCAACGAGATGCGCGGCGTCGGCGGCATCTTCTTCGACGACTTCAACGAACTTTCCTTCGACGACTGCTTCGCGATGATGCGGGCCGTCGGCGACGCGTTCCTGGTGGCCTACCTGCCGATCCTCGAACGGCGCAAGGACAGCGCCTACGGCGACGCCGAGCGGCACTGGCAGTCGCTGCGTCGCGGGCGCTACGTCGAATTCAACCTCGTGTTCGACCGCGGGACGCTGTTCGGGCTGCAGTCGGGCGGACGCACCGAGTCGATCCTGATGTCGATGCCGCCGGCCGCGTCGTGGCGCTACGACGTGAAGCCGGAAGCCGGCAGTCGCGAGGCGCTGCTGACCGAGCGCTATCTCTTGCCGAGGGAATGGGTCTGAACCGGCGCCGTCGCGCATGATCGGCCTGCTCGGCGGCAGCTTCGACCCGGTCCACACCGCGCACCTGGCCATGGCCGATGCGTTCGCGACCGCGCTGTCGCTGGACGAGGTGCGCTTCCTGCCGGCGGCCCGACCGTGGCAGAAGAACGGGCTGTCGGCCTCGGGCGACGACCGCGTCGCGATGCTGCGCGTGGCGCTTGCCGATCATCGGCCGTCGCACGGCCGCTTCGTGGTCGATCCGCGCGAGCTGGTCCGTGGCGGCGAGACCTACACCATCGACACGCTGATCGAACTGCGCGGCGCACTCGGCCCGCGCGTGCCGCTGGTGTTCCTGTTCGGCGCGGACCAGCTCGTCCATCTCGATACCTGGCGCGCCTGGGAGAGCCTGTGGGACCACGCGCATCTGGCCGCGGTCACGCGTCCGGGCTTCGACATCGCGAAGCTGCCGCCCGCCGTGCAGCGCGCGTGGTCGGCCCGTGCCGGCGACGCGACCGCGCTGCGCCACGCGCCCGCGGGACGCAGCTTCCTGCTCGAAGGGCTGTCGCTCGACGTGTCGGCCACCGATATCCGCGCGGCGCTCGCCGCCGGCGGCGACGCCGACCATCCATCACCTGCGTCGCTGGGTCGCTTGGTCCCACCCGCCGTTCTCGTCTATATTCAAGCGAATCATCTGTATCGGAGTTGAATGGACATTCGTAAATTGCAGCGCCTCGTCGTCGACGCGCTCGAAGACGTCAAGGCCGCGGACATCAAGGTCTTCAACAGCACGGGGCTGACCCAGCTGTTCGACCGCGTGATCATCGCCAGCGGCACCTCCAATCGCCAGACCAAGGCTCTCGCCGCATCCGTGCGCGACAAGGTCAAGGCGGCGGGCGGCCACATCGTCAGCGTCGAGGGCGAGGACACCGGCGAATGGGTGCTGGTCGACCTCGGCGATGCCATCGTCCACGTAATGCAGCCGGCCATCCGTGCGTACTACAACCTCGAAGAGATCTGGGGCTCGAAGCCGGTCTCGATGAAGTCGCTCGATGCGGTCGAGAGCGACATCGTGCGCAGCGCGGCGTCGCGCCAGGCGGCCGCGACCGACCCGGCACGGACCACGGTCGCGCGGAAGGCCGCGGTCAAGGGGGTCGCGGCGAAAAAGGTCGCCGCCAAGAAGGCGGCCCCCCGCAAGGTCGCGTCGAAGAGGGTTGCCGCCAAGAAGGTCGCGGTCAAGAAGGCGGCCACGCGGGCGCCCCGCAAGACACCCGCGTCGCGCTAGCCCCCGCGGAACGACACGTACGTCGTCCTGGCCGGGTCCCATGCAGCTGATCATCGCCGCGGTCGGATCCCGCATGCCACCGTGGGTGGACATGGCGTTCGACGACTACGCGGGCCGCATGCCGCCCGAGCTGCGGCTGGTGCTGCGCGAGATCCGGCCCGAGCCGCGGACCGGCGGCAAGACCGTCGAAGCCATGATGGGTGCCGAAGCCGAACGCCTGCGCGCCGCGCTGCCGAAGCACGGCACGTGCATCGCCTTGGACGAACGCGGCCGCGACGTTTCGTCGACGGAACTGGCGACGCTGATCGGGCAATGGCGGGCCGACGGCGACGACGTGAGCTTCCTGATCGGCGGCCCCGACGGGCTCGATCCATCGTTGAAGGCCGAGTCCCGGATGCGCATGAAGCTGTCGGCGCTGACGCTGCCGCACGGCATGGCGCGGGTGCTGCTGGCCGAACAGCTGTACCGCGCGTGGTCGATCACGCAGAATCATCCCTATCACCGCGCGTGAGCCCGTCGTCATGACCTCGACCGCAACGTCACCCTTCGTGTACCTGGCGTCGCAGAGCCCGCGCCGGCGTGAGTTGCTCGAGCAGTTGCACGTCGCGCACACGGTCCTGCCGCCGGACGAAGACGAGGATGTCGAAGCCCTCGAAGCCCGTCGTGGCAGCGAGTCGCCGCGCGCCTATGTCCGCCGCGTCACGCGCCTCAAGGCCGAGGCGGCCGTGCACCGCGTCGCGCGGCGCGGACTGCCCGATGCGCCGATCCTGGTCGGCGACACCACGGTGGCCGTCGAGCAGGACATCCTCGGCAAGCCGGTCGACGCCGACGACGCGCGTCGCATGCTGCAGCGTCTTTCCGGTCGCGCCCACCGCGTGCTGACCGCGGTGGCGGTGGCCCGCGGCAGTCGCATCGAGGAGGCGCTGTCGGAGTCGCGCGTGCGCTTCCGGTCGCTGACCGCGGAAGACATCGACCGCTATCTCGCGCACGGCGAGGCGTTCGGCAAGGCCGGCGCCTATGCCATCCAGGGTCGGGCCGCCGCGTTCGTCGAGCGCATCTCGGGCAGCCACAGCGGCATCGTCGGGCTGCCGCTGTACGAGACCATGCAACTGCTGCATCGCTTCGGCATCGATCCGCGATGATGGCGCGGCGGCCGGTCCGTACAATCGCCCTCTTGCGCCGCGCGCCGACAAGACCCCCAAGAAGATGAGCGAAGACATCCTGATCAACGTGACGCCTCAAGAGACGCGGGTCGCCGTCGTCGTCCAGGGGATCGCGCAGGAGCTGCACGTCGAACGCACGGTATTGCGCGGCATCGTCGGCAACATCTATCTGGGCAAGGTGGTGCGCGTGCTGCCCGGCATGCAGTCGGCCTTCATCGATGCGGGCCTGGATCGCGCGGCCTTCCTGCATGTCGCCGACATCTGGCGCCACGAGCCCCGCCGCGATTCGCCGACGCGGCGCGACGGGGTACCCGACGAGCGCGCGCCGTCGAAGGCGTTGCCGCCGCAGACCGGGCCTGCGCCGAACGGCAACCACGAGCCGATCGAACGGCTGCTGCACGAAGGGCAGTCGCTGCTCGTGCAGATCGTCAAGGAGCCGCTGGGGACGAAGGGCGCGCGGCTGTCCACGCAGATGTCGATCGCGGGGCGGCTGCTGGTCTACCTGCCGCAGGAGCCGCACGCCGGACACATCGGCGTCTCGCAGCGCATCGGCGACGAAGCCGGGCGCGAAGCGCTGCGCGCCAGGGTCCTGCGTCTGTTGCCGCCGACCGAGACCGGCGGCTTCATCGTGCGCACGCTGGCCGAAGACGCCAGCGACGAGGACCTCGCGGCGGACATCGGCTACCTGCGCAAGCTGTGGGACGACATCCTGACGGCCAGCCGGACCGCGCGCGCCCCGATGCCGCTCTACCAGGACCTGGGACTCGCGCAACGCATGCTGCGCGACTTCGCCGGCGAGTCGACCACCACCATCCAGATCGACTCGCGCGAGAGCTTCGAGAAGCTGCGCGACTTCGCGCACGCCTACACGCCCGAAGTGGCGGGACGGGTCACGCACTACGTGGGCGAGAAGCCGCTCTTCGAGCGCTACAGCATCGACGCCGAGATCGAGCGCGCGCTCGCGCGTCGCGTCGACCTCAAGTCGGGCGGCTACCTGATCATCGACCAGACCGAGGCGATGACGACCATCGACGTCAACACCGGCGGCTTCGTCGGTGGACGCTCGTTCGACGACACCATCTTCAAGACCAATCTCGAGGCGGCGCACGCGATCGCCCGGCAGCTGCGGCTGCGCAATCTCGGCGGCATCATCGTGCTCGACTTCATCGACATGTTGAACCGCGAACACCAGGACACGGTGCTGAATGAACTGCGCCGCGCGCTGTCCGGCGATCGCACGAAGATGACGGTCAACGGCTTCACGCAGCTCGGCCTCGTCGAGATGACGCGCAAGCGCACCCGCGAGTCGCTCGCCCACGTGCTGTGCGAGCCCTGCATGACCTGCAAGGGCACCGGGCAGGTCAAGACGGCGCGGACGATCTGCTACGAGATCCTGCGCGAGATCCTGCGCGAGGAGCGCCAGTTCAAGCCGCGCGAGTTTCGCGTGCTGGCGTCGCAGTCGGTGATCGACCTGTTCCTGGAGGAAGAGTCGCAGAGCCTGGCGTTGCTCGGCGACTTCATCGGCAAACCGATCTCGCTGCAGGTCGAGACCATTTACATG
>JBBRRW010000206.1:0-6093 GCA_038245975.1 Burkholderiales bacterium
AACTCGTCGGGCGGCGTCGTCGCGATCTACACGGAAGACGGCAAGACGCCGGCGACGCTGACCCCCAACTTCGCGGTCGGCAGCAACCGGACCCTCCGCAGCGGACTCAAGTTCTCGGGCGCCGCGGACGGCGTCGACGCACTGGTCGACATCAATCGCTTTACGACCCAGGGATACCGGGACCACAGCGCTGCCCAGCGCAATCTCGCCAACGTCAAGGTCGGTGTCGTGCTCGACGATGCGAGCACGCTCAAGTTCGTCTTCAACAGCCTGTCCCTCGGCAAGGCCGACGATCCGCTGGGACTCACGCACGACGCGTTCCTCGCGAACCCGCGCGGCGTCAACGCCAGCGCGCTGCAGTTCAACACACGCAAATCGACCGACCAGACCCAGGCCGGGCTGGTGTACGAACGCCACCTGGACGCGATCAGCACGGTCCGGGCGGTGGTCTACGACGGGCATCGCAACACCATCCAGTTCCAGGCCATCCCGGTCTCGGCGCAACTGAGTCCGCTCAGTGCCGGCGGCGTGATCGCGCTCGGTCGCGACTACCACGGCGCCGACCTGCGCTGGACCGGCAAGTTCGACGGTGCGCCGCTCGGTCCGTTGACGCTGGTGGCCGGGGTCTCCTACGACGCGCTCGGCGAGCAGCGTCGCGGCTACCGCAACTTCATCGGGACCACGCTGGGCGTGCAGGGGGACCTGCGGCGCGACGAGCGCAACAACGTCAGCGACGCGGACCTCTATCTCCAGGCCTCGTGGCAACCCGCGCAGCGCTGGACGCTCGATGTCGGCGCACGCCGCAGCATCGTGCGCTTCGAATCCCTCGATCGCTTCGTCGTGCCCGGCAATCCGGACGACAGCGGCAACGTCCGCTACAACGCGGCGACGCCGGTGGCCGGCGTGACGTACGCGCCGGTCGATGCGGTGCGGTTCTATGCATCGGCCGGGCGCGGCTTCGAGACCCCGACGCTCAACGAGCTGTCTTATCGCGCCGATGGGTCGAGCGGGTTGAACTTCGCGCTGCAACCGGTCCGCAGCACGAACGTCGAGGTCGGCATCAAGGCGCGCGATACCTGGCTCGGCAGCGTGACGGCCGCGCTGTTCCAGGTCCGCACCCGCGACGAACTCGTCACGCTGACCAATCTGGGCGGACGCGCCACGTTCCAGAACGCGGGCGATACCCGTCGCAACGGCTTCGAGCTGTCGCTGCGGCACGACGTCGCGAAGAACAGCCGGTTCCTGCTGGCCTACACACTGCTCGACGCGCGATTTCGCGACGGCTTCCTGACCTGTACCGCGACCCCGTGCGCGAAGGCCACGGTCGCGGTGCCGGGCGGCAACCGCATTCCCGGCATCGCGCGCTCGACGCTCTACTCAGAGCTGGCGTGGGAGCCGCTCGACGGATGGCGTGCAGCGGTCGAGGGACGCGCATCGAGCCGGGTCCTGGTCAACGACGTGAACAGCGATGCGGCGCCTTCCTATGCGACCGCCGGCCTGCGTGCCGGCTATCTGTGGCGCTGGTCGGGCGGAACGGTCAATGGCTTCGCGCGCGTCGACAACCTGTTCGGACGGCGCTATGCGGGCTCGGTGATCGTCAACGAATCGAACGGTCGCTACTTCGAACCGGCACCGGGTCGCACGTTCACGGTCGGGGTCGCTGTCGCATTCGGCGCGGTTGGTTCGTCATCGCAGTGAGGCGGTGCACGTCGCACCGCGGCCTCAGGTCCACCGATAGCGCACGCCGAACCAGGCGCCACGCGGTGTGCCCGGCGCGCGAAACTGTTCGGTGACCGGGTCGTTGCCCGACGACGGGCCGAACGTGCGGTTCGGCCCGGTGAAGAAGTTCTGGCCGACGACGCCGAAGTTCGCGTAGCGGCGGTCGAACAGGTTGTTGATCCGCGCGAAGACCTCGATGTCGCGGCCGATCGTGTAGCGCGCGTCGAGATGCACGAGCACGAAGCCCGGGATGCGGCCGTGGACGTCGCGGTTGTTCTCGTCGCCGCGCGCATAGGTCGAGCTGGTGTAATCGACGTTGGTGCCGACGCCGAACGCTTCGGTGGCGGCGACGTCGACGCGCAGCTTGACGTTGTGCTGCGGCAGGCCGGGAATGCGATCGCCGCGCGAAACCTGGATTGCACCGCCGGCGTCCGCACGCGAGTTGCTCTCGCTGTTCTCGCTGAACGGCGAGCGATAGGTCGCGTCGAGGTAGGCGTAGCGCGCCGACCAGGTCCAGCGGTCGAGCTTGCCGTTGACCGCGAGTTCGAGCCCCTGCCGGCGGGTACTGCCGACGTTCTGGAAGTAACCCGCGTTGGTGGCGCCCGCGCCGCTGCTGACGAACTGGATGTCGTCGTCGAGCCCGGTGCGATAAACCGAGGCGCTCCATCCGCCGCTGTCCCAGGTGCCGCGTGCCCCGGCTTCGACGGTGCGCGAGCGCACGGCCTTCAAATGCGGATCTGCAAGGAAGTTATTGGGCAGCCTGCACGGCGCATCGGGATCGGCACAGGTCAGTTCGATGGGTGTCGGCGCCCGCAGGCCCTCGTTGTACGAGAGATAGGTCGTGAGCGCCGGATGCGGATTGAAAGTGATGCCGACCGCCTTGTTGAAGCGGGCGTAGCGATGCGTCCCGTCGAGCAGCGGCGCGGTGCCGCTCAGGTCCTCGATGCGGATCCGCGCGTGGTTGTAGCGGCCCGACAGCGTCAGCGTCCAGAGTGGATCGATCGCCAGCGTGTCGCTGACGAACAGGCCGTCGTAGCGGTTGCGGGTCGCGGCGTCGGTAGCGGCCGAGAAGTCGCCGACGCCCGCGGTGTCGCGCGCGCGCGTGAACGCAGCCGCCTGTGAGCTCTGCATGAATCGCGCATGCCCGAGGTCGCTGCTCGCACCGACCACGAACTGGTTCTTCCGCGCACCGATCGCGCCGGAATACGTGAGCTGGACACCGAAGCCGTAGCCGTTCTGGTCGATCAGCGATTCGTCGTTGGTCGCCTGCACGGTGTCGACCACACCGGTCGCGGGATCCACGCTGCCGAAGTCTCGGTTGACGTTGCTGCTGATGCTCCGGTTCTTGTATTTCCGGTGGTAGAGGTTGCCGCCCACGAGCAGCTCGTCGGTGATGAAGTGGCTCGCCTTGATGGACACGAACCCGAGCGTGTTGTGGTTGCGGTCGGGGAAGGTATAGGCCTGCCGGATGTCGTCGAGGAAGGAGACCGGCAGCGTCTGCGTTCCTTCGAGGATGTTGTTGGCCGCGGTCAGGCTGACGTCGATGTCGGTCTTGTCGGTCTGGTAGCCGACCTTGCCGAAGAACTGGCGCACGCGGCTCGCGTTGTGCGCGGCCCACCCGTGATCGCGCAGGTCGTGGCCGGTGACGAAGTAGTCCCAGTTGCCGAAGCGGCCACCCTGTTCGAGCTCGATCGTCCGGCGTCCGAACGAGCCGCCGGAGACCTCGAGCGCGCCGCCCGGGTACTGGCTGCCGCTCTTCGTGTAGAGCGCGAGGGCGCCGCCGAGCGTGTTGAGTCCGAATGCGGGGAAGGATCCGGGGATGAGCTGCATGCTCGCGATCGCGGACTGCGGCAGCAGGTCCCAGTTCACCACGTCGCCGAACGGCTCGTTGATCCGCACGCCATCCTGGAACACCGACAGACCCTGCGGTGTGCCGAGCAGCGGGGATGCCGTGAAGCCGCGGTAGTTGATGTCGGGCTGGTGCGGATTGCCCTGGCTCGAATTGATCGAGACGCTGGTGGGGTTCTGTTCGAGGAACTCGCCCACGTTGCCCTGACGCTGCCGGCCGAGATCCCGACTGGTATAGACCTGCACGTTGGCCGGCACGTCGCGAACCGGGGTGCCGAGGCCGGGCAACGGGGTCGTTCCGATCACCTCGACGCGGGGCAACTCAAGTAACTCGGCCGGATTGTCGGCGGCATCCGCCTGATTGACAGCCAACATTGTCACGAGGACAACATGCGATTTGAGGTTGCGTTTTTTGCGTTGCGTCATTCGTTTTTCTTGCTGGTTGGAGATCGAGGGTAATCCCGTATTCGCTCCCCGGACGCAAGCGGTTTAAAACCCGATACGCAATACCATTGAATGGTGTTATCGCTGTTCCTTTGCTGCATTGCGAAATGCGCAGGTAATGGCGATCATGAAATCAATCAATCGACAGATGGTTGGCTTCCGCGAGATTAAACGCTATTCTCGTTGAGCAGTTCACACAGGTTGGTCTCGCGATCGCCGAATACTGCAACTCAGAGAAGGAACGCTTGACAGAGTTGCTAAGGTGCCATCGCGAAGGGTTCCGAGCCGGATGCAATATCCGGGCAAGTCATCAAAGAACCCCTGGACATCTCAGCGGCTTCAAGTTTCGAGAACGATTCACGCCAGGAGACAACCATGAATGTGAAATCACGAGTGCGGCATCTGGTCTTGGGACTGGCACTCGCTGTTCCCGTTGCCGCGCATGCCGATGCGGATCTGGACAAGGCCATGTCCAACGCGGACAACTGGGCGGCCCAGGCGGGTGACGACTACAACCATCGCTACAGCAGCCTGAAGCAGATCAACGCCGGCAACGTCAAGAAGCTTCAGGTCGCCTGGACGTTCTCGACCGGCGTGCTGCGCGGCCACGAGGGCTCGCCGCTGGTGATCGGCGACACGATGTACATCCATTCGCCGTTTCCCAACAAGGTTTTCGCGGTCGACCTCGACTCGCAGAAGATCATCTGGAAGTACGAGCCGAAGCAGGACCCGGCCGTTATCCCGCAGATGTGTTGCGACACCGTCAACCGCGGCCTCGCTTACGGCGACGGCAAGATCTTCCTGCAGCAGGCCGACTCGATGCTCGTCGCGATGGACGCGAAGACCGGCAAGGTCGTCTGGTCCGTCAAGAACGGCGACCCGAAGACCGGCGCGGTCAACACCAACGCGCCACACATCTTCAAGGACAAGGTCATCACCGGCATCAGCGGCGGCGAGTGGGGCGTACGCGGCTACATCAGCGCCTACAACATCAAGGACGGCAAGATGGTGTGGCGCGGATACAGCGTCGGCCCCGATGCCGAGATGCTGATCGATCCGAACACCACCACCGCCTGGGCGGACGGTAAGGTCGCGCCGGTCGGTGTCGACTCGTCGCTGAAGACCTGGAAGGGCGATCAATGGAAGATCGGCGGCGGCACGACCTGGGGCTGGTACAGCTACGACAAGACACTCAACCTGCTGTACTACGGGTCGGGCAATCCGAGCACCTGGAACCCGGCGCAACGGCCTGGCGACAACAAGTGGTCGATGAGTGTCTGGGCGCGTGACCTCGACACCGGCAAGGTGAAGTGGGTCTACCAGATGACGCCTTACGACGAGTGGGACTTCGACGGCGTCAACGAGATGATCCTCGCGGACATCGACGTCAAGGGCAAGCCGACGAAGGCGCTGGTCCACTTCGACCGGAACGGTTTCGGCTACACGCTGGACCGGACCAACGGCGCGCTGCTGGTGGCCGAGAAATTCGATCCCGCGGTCAACTGGGCGACCAGCATCGACATGAAGACGGGACGTCCGGTCACGGTCGCGAAGTACAGTCCCGCCAGGAACGGGGCCGACGTCAACACCAAGGGCGTCTGTCCGGCTGCACTCGGCACGAAGGACCAGCAACCCGCGGCGTTCAATCCGACGACCAAGCTGTTCTACGTACCGACGAACCACGTCTGCATGGACTACGAGCCGTTCAAGGTCGACTACACCGCGGGTCAGCCGTATGTCGGCGCGACGCTCGCGATGTACCCGGCACCGAACAGCCATGGCGGCATGGGCAACTTCATCGCATGGGATGCGGGTACCGGCAAGATCGTCTGGTCGCTGCCGGAGAAGTTCTCGGTCTGGAGCGGACCGCTGACCACCGCGGGCGACGTGATCTTCTACGGCACGCTCGAGGGCTACCTGAAGGCCGTCAACCTCAAGGACGGCAAGGAGCTCTGGAAGTTCAAGACGCCGTCGGGGATCATCGGCAACGTGTTCACCTACAT
This sequence comes from Burkholderiales bacterium, assembly GCA_038245975.1. Lineage (GTDB taxonomy): Bacteria > Pseudomonadota > Gammaproteobacteria > Burkholderiales > Burkholderiaceae_D > CAHJXF01. The sequence continues at coordinate 6,015 of JBBRRW010000206.1, forward strand.
GCACAAGGGCAAGCAGTACGTCGGCGTGTATTCGGGTATCGGCGGCTGGGCCGGCATCGGCATGGCCGCAGGCCTCGAA
>JBBRRW010000207.1:0-6051 GCA_038245975.1 Burkholderiales bacterium
AACGAGGTGGTCCCGCAGCCGTAGATCAGCTCGCGCGCCATCAGTGCCGGTAGCGCGTCGATCACCGTGGGATCGATGAATACAGCGCGTCGGACCAGAACACGTGCCCCGCGACCGATGCCATCTGCAGGGCCAGCTTCTCGACCGGCAGCAACGCGTCGATACGCGCCTGCAGCACGCCCACCAGCGTCGGCGGCACATGCACGCGTGCGAGGCGCGCGGGGAGCACCTGCCAGGTCTCGTCGCCGACGACGATGACGCCGTCGTCGATCAGCATCTTGGTCAGCTCCTCCATGTAGAAGGGGTTGCCCTCGGCACCGCCGGTGATCAGCTCGCGCAGCGCGACATACGGCTGTTGCAGCTTCTGCAGCAGCGTATCGGCAAGCTCGCGGCTGCTGCGCCGGGGCAGCGGCGCAAGCTCGATCCGCTCATGGTTGCCCTGCCCGCTGCCCCACAGCGGTCGACGTTCCAGCAGTGCCGGCCGCGCGGCGCAGACGATCAGGGTCGGGAAATCGCGGCAGGCATGCGCCAGGTGGTTGATCAAGTCGAGCGAACCTTCGTCGGCCCAGTGCAGGTCCTCGAGCTGCAGCACTACCGGATCGGTCGAAGCGATCGCCTTGAAGTATTGCGCGGCCGAGTGGAATGCGCGGTCGCGGATCTGCTTCGGGTCGCTCGCGATGCCGGCGATGAACGAGCTGGTGCGGAAGTCGAGCCCGATCAGCTGCCCGAGCAGCGCCGCGTGCTCGTCGGAGGCAGCGCCGAACGTCGCCGCCGTTGCATCACTGAATTTGCGCCGCGCCTCGGCAGGCGTATCGCTGTCCGCGATCTGGAAACGCCAGAAGAAGATGTCGCGCAGCACGCCGTACGGCAGCATCTTGCCGTGCATCTCCGAGCGGCCCTGGAACACCCACACCTCGCGCGACTGCAGCTCGACCGCGTGGTAGAACTCGTCGAACAGGCGGCTCTTGCCGATCCCGGCGTCGACGATCGTGATGAGCGACAGCGTGTTCTCCGCGATCACGTCCTCGAACGCGTCCGACAGCCGCTTGAGCTCCGCGTCGCGGCCGACCATGCGGCACTCGATGCCTTCGACGCCGCGCCCCGCGAGGCGGAACGCGCGGGGCTTCGCGCGCATCACCAGGTAACTGCGCAGCGGCTCGTCCATGCCCTTGACGGGGATCGCCGGTTCCTCCGCCACGTCGAACACGCCGCGCACGTGGCGATAGGTGTCGTGCGTGATCCGCAGGCCGCCGTCGGGAGCGGTCTGTTCCATGCGCGCGGCGATGTTGACGGTGGTCCCGCGGATACTGCCTTCGTCGTCGACACCGCCGCCGAGCAGCACCGGCCCGGTGTTGATGCCGGCCCGCACGTTGAAGCCGGTGATGCGGTACGACGCCTCGATCTCGACCACGACGCGGCGGGCTTCTTCGATGATCGCCAGCCCCGCGTGTACCGCGTTCTCGGCATCGTCCTCGTGCGCCCCGTCCGCGCCGAACGCGGCCAGCAGGCTGTCGCCGGCGTACTGGAGCACCCGGCCCTGCCGCGCGACGACGACGGCGCTGAAGCGTTCCAGCGCCCCGTCGACGATGGCGTGGATGTCCTCGGGGTCGAGCGTGCGACTCATCGCGGTCGACGAACAGCACCGACACGGCCTTGAGCTGCTGGCTGCGCGCGCGGGTCTGCGAGCGCAGCAGCGCGAGCTTCTCGCGCAGCGGCGCAGTGCCGGCCTCGACCACCGCGTCGCCCAGCAGTCCCCGTTGGGTTTCCAGTGCCGCGATGGCGGCTTCGAGTTGGTCGACGGTGGCACTCATGCGGGGATGACGTGGGGATTCATGGAACGAAACAACTCGACGGTCGCCCGTCGCCCGGCGCGACCGTGTTGGTACGCCGCGCGACCCGAAGCATCGCGCATTCGTAAAGATTACGCATTGATGGCGATTCGAACTGTGCTATCAAAACGACCAATCGCGCTACCGCAACGGCCGGTGACGCACCATTTTCCCGTCTGATGGAGTTTCGATGTCGACTGCTCTCGAAGTCTCGTTGCTGCTGGCTGGCCTCGGCGGCGTACTGACGCTGGTCAGCAACCTGATGAAGCGCATGGTGCCGCTGCGCATCTTCGCGCTGATGGCCAACAGCTTCTTCCTCGCCCACTCGGTGATGGACCACAACTGGATCAACACGACGCTGCAGGCCTCGCTGCTGGCCGTGAACGCCTACCGTCTGTGGGATCTGCAACGCCTGCTCACCGCCCTCGAAAGCGCGAATGCCGATACCCCGATCAAAGACTGGCTGCTGCCGTACATGAAGAAGGCAACGTTCAAGGCGGGCGAGACGCTGTTCAGCAAGGGAGACGATGCGCATCATCTGATCTACATCCGCAAGGGCACGGTGCGCCTCGCCGAGCTCGGCGCGACGCTGGGCGCGGGGAGCCTGGTCGGCGAGATCGGGCTGTTCACCGAGGATCGAAAGCGCACGGCGACCGTGGTGTGCGAGAGCGCGTGCATCTGCTACACGATGACCGACGAGGCCATCTACCTGCTGTACTACCAGAACCCCAAGCTCGGTTTCTACCTGATCCGTCTGATCGTGCAGCGCCTGCTGCAGGATCTGCAGCGCAGGCCCACGGCCGCCGCCGTCTGAACAACGGGGGTCGATGCGCGTCCTACCGCTTGCGCAACGCTTCGGTGAAGTTCTCGAAGAAGTTGTCGGCGATCTTGCGGGCCGCCATGTCGACGAGCCGCGAGCCGACCTGCGCGATCTTCCCGCCGACCGACGCGTTGGCCTCGTAGTCGAGACGCGTTTGGTCGCCGTCGGCGGGCACCAGCTTGACGGCGGCCGATCCCTTGCCGAAGCCGGCAATGCCGCCGTTGCCTTCGAAGCGGATGGTGTAGGCGTTCGGCGGGTCGAGGTCCATCAGGTGCAGCTTGCCCTTGAACTTGGCCTTGACCGGACCGATCGCCGCGATCATCACGAGGTCGTAGGTGCCCGGCGTCTGCGCGGCCGCGCAGCCGTCCTCGCCGTCGGCCATCGACGGCGTGATCGACTCGCAGCCGGGGATCGCGCACTTGAGCAGTTCGGTGTCGTTGAGCGCTTCCCACGCGGCTAGCTGCGAAACCGGCAGCAGTTGTTCGCCTTTCAGTTGCATGTCATGCCTCGTTTTGGTCTTGGTGTTGGATTCGTTGCGGAGGGTGTCAGGCAACCGACAGGACCTCGCCGAGTGCCGCGATGCTGTCCAGATTGTGCGCTGGAACGAAGCGATCGACGTGCGGCAGCATCGCGCGGATGCCGGCGGCCTTCGGTTCGAAGCCCGCATAACGCAGCAGCGGGTTGAGCCAGACAAGTTTGCGGCACGACTTGGACAGGCGCTCGGTCTCGAACGCGAGACGCTCCACGTCGCCGTGCTCGAGGCCGTCGGTGATCAGCAGCACCGTGGCGTTCTGCGCGAGCACGCGCCGCGACCAGTGCGCATTGAAGTCGGCCAGGCAGCCCGCGATCCGCGTCCCGCCCGACCAGTCGTCGACCGCCTTGACCACCGACGCCACGGCGAGGTCGGGGTCGCGGTCGCGCAGCGCGCGCGTGATCGAGGTCAGCCGCGTGCCGAAGACGAACGTGGCGATCCGGCGATTGCCCCGCGCGTGATGCGTCGCCAGCGCATGCGCGAAATGCAGCAGCATCCGCGAGTAGCGGCTCATCGAACCTGAGATGTCGGCCACGATGACGAGCGGCACCTCGCGCATGCGCGGCAGGCGATGCCGGAAGGTCAGCGTGCCGCTGCGGGCCGACGACTGCATCGTGCGACGCCAGTCGAGCCTGCCGCGCGCCGCACGCCGCGTGCGCCGCGTCGCGATCCGTTCGAGGTCGAAGTCCAGCGACGCGATGACCCGCTTCGCCTCGTTCCACTCGTCGACCGTCATCGTGTCGAAGTCCGCCTTGAAGAGCCGTTCGCGATCCGAGAACGTCAGCGCAGCCTCGATCCTCGTCTCTTCGCGCGGCGGCGCTTCCGGCTCCGGCTCGCGCTGCTTAGGAAACAACGCTGCCGCGAGCCGGCGGTTCTGCGCCGGCTTCGGCCCCGTCTCGCGACCCTCCACGCGGGGCAGCAGCATCGCCATCATCCGACCCCGCAGGTCGGGATCGCGCCAGAACAGGTGGAAGGCCTGGTCGAACAGCAGCTGATGCTCGGGCCGGTCGACCAGACACGCGGTCAGCGCGGCATGGAGGTCGTCGCGCGACTCGAGTCCCGCGATCGGCAGTGCCTCGAGCGCGAGACGGATGCGATCGCTGCCGAGCGGCAGGCCCGCGTGCCGCAACACGCGCGCGAAGTGCATGACGTTCTCGGCGAGGTGGCCGGGCAGCGACCTCGCTGCTGGAGCGGGCGCCGTCGTCACACGAAGAAGCTCGCGACGAACAGCGTGGGCGCAGCGTAGGACAGTAGAGTCTGACCGGGCGTAACGACGTCGACGGTCGCCAGCGCGACGCGCACATCCTTTTTCAGCAGGCCCACCCACTTTGCCGGATCAAAGGCGAGGCCGAGAGCATACAGCGCGAAGCTCGCAAGCCGGAGTGCCAACGGCATCGACTGCGCGACCACTGCGGCCGTCGCGAGCACTGCCAGCAGGAGTGCCGCCGCCCGCAGCCACTTCGAGAGTCGCACCATCGCGTGAGGCGAGGGTTCCGCCGCTTGATCATGGCGCATGTCGGTCCGTTCAGCGCGCGTCCGACGACACCGCATCACGCAGTTCGGCGATCATGCGCGCCGCCTCCGAGCCGGCCACCTTCGCGATGTCGTCCTGGTACTTGAGCAGCACGCCCAGCGTGTCGTCGACGACGGCCGGGTCGAGCACGATCGCGTCGAGCTGCAGCAGCGCGCGCGACCACTCGACGGTCTCGGCGATGCCGGGCTTCTTGAACAGGTCCATCCCACGCAGGCGCTGCACGAAGGCCACGATCTCCTTGGCCAGCCGGCCTTCGATACCGGGCACGCGTCGCAGCAGGATGTCGTATTCGCGCGCCGCGTTGGGAAAGCCGACCCAGTGATAGAGGCAGCGGCGCTTGATCGCATCGTGGATCTCGCGCGTGCGGTTCGACGTGAGGATCACGATCGGCGGCGTCGTCGCCCGGATGGTGCCGGTCTCGGGAATCGTGATCTGGAAGTCGGACAGCACTTCGAGCAGGAAGGCTTCGAAGGGCTCGTCGGCGCGATCGAGTTCGTCGATCAGCAGCACCGGCGGGACCGGCTGCTTGGGGTCGATGGCCTGCAGCAGCGGCCGCGCGATCAGGAAGCGTTCGGAGAACAGCTCGGTCGCGAGCGCGGCCTTCGAGGCGCCATCGGCCTGTTCGGCCAGCCGGATCTCGATCATCTGCCGCGCGTAGTTCCATTCGTAGGCCGCGCCGGCGAGGTCGAGGCCTTCGTAGCACTGCAGCCGGATCAGCGGACGATCGAGCATCCCGGCCACCGCCTTTGCGAGTTCGGTCTTGCCGGTTCCCGGTTCGCCTTCGACGAGCAGCGGCCGCTGCAGCTGGATCGCGAGGAACAGCGCCGTCGCGAGCCGTCGGTCGGCGACGTAGTCCTGCGTCGCGAGGGCGTCGACGGTGGCGGCGATCGATACGGGCAGCGAGGACCTCGTGCTCATGGACGCGCGAAGGTGATGGTCACCGCGTCGGTCGATCGTTCGGCCGGTCCATGGAAGACCGCCTCGATGTTGTTGCCGTCGGGGTCGAGCAGAAAGGCGCCGAAGTAGCCCGGGTGATAGTCGCGTTCGCCCGGCGGCCCGTTGTCGCGCCCGCCGGCGGCGAGACCGGCCTCGTGGAAGCGCTGGACCGCTTCGCGGCTGCGCGCCTGGAACGCGACGTGCACGTGGGTCCTGCGCTGCGTCGCGACTTCGGCGGTGCTGACGTAGAGCTCGTCGCACCAGAACGCGTCGTCCTTCTCGCCATCGAAGAAACGGCCGAGGGTCTGCAGCGCGGCGGCATAGAACGTCCGGCTGGCGGCGAAATCATCGGTGATCAGGTGCAGGTGATCGATGAGGCGGCCGGTGTGGGTCTGCATGG
>JBBRRW010000208.1:0-6048 GCA_038245975.1 Burkholderiales bacterium
CTCGACGCCGTGCTCGCGCGCGTCGCGCACCAGCTGGGCGGGCGCGTAGAAGCCCATCGGCCAGGCGTTGAGCAGGCCGCAGAGAAAGGCGTCGGCGTGGTGGCACTTGATCCAGCTGCTCACGTAGGCGAGCAAGGCGAAGCCGGCGGCGTGGCTCTCGGGGAAGCCGTATTCGCCGAAGCCCTGGATCTGCTTGAAGATGCGCTCGGCGTACTCGGGCGTGTAGCCTTTCTCGACCATCCGGCCGACCAGCCGCTTGTGGAACGGGCTCAAGCCGCCGCGCCGCTTCCATGCCGCCATCGCCCGGCGCAGCGCGTCGGCCTCGCCGGCGGTGAAGTCGGCGGCGAGCATCGCGATCTGCATCACCTGCTCCTGGAAGATCGGCACGCCCTTGGTTCGCGCCAGGGCGGGCTTGAGCTCTTCGGGGCAGTCGATCTCGCTGTCGGGCAGCGTGCGGTTGTTGAGATACGGATGGACCATGCCGCCCTGGATCGGCCCGGGCCGCACGATCGCGACCTCGACGACGAGGTCGTAGTAGCAGCGTGGCTTCAGGCGCGGCAGCATGCTCATCTGCGCCCGGCTCTCGATCTGGAACACGCCGACGGTGTCGGCGCGGCAGATCATGTCGTAGGTGGCGACGTCGCCGTCGGGCACATGCTGCATCGGCATCGGCACGCCGCGCTGCGTGCCGATGTGCTCGAGTGCGCGCCGGATGGCGCTCAGCATGCCGATGGCGAGGATGTCGACCTTCAGCAGGCCGAGGGCGTCGAGGTCGTCCTTGTCCCACTGGATGACGCTCCTGTCCTTCATGCTCGCGTTCTCGACCGGCACGAGCTCGGCCATCCGGCCCTTGGCGATGACGAAGCCGCCCGGATGCTGCGAGAGGTGGCGCGGGAACGAGATCAGCTGTGCCGTGAGCTCCATCCAGAGCTTGACGACGGGCGCCTCGGGATCGAACCCGTTCTCGCGCAGCCGCTCGGGCGCGATGCCGCGGCCGTCGAACCAGTGCTGGCTCTTCGACACCGTCTCGATGCGCTGGAGGTCGATGCCGAGGGCGCGGCCGGCGTCGCGCAGCGCCGAGCGCGGCCGGTAGCTGATGACGACGGCGGTGAGTGCGGCGCGATGGCGGCCGTACTTGCCGTAGATGTACTGGATCACCTCCTCGCGGCGCTGGTGCTCGAAGTCGATGTCGATGTCGGGCGGCTCGTTGCGCTCGACGCTGATGAAGCGGCCGAAGAGGAGCGTCGCGCGGCGCGGGTCGACCTCGGTGACGAAGAGGCAGTAGCAGACGAGCGAGTTGGCGGCGCTGCCGCGGCCCTGGCAGAGGATCTCCTTCGAGCGAGCCCACGACACGATGTCGGCGACGGTGAGGAAGTAGGCCTCGTACTCGAGCTCGGCGATGACGGCGAGCTCGCTCTCGATGGTCTTGCGATGGTCGTCGGACAGGCCGTCGGGGAATCGCTTCGGCACGCCCTCGTAAGTGAGCTTTCGCAGCCACGACGCCGGCGTCTCGCCGTCGGGGACGATCTCCTGCGGGTACTCGTACTTCAGCTCGGCGAGCGAGAAGCTGCAGCGGCCGGCGAGGACCATCGTGTTCTCGAGCCACTCGGGCTCGTAGAGCGCCGCCAGGCGCCCGCGCGAGCGCAGGTGCTGCTCGGCGTTGGGCTCGAGCGCGAAGCCGCATTCGGCGACCGGCCTGGCGAGGCGCGTCGCGGTGAGCGTGTCCTGCAGGGGCTTCCTCGAGCGCAGGTGCATGAGCACGTCGCCGGCGGCGACGATCGGCAGCCCCGTGAACTGGGCGACGCGCACGACGGTGTCGACGAGGTCGTCGTCGCCGGCGCGGTGGAGGAGCTCGAGGGCGATCGCGGCGCGGTCCTGGAACCAGGTCTTCAGCCACATCGCGTGGGCGAAGACGTCCTCGAACGATTGCGCCACCGACGGCACGAGCAGCGCGAGGCACTCCGGCAGGCCGGCGAGCGTCGGCGCGTTCGGCACCTTGCCCTCGACGTCGCCCGGATGCGCGAGGTAGCTGCCCTTGTCGGCGCGCCGGCGTGCGACCGTGATCCAGTGCGAGAGGGTGCCGTAGCCGCGCCGCGTCTGTGCGAGCACGACGAGGCGCGCGTGCGGTGCCTGGCTGCCGGGCAGCGTCAGGCGCATCTCGCTGCCGATGAGCAGGTGCAGCTGCTGCGCCTTGGCCTCGACGTGCGCGCGGACGACGCCGGCCAGCGAGCACTCGTCGGTGATCGCGAGCGCGCCGTAGCCGAGCGCGGCGGCGCGCTCGATCAGCTCCTCCGGGTGCGACGCACCCGTCAGGAAGCTGAAGTTGCTGCGGCAGTGAAGCTCGGCGTAGCGCGGTAGCACGGGAGGGGCTCGCGGAGGCGATGCCGGGTCGCGGACGATGCATCGCCGGTGTCGTCGTCGCCGTCGACGCCCCGGCTCGCGTCGCCGGGCATCGTCATCGTCATCGTCATCATCAGACCGTCGAGCGGACTGGTCGTGCCCGCTGCGGACGACTGCAGCACGTGGGTGTAGATCATGGTCGTGCTGACGTCGGCGTGGCCGAGCAGGGACTGCACGGTGCGGATGTCGGTGCCGGCCTGCAGCAGGTGCGTGGCGAAGGAATGGCGCCTATGGACTTCTCAACATAGGCGGAACTATCTCCCGCACCCGGACTATGTCCAGTGGCTCGCTGCAACGCCGCGCTGAAGCTGTTTGCGGTGCCGATCGCAGGACATAGCTTCGCTCCTTCCACCACAACCTCTCTTGGAAGGAGTACGTCATGGAACGGTCCTACGACAGCGCGCGAACGCTTGCGCGCACGGCCCGCGGCCCCTTGTCGCCGCACCTCGATGCCTTCGTTGCCTGGCTCGTCGAGCAGCGCTACTCGGGCTGGTGCGCGCACCTCAAGGCTTATCGCGCCGCGGACTTCAGCGCCTGGCTGGAGCATGGGCACGCGGACCTGCGCTGCGCCGACGAGCGCACCATCGCGGGTTACCACCGCGAACGCACGCGCGGTCGCCACCGGCCCTGGCGCAACGAGCTGTATGCCCTGCGTCAACTGTTGGCCTTCTTGCGCGATCGCGGCATCGTGGACTCGCCTGAAGCCATGGCGCCTGTGGTGCCGGCCGCGGCGGTCGTGCGCCGGTTCGAAGAGCATCTGCATCATGTTCGAGGCCTGTCCGCCGGCACGGTCGAGCTGTACGCGGCATGCACGCGGTTGTTCCTGGGCGCGCAGTTCGGCTCTGGGCAGGTGAAGCTGCGCGACCTGCGTGCGGCCAACGTAATCCAGTTCGTGCAGCACCAGGCGCAGCGCCTGTCTCCGCCCCGTGCCAAGCTGCTGACCACGGCGCTGCGCTCGTTCTTGGGCCATGCGCAGATGTGCGGCGAGGTCGACGCCGGCCTTGTGGCCGCCGTCCCCGCCGTGGCGAGTTGGTCAGTCACGCCGCAGCTGCCCCGCGCGATCTCGGCCGAGCATGCGCGAGCGGCGCTGCAGGCGTGCGACCAGCACACGGCGGTCGGCCGGCGCGACCTCGCCGTGTTGCTGCTGCTGGCGCGCCTCGGGCTGCGTTCGGCCGAGGTCGCCGCGCTCACGCTCGACGATCTCGACTGGTCCGCCGGCTTGCTGCGCGTGCGCGGCAAGGGTGCTCGCGAGGCGCTGCTGCCGCTGCCGGCCGATGTCGGGCAGGCCATCGCCGCGTACCTGCAAGACGGCCGCACCGAGGCAGACGACCGCCGGCTGTTCCTGCGCTCGCGCGCGCCGATCCGCGGCTTCGGCAGCCCGGCGGTGGCGATCGGCTCGATCGTCATGCACGCGTTGAAGCGCGCCGGCGTGGATGCGCCGCGCAAGGGCGCACACCAGTTCCGCCACGCGCTGGCGGTGCAGTTGCTGGGCAGCGGCGCCTCGCTAGCCGAGATCGGCGAGGTGCTGCGCCACCACAGCCCGCAGGTCACGGCGTTGTACGCCCGCGTGGACCTTGGCGCCCTGCGCGAGCTGGCACCGTGCTGGCCGGGAGCTGCAGCATGAACACACTTCGACAGGCTTTGCACGAGTACTTGGCACTGCGTCGTTCCCTGGGCTTCAAGATGAACGACGCCGGCTTGCAGCTTCCGCGCTTCGTGCACTTCATGGAACAACGCCAGGCCGAGCACATCACCTCGCGGTTGGCTCTGGCGTGGGCGCGGCAGTCGACCACGGTGCAGCCGGCGGAGTGGGCACGGCGGCTGGGTTTCGTCCGCGGCTTCGCGCGTTACCGAAGCGCCACCGATGCGGCCACCGAGATCCCGGCGGTCGGGCTGCTGCCGCACCGCTCGACCCGGGCACGGCCCTACCTGTACAGCGAGCTCGATATCGAGCAACTGCTGGCCGCCGCGCTGCGTCTGCCGACTGCGTGGCCACGCACGCCGCTGCGCCCTCACCTGTACCACTGCCTGCTCGGCTTGCTCAGCGTGACGGGGCTGCGCATTGACGAGGCGCTGCATCTGCGCATGGACGACGTCGACTTGGACCAGGCGCTGCTCACGATCCGCGGCGCGAAGCTGGGTCGGCAGCGTCTGGTACCGCTGCATGCGAGCACGTGCACCGTGCTCGCCGCGTATCTCGAGCATCGCGAACAGGTCTTCGGCGACCGGGCCTCGACGTACTTCTTTGTCTCCAACCGCGGCAACCGGCTCGACGGCGGCGATGTGCATCGCACGTTCTACGCGCTGTCGCGCCAGGTCGGTCTGCGCGGTCAGAACGACAGCTTTGGCCCGCGGCTGCACGATCTGCGGCATCGCTTCGCGGTGAACACCTTGCTGCGCTGGTACGCCTCGGGCGAGGACGCAGCGCGGCGGCTGCCGGTGCTGTCGACGTATCTGGGGCATGTGCATGTGGCCGATACCTACTGGTACCTGAGCGCTTGGCCCGAACTGATGTCGCAGGCCATGGCGCGGCTGGAGCAGCGCTGGGAGCCAGCAAGATGAGCACCGCACCGAGTTTTGCCGGGCTGCTGGAGGGCTTTTTCACGCAGCGACTGATGCAGCAGCGCTGCGCCAGCGCGCACACGATCGCCTCGTACCGCGACACCTTCCGCCTGCTGCTGCGCTTCGCACAGCAGCATTTGCGCAAGGCGCCATCGCAGTTGGCGCTGGACGATGTCGATGCACCGCTGGTGCTGGCGTTCCTCGACGCGATGGAGCAGGTGCGCGGCGTGGGCGCACGCACGCGCAATCTGCGCCTGACGGCGATCCACTCGTTCTTTCGCTACGCGGCCTTCGAGTCGCCCGAGCATTCGGCGCAGATCCAGCGCGTGCTGGCGATTCCAGCCAAGCGCTTCGCCCGTACCTTGGTGAACTTCCTGACGCGCGCCGAGGTCGACGCGCTGCTGGCGGCACCGGACCAAGGCACGTGGTCCGGGCGCCGTGATCACGCGCTGCTGTTGCTCGCGGTGCAGACGGGGCTGCGCCTGTCGGAATTGACAGGCTTGCAGCGTGAGAGCCTGAGCCTGGCTGTCGGCGCGCATGTGCGGGTGATCGGCAAGGGACGCAAGGAGCGCTGCACGCCGCTGAGCAAGAGCACGCGCTCGGTGATGGCGGCCTGGCTGCAGGAGCCGTCGATCGTGCCCGGCCAGCCGCTGTTCCCGAACGCGCGCGGTGGACGTCTGAGTTCGCACGGCGTGCACTATTTGCTGGGCAAGTATGTGAGAGCGGCCACTGAAGCCTGCCCTTCGCTCAAACGCAAGCGCGTGACCCCGCACGTGCTGCGTCACACGACGGCCATGGATCTGCTGCAAGCGGGTGTCGAGCAGGCAGTCATCGCGCTGTGGCTCGGGCACGAGTCGATCGAGACGACGCAGATCTATCTGGATGCGAACTTGGCGCTGAAGGAACAGGTGCTGGCGAAGACGACGCCGCCCGGCGGAATACCGGGTCGATACCGGCCCGGCGACAAGCTGCTGGCGTTCCTGAACAGCTTGTAGTCGTATCCAGCTATGTCCCGCTGCGAGCGTTCGTCGCGCAGTGACGGCGGTCACGCTGCGGGACATAGTTCGGCACGGGAGATAGTGGCGC
>JBBRRW010000209.1:0-6042 GCA_038245975.1 Burkholderiales bacterium
CGCGGTCGATGGCGTCGGCGAGCCGACAGTGGACCGCACCGCTGGATACCCAGCTGAAGATCGCGGAGGCGGCATTCAAGCCGGTGCGCGCGCGCGTCGCCGCGAACCGCGAGCGACTGTCGGCCTGAGGCGCGCGATGACCTCTTCCTTCTGCGCTGCCTTCCGCGGCGTATCGGCGTTCGCGCTGCCGCCGGTACCGTCGATCGGCGAACCGGCCTTCCCCGGCGTGATCGCGCTGGCCGTCGCTGCGACCGAACCCGATCGCCGCATCGTCCGGGTCCGCGAGACCATCCCGGTCGGGCCCGGTCATCTCGTGCCGCTCCATCCGCAATAGCAACCCGGCACGCCGATCCGACGGGATGTAGCGCGTGACCTCTGCGTCGCTGTGGACCGCGAACAGGCCGTCGAGATCGCTCTCGTCGAGCAGGCGCAGACGGAAGCGCGGCGTGACGATCGTGGCCGGGAGCGCGTCGAGATCTCAGCCGACCATCGTCTCGGGTTTCACCCACGCGTCGAACTGTTCGGCGCTGAGGTGCCCGCTCGCGATCGCAGCATCGCGCAGGCTCGTGCCTTCGTGATGCGCCTTCTTCGCGATGGCCGCCGACTTGTCGTAGCCGATGTGCGGGTTCAGCGCGGTGACGAGCATCAGCGAGTTGGCCACCAGCTCCGCGATGCGCGCGAGATTGGGCTCGATGCCGATCGCGCAATGGTCGTTGAAGCTCTTCATGCCGTCGCCGAGCAGCCGGATGCTCTGCATCATGTTGTACGCGATCATCGGTCGATAGACGTTCAGCTCGAAGTTGCCCGATGCGCCGCCGATGTTGATCGCCGTGTCGTTGCCGAACACCTGCGCGCACGCCATCGTCAGCGACTCGCACTGCGTCGGGTTGACCTTGCCCGGCATGATCGACGAGCCCGGTTCGTTCTCGGGAATCGACAGCTCGCCGAGACCCGAACGCGGACCGCTGGCGAGCCAGCGCACGTCGTTGGCGATCTTGAAGAGGCTCGCTGCCAGCGTCTTCAGGGCACCGTGCGCGTGGACGATCGCGTCGGCCGCGGCCATCGCCTCGAACTTGTTCGGCGCCGTCACCAGCGGCAGTCCCGTAAGCGTCGCGAGTTCGGCAGCGACCGCCACGGCATAGCCCTTCGGCGCGTTGAGTCCGGTGCCCACAGCAGTCCCGCCGAGCGCGAGCTGGCACAGGTGCGGCAGCGAGGCTTCGAGATGGCGACGGTTGTGGTCGAGCTGCGCGACGTAGCCCGAGAACTCCTGACCGAGGGTCAGCGGCGTCGCGTCCTGCAGATGCGTGCGGCCGATCTTGACGATGGTCGCGAAGGCCTCGGCCTTGCCCGCCAGCGTCGCGCGCAGCAGTGCCAGCGACGGCAGCAGCCGGTGCGTGATGCCTGCGGCCGCCGCGACGTTCATCGCGGTCGGGAAGACGTCGTTCGACGACTGGCTGCGATTGACCTCGTCGTTGGGATGCACCAGCCGCGTATCGCCGCGCGGGCCGCCCATCAGTTCGCTGGCGCGATTGGCCACGACCTCGTTGACGTTCATGTTGGTCTGGGTGCCGGAGCCGGTCTGCCAGACCAGCAGCGGGAATTCGTCGCCATGCCCGCCGGCAAGGATCTCGTCGGCCGCCGCGACGATGGCCGCGCTCTTGTCGGCGGCGAGCGTGCCCAGGTCGCGGTTGACCACCGCCGACGCACGCTTGATGCGGACCAGCGCCTGGACGATCTCGACCGGCATGCGCTCGCCGGAGATGTCGAAGTTGCCGATCGAGCGCTGCGTCTGCGCGCCCCACAGGCGGTCGGCGGGAACGTCGATGGGACCGAAGCTGTCGCGTTCGATGCGGGTCGTCGGTTCGTTGGGCAAAGTCATGGACGGTCTCGATTCGGAAGGAGTGTGCCGCGGACCACCGGGGTCAGCGATCGATCGTCAGGCGTTTCCACAACCCGCCGACCCGCTCGTGGAGCGACCAGGCCGACCGTCGCAGCGCGCCGGTGTTCGGAATGAAGGACAGCACGGTGATCGGGCCGTTCGCGTAGTAGTCGGTCGGCGCGGGAATGATCGGCATGCCGGCCGCCTCGAACAGCGCGCGGGCGCGATGCATGTGGTCGACGTCGGTCACGAGGATCGCGGTGCGGATGCCGGCCGCGAGCAGCATCGGCACCGACAGGCGCGCGTTGTCGGGCGTGTCGAGCGATTCGTTCTCGACCCAGCGCACCGGCGTGTGGAAGTCGACGTCCAGCGCCTCGACCATCTTCTCGGCTTCGGAGGTCCGCGCGTTCAGCGGACGCCCGCCGCTGACCAGCATCGGCAGGTGCGTGCGCGCCGCGAGACGGGCCGCGCTGCGCAGGCGGATCAGCGTCACCGCGTTGACGGTCTCGCCGCCGTAGTCGGTGGCGCCCTGCTGCAGGCCGCCGCCCAGCACGACGATGGCCGTATTCGGCGGCAGCGGCACGTCCATGCCCAGCGGCGGGAAGTCGCGCTCGGTGTCGGCGCCGATCGCGTTGGCGACGACCGGCAGCGAGAAGACGACGAGCACGCCGAGGCCCAGCGCGACCAGCGCCATGCCGGCGCGCCGGCGCCGGCGCAGCAGCCACAGCCCGACGGCGATCGCGATGAGCGGGCTCGCCGGCAGCAGCAGCAGCCCTGCGACGACCTTCTTGGTCCAGAAGGCGAACTCGGCCCACTCCGACATGGCGAGCCTTCGCGCGCGTCCGTCGACCTCGTCGGATCAGGCGACGGCCGCCACGCCCGCGCGAGCGACCTGTGCGTCCTCGGTCGACTTGACGCCGGACACGCCGACGGCGCCGACCGTGTGGCCGTCGACCACGATCTGCTCGCCGCCTTCGAGCAGGCCCTTCATCAGCGGCACCGACAGGAACGACGTGCGGCCGTTGTTGATGACGTCCTCGTAGGCCTTGCTCGGCCTGCGGCCGAGAGCCGAGGTGCGGGCCTTCTCGGGCGCGATCGACGCCGAGACCGGCGCGCATCCGTCGAGGCGCTGCAGCCACAGCAGGTGGCCGCCGTCGTCGCAGATGGCGATCGTGACGGTCCAGTGGTTCGCGAGCGCTTCGGCTTCCGCTGCCGCGGCGATCTTCTTGACGTCGGCGAGGGACAGGTAGGGGCGGGTCTGCATGGTCGTGGGGTACTCAGGTTCAGGGGATGGGATGCGCTGCCGGTCTGACGGCGTCGCGGATCTGGTCGAGCGCGGTCGGGTCCTCGATCGTGGTCAGGTCGCCGGGATCGCGACCTTCGCACACCGCCTGCAGCGCGCGGCGCAGCATCTTGCCCGATCGCGTCTTCGGCAGCGCGGTCACGAAATGCACGCGCGCAGGCCGGGCGAGCGCGCCGAGGCTGCGATCGACGGTGGCCATCACCTCGCCTTCGAGGCGCAGCCGGTCGGCCGGCGTCGCGATGGCCGCGGCATCGCGCACGATAGCGAAGGCGATGGCGACCTGGCCCTTGAGCGCATCGGCGACGCCGACCACCGCGGTCTCGGCGATCGCCGGATGGCCGCTGATGCTCTCCTCGATCTCGCGCGTGCCGAGCCGATGGCCCGCGACGTTGATCACGTCGTCGGTGCGGCCGAGGATGAAGTAGTAGCCGTCGTCGTCCCGAATGCCCCAGTCGAAAGTGGAGTACACGCTGCGGTCGTCCAGCAGCGACCAGTAGGTCTCGACGAAGCGCCGGTCGTCGCCCCACACGGTCGACATGCAGCCCGGGGGCAGCGGCCCTTCGATGACCAGGACGCCCTTGTGGTTGGCGCCCAGCGCCGCGTGGGTGGTCTCGTCGAGCAGCTTTAGCTTGTAGCCGACCACCGGCTTGCCGGGACTGCCGAAGCGCGGTTCCATCGTCGGGTCGATGCCGCGCTGGACGGACAGCATCGGCCAGCCGGTCTCGGTCTGCCAGTAGTTGTCGAGGATGGGCTTGCCGATGCCTTCCGAGATCCAACGGGCCGTCGGCTCGTCGAGCGGTTCGCCGGCGAGGAACAGCGCATCGAGTGACGACAGGTCGTGGCGCGACAGGTGCGATGGGTCCTGCTTCTTCAGCACGCGGATCGCCGTGGGCGCGGTGAACATTGCGTTGACGCGATGCTTCGCGACGATGCTCCACCAGATGCCGGGGTCGGCCTCGCCGTCCATGCCGCGGGTCGGCATGCCTTCGTACATCACCGTCGCCATGCCGCAGATCAGCGGTGCGTAGACGATGTAGCAGTGCCCGACGACCCAGCCGATGTCGCTGGCCGCGAAGAACGTGCGACGCCCCGAAACCGCATCGCCGACGCCCTGCGCGCCCGCCGGGTCGAAGATGTACTTGATCGATGCGGCCAGCGCGACCGCGTGGCCGCCGGTGTCGCGTTGCACGCCCTTCGGCGTGCCGGTGGTGCCGCTGGTGTAGAGGATGTAGCAGGGTTCGTTGGCCTCGAGCCAGACGCACGGCACGCGCGCCTCGAGGTGCTGTTCGCGCAGTGCCGCCCAGTCGAGGTCGCGTCCGTCCGCAAGCGCCATCGGCGACAGCCCGCGGTCGAGCAGCAGCACGCGATCGGGCTTGTGCCGCGCGAGCGCGATCCCGGCGTCGAGCAGCGGCTTGTACGGAATGACCTTGCCGGCGCGCGAGCCCGCGTCGGCCGACAGGATCACCTTCGGCTGCGCGTCGTCGATCCGCGACGCCAGGCTCGACGACGCGAAGCCGCCGAAGACCACCGAGTGGATCGCGCCGATGCGCGTGCACGCCAGCATCGCGAACAACGCCTCGGGCACCATCGGCATGTAGAGCAGCACGCGGTCGCCCTGCACGACGCCCTGCGCCACCAGCATCGCGGCCACGCGATTGACCTCTTCGAACAGCACCCGGTACGTGTAGGTCCGTTCGACGCCGGTCTCGGTCGAGACGTAGATCAGCGCCGCCTGGTCCGCGCGGGTCGCGAGATGACGGTCGATCGCGTTGTGGCAGATGTTGGTGGTGCCGTCGACGAACCAGCGCAGATGCGGCGCGCGGTCGCGATCGAGGACGCGGGTGAACGGACGATGCCAGTCGATGGCGGCCGCCTCGGCGCGCCAGAACGTCTCAGGATCGTCGACGCTCTGCCGATAGATTTCGGTGTAGAGATCCATCGCAAGGGGCTCCTCGGCCGAGGGCCGCAGCCCCGCTTGTTGGTTCGATGCCGCGATCGCCCGGCTCTGGTCGCGATCGCGGACGGGCGGTCTGCGGCGGCGGGCTGATCGGCGCGTCGTAGCTTACACGGGGCCGTTGCCGCGGAAGACCTGGCGACGGCCGGTCCCCAACACACGCCGGAGGGTCGCTTTGGCCCGATTGCAACACTCCGGAAACCCGTTCTTTTGACAGCGGCATGACCGATCGACTAGATTCTTCCCGATGCGCATTCCGAAGATCGCAAGAACCATCATCCTCGTCACTTCGGCCCTGCTGTCCGTTCCCGCGTGTTTCGCGAACGACGTCGACCCGACTGCGGATTCCGGGCCGGTAGCGACTCCAGCGACGCGCGGCCTGTTTTCGAGCTGGTTCGGATCAAAGACGGTCCACGCCGAAGCGGTCCCCGGCGACAACGACCAAGCCGAAGCAGAACCGCCGCGCCCGATCCTTTCGATCGCGACGCCCGGTGCCAGCGACCTGGTCGTCGGCGCGCTCGGACTGCTCGGTATCGGCTATAGGATGGGTGGCAACACACCGGCGTCCGGCTTCGATTGCAGCGGCATGGTGCGCTACGTCTTCCAGACCGCGATCGGTCTCGACCTCCCGCGCCGCGCGGAGGAGATCAGCCGCGTCGGCACCCGCGTCGATCGCAACGAACTCCGGCCCGGCGACCTCGTCTTCTACAAGACTCTGCGCAAGGCTTTCTCGCACGTCGGCATCTATCTGGGCAACAACCGCTTCATCCACGCACCGTCGGCCGGCGGCAGCGTCCGCGTCGACGACATGACCCAGAGCTACTGGACCGCGCGTTTCAACGGCGCGCGTCGCGTCCGCCCCTGAGCGAACGGCGTCGTTGGTCCTGCGCGCGGCGCTCTGCTAGA
>JBBRRW010000210.1:0-6017 GCA_038245975.1 Burkholderiales bacterium
CACGATGCGCCGCTCGGCGACGAGGAACAGCACGTTCAGCGCATAGCCGAGCGCGCCGGCCGCGAGGATCGCCGCGTACATGCTCTTGACGTTCAGCACCTGCTGCGCGTCGATGAAGCGATGCCCGTGGCCCGTGTCCGAGCCGGTGAACATCTCGGCCACGATGACGATGACGAGCGCCATCGATACCGCCGAGCGCAGCCCGACGAAGGTCGGCTGCAGGCTCTCCCAGATCAGCACGTCCTTGAAGATCTGCCAGCGTGACGCGCCCATCACCTCGGCGGCCATCACGCGCTGCTTCCTCGCGTTGATCACTCCGTATGCGCTGTTGAACAGCACGAGCAGCAGCGCGCCGAACGCCGCGATGGCGATCTTGTTGATGTCGGACACGCGAAGATCAGCAGGAACAGCGGGATCAGCGCCGACGACGGGGTGGACCGGAAGAAGTCGATCAGGAACTCGACCGAGCGGTAGGCCTTCTCGTTCGAGCCGAGCAGAACGCCGAGCGGCACGCCGACCACCGCCGCGATCAGGAAGGACTCGAGCGTGCGCATCACCGTCACCAGAAAGTCCGTGAGCAGCGGACCGCCCGCGAGTCCGGTCACCAGCGCCTGCAGCGTCGCCCACGGCGTCGGCAGCAGGATCGCCTTGATGAGACCGAAGCGGACCACGAGGTCCCAGACGAGGAACACGACCAGCGGCCCGATGACCGGCAGCAGGCGGTCCTTCCACGGCGGGCGCGGCGCGCGCTGCGTCTCGTCCGGACCAAGTGCCTCCCAGGGCTTCGCGGCGACCACCAGATTCGGCTCGACCGCCGGCACCGCGAACGTCGTCGAGTCGCTCACGGTCATGCCTTGCAGAGCAGGCCGCCCACGTCGACCTTGCGCTCGAAGATGCCCTTCTCGGTGAACAGGTCGTAGAACTTCTGGAAGCACGCGATATCGGCCGGCTTGAAATCGCTCGAGAACAGGTAGTCGGACATCGGCACCTCGGCGGTGAGCGCACCCTCGATGGCCGTGTAGCCCTTGAGGAAAGGCCACGCCTCGTCGGGCTTCTGGCGGACCAGGTCGACGCCCTTCCGGTAGGCGGCCATGTACTTCTTCGCGACCTCCGGGTTGTTCTTGATGAACTCGCTGGTCAGGCTGGCGGAGCCGCCGTGCCACGGCGCCAGCGGATCGCCGAGGATGTACTTCGCGACCACGCCGACCTCGAGTGTTCGCGTGCTGCCGTTGAGCCGGCCGACGGTGCCGGTGGGCTCGAGCGTGTAGGCCGCGTCGACCTGGCCGGCCGCGATCGCCGCGACGTGCTGGCCGATCGGCAGCTCGCTGATCGACATCGGTCCGGCACCGGCGCGCTCGAGCATCACCTTCGCGAGCGTCACGTTCTGGATGCCGGGGCCGCACGCGACGCGCTTGCCCTTCAGCTCGGCGAGCGTCTTGATCGGGCTGTCCTTCGCGACGATGAACTCGTCGAGCACGTACTTGGCGTTGGTCGGATTGGTGCAGAAGATCTTGAACAGCCCAGGCTGGGCGATCTCGCCGATCGCGAGGACGGCCGACGCCGTGCCGTGGGCGCTGCCTTCGCCGCGCGGCCCGACAGCATCGCCTCCATGACCTGCTGGGCGCTGGCGAACTTCAGCGGCTCGACGTCGAGGCCGGCTTCCTTGAAGTAACCCTTCTCGATCGCGACGAAGAACGGCAGGGCCAACGCCACGGGCCAGAAACCGATGCGGATCTTCGGGGTCGCCTGGGCCCGGACCATCGCGGGCGCGCCCAGCGCGACCAGCGCCGCGCCGCCGGCGGCGATGAAGCGCCGGCGGCCCGCGTGCGTCCCGCCGGCCCCGGTCGCGTCATCGGGCGGCGCTTCGTTCGCGGCGAGGAAAGGCACGGACACAGGAGTCATGAAGGCACTCCGCTAGGGGGGGATGAGGGAGGGCGCCGCCCGCGCCCGCAACGCCCGGCCTCCGGACGGCATACGCAGATGCCGTACCAGGAATTCGATTCTTGTGATCGGGTCGTCCACGACTCGCAGGCCGGGCGGATCTGCCGGGCGACGCGGAGCGTGCCATGCGCCGCGCCGTCAGCGCGCCTCGCCGCGGTGCGTGCGAACCACGGTGTGTGCTTGCGGGATGCGGATCGATCGCGCATCCGGCCGCTCGACCACGACACCGGCCTTTGCGGCGCCGGCTTTCGTCCCTAGAATCGCGATCTCCCGGCATCCGACGCATCGATCGACGACGACATGAACGAACGCACCAGTGGCACCTTCGACGTGACGATGACCCCGCAGGCGCTGCACGAGGCCGCGGCCGACTCGGGCATCGGCCGCATGGCGCTGGCCAAGCGCTATCACGGCGACCTCGATGCCGTCGGGGTCGGCGAGATGCTCGCGGCGCGGAGTGCGATCGCGGGCTCGGCCGGCTACGTGGCGATGGAGCGCGTGGACGGGACGCTGGCCGGTCGCAGCGGCTCATTCTTCCTGCAGCACACGGGCACGATGCACCGCGGCGTGCCGGGCCTGTCGGTCACCGTCGTTCCCGACTCGGGGACCGGGCAGCTGGTCGGGCTGTCGGGACGCCTGGCGATCCGCATCGAGGACGGCAAGCACCACTACGACCTCGACTACGCGTTCGACGACGGGACGCTGAAGGCGTGACGCCGTCTCCGCCGGCGGGCTACTCCGGCACGCCGCGGGCGAACAAGCTCTGCATCGCGGCCTCGTGCGCAAGGCGCTTCGATCGGCCGGAAGCGCAGCGCCGACCGCCGGCCCGGCCCCCGGCGTCGCTGCCTCTCCCCCGCGCAGGTAAAATGTGCGGCGCGCCGGTGGCCGTCCTCGTCGCGCGCCGCACCGACCCATACCCCCCGCAAGGAGAACGACGATGTCGATGGCCGACCGTGACGGCTTCATCTGGAAGGACGGCAAGCTCATCGACTGGCGCGATGCCACCGTCCACGTGCTGACGCACACGTTGCACTACGGCATGGGGGTCTTCGAAGGCGTCCGCGCGTACCAGCAGGCCGACGGCTCGACCGCGATCTTCCGGCTCGAGGACCACACGAAGCGCCTGCTGAACAGCGCCAAGATCTTCCAGATGAAGGTGCCGGTCGACCACGCCACGCTGGTCGAGGCGCAGAAGGAAGTGATCCGCAGCAACAAGCTCGAGAGCGGCTACCTGCGTCCGCTGGTGTGGGTCGGTTCCGAGAAGATGGGCGTGGCGGCCAGGGGCAACCCCATCCACGTCGCGATCGCGGCGTGGCCATGGGGTGCGTATCTCGGCGAGGACGGCCTGAACCAGGGCATCCGCGTGAAGACCTCGTCGTTCACGCACCATCATCCCAACATCACGATGTGCAAGGCCAAGGCGGTCGGCAACTACCCCGTGTCGATCCTGGCGAACCAGGAAGCCACCAACGACGGCTACGACGAAGCGATGCTGCTCGACCCCGAAGGCTACGTCTGCCAGGGCTCGGGCGAGAACGTCTTCATGGTGGTCGACGGCAAGCTGCACACGCCGGACCTGTCGAGCGGTGCGCTGGACGGCATCACGCGCGACACCATCTTCGTGCTGGCCGCCGAGTTCGGCATCCCGCTGGCTGAGCGGCGCATCTCGCGCGACGAGTTCTACATCGCCGACGAGGCCTTCTTCACCGGTACGGCCGCCGAGGTCACGCCGATCCGCGAGCTCGACACCCGCATGATCGGCGACGGCAAGCGCGGTCCGATCACCGAGAAGCTGCAGACGGCCTTCTTCGACATCATCCACGGCAGGAACCCCAAGTACGTCCGTTGGCTGTCGCAGGTCTGACCCGCGGACGGGAGAAACCATGAGCATCACGAACGACACCGACCCCGAGTCCTCGCATGTCGAGCTGGACGGCAAGGACCTGCCGGCCTTCTGCCCGAATCCACGCATGGCGCTGTGGAACCACCACCCGCGCGTGTTCCTCGACGTCGTCCCGACCGGCCAGGCGATGTGCCCGTATTGCGGCACGAAGTACCGCCTGAAGCCGGGCGCGGTGGTGAAGGTGCATTGAACGGGCTCCTTCCCCCGTTGAGGGAAGGGAGCAGTCCGGCATGAGGACGTTGGTGATCGCCCCCAACTGGATCGGCGATGCGTTGATGGCGCAGCCGCTGCTGACGCTGCTCAAGCGTGCCGACCCCGACCAGCGCATCGTCTGCCTCGCGCCGCGCTGGGTCGCGCCGGTGCTCGAAGCGATGCCCGAGGTCGAGCGGGTGATCGCCACCGACCTCGCGCACGGCGCGCTGCAGTGGAACGCGCGCCGCGCGTTCGCCCATGCCGTCCGCGCGCAGGCCTTCGACCGCGCTTTCGTGCTGCCCAACAGCTTCAAGTCGGCGTTGATCCCGTGGCTCGCGCGCATCCCGCGACGCATCGGCTACCGCGGTGAGATGCGTTACGGCGTACTCAGCGATCGCGCCGAGGGCCCCGATCCCGCGCTGTCGATGAGCGAACGCTACGCGGCGCTGGCCGGCGTCGTCGGCATCGACGTCGTCAGGCCGTTGCCACTGCCGACCCTGAAGGTCGATGCCGGCGCCATCGCCGCCGTCCGCGCGCAATTCGGCTTCGCGGCCGACGACCCGCTGGTCGCGCTGTGTCCGGGTGCCGAGTACGGACCCGCGAAGCGCTGGCCGGCCGGCCACTTCGCGGCGCTGGCGTCGACCGTGCTGCGCGAGCAGCCGCGGGCGCAGGTCCTGCTGCTCGGCGGCAAGGGCGAGCGCGCGATCGCCGACGAGATCGTGTCCGCTGTGTCCGGCGCCCGCGAGCGCCTGCACAACCTCTGCGGCGCGACCGACCTGTCGCAGGCGATCGCGCTGATCGCGACCGCGAGCTCAGTCGTCAGCAACGACTCGGGCCTGATGCACGTGGCCGCGGCGCTGTCGCGGCCCCAGGTCGCGCTGTTCGGCTCGAGCGACCCGCGGCACACGCCGCCGCTGTCGTCGCGGGCCACGACGCTGTGGCTGCATCTCGAATGCAGCCCGTGCTTCGAACGCACCTGCCCGCTCGGGCATCTCAACTGCCTCGTCGGCATCGCGCCCCAACGCGTTTTCGATTCGATGCAGAATACGTCGCCCCCGGTCGCCGACCGCTGATCCCCGGCGCCGTCGACGGCGCCATCGATGCTTCCCCATGGTCAAACTCAAGAGCCTGCATGCCACGCCCGAAGCGGTCGAGAGCGCGTTCTACGACGCACTCGAAGCCGGCAACGTCGACGCCTTGATGGAGGTGTGGTCCGACGACGAGGAGATCGTCTGCATCCATCCGGGCGGACCGCGCCTGGTCGGCCACCAGGCGATCGCCGCGTCGTGGCGCGAGATCCTGTCGAACGGACCGATCTCGGTCCGGCCGTCGGACCCGCGGATCATGCAGGGCTCGCTGGTATCGGTGCACAGCGTGCTGTCGCGCGTGATGGCCTTCGTGAAGACCGACGGATTGCCGCCCGGCGCGCAGCAGTCGCCGCAGGCGATGTCGATCAACATGCTCGTGACGCACGTCTTCTTCAAGGGCGCGCAGGGCTGGCGGATGGTGCTCCACCACGCCTCGATCACGCCGCAGGATGCCGAGGTCATTCCGTCGCCGTCGAGCGGCACGCTGCACTGATCCGTCGCGACGTGCCGGTCACGCGACATTCCGGCTTCCGCTCGCCGTGGTGGCTCGCGGGCGCCCATCTCCAGACCATCGTTCCCGCGCTCTTCGCCGGCCGCGCGCAGATGCCGTACGTGCGCGAACGCTGGGATACGCCGGACCACGATTTCATCGACGTCGATCGCGTCGTCGCCAAACGCGATGCGCCGGCGACGCTGGTTGTCTTCCACGGCCTCGAAGGCAGTGCGCAGAGCCGCTATGTCCGCGGCCTGATGGCGGCCGGCGCGGCGCTCGGCTGGCAGGGCTACGTGCCGCACTTCCGCGGCTGCGGCGGCACGCCGAACGTCGCGCCGCGTTTCTATCACTCGGGCGACAGCGCCGAAGTCGACTGGGTGCTCCGGCGCGTCGCCGCGGA
>JBBRRW010000211.1:0-5970 GCA_038245975.1 Burkholderiales bacterium
GGGCGAGCGAAGCGGCTCGAAGCATAGCCGGTCCGCGGCGCGCGATCGACCGGCGCGCGAGGATAGGGCTTCGAGCGGGCAGCCCCGGTTGTCATGCCGACGACGCACGACCTGCTGACCGGGGCCGATTTCGACCTCGAGCCGGTGCGCAAGGACGAGAACGGCAACGACTGGTTCGGCCCCTTCCTGGTCAAGACCAACGCGGCGGGCCAGGTCCTCAAGCGCGAAGTGGCGCTGCCCGGCGTGTTGTGCGGGCAACGTCATCAAGACCCGGGTCGTCGACCTGATGAACCTCGCAGACCCCAACGATCTGAACGGTGACCGCAGCACGCGGTTCACTTTCCCGTACGTGAGCATCGAAGACCCCTGCGCCTTCGACGACCACACGCTGCGGGTCGCCAACGACAACCACGATCCGGGCGGCGGCGGGCGCAACGCGGGCTCGGACCCGACCGAGTTTCTGCGCATCAAGCTCAACACCGTCCCCGAGCCGGTCCGCTAGGCGTTGATGGGTGGCGGCCCGGTCGCCCTGGGACTCGGTCGGCGCCGCCGCCGCGCAGCCTGACCCGCGTCGAGCGGGCGTTCGGCGCCGCGCAACCGAGCGCGCGGCGTCGAACCGCCGGTGTGCCGCGCCGACCGGTGCAAGGGTCGCCCGACCGCAGCGAATACGCGGACGACGGAGAACCTCGTGCCGCTGCAACAGGGCGAGACACGCAGGCGATTGAAATGCGCGCCGACCAGCGCGCCGACACCCGCGCTGCCGCATCGGGTCGCTTCGCGAGTGCGGTGATCCGGCCCTCTGGCGTGCCTGCTGCCAACGATCGATCCGGCGTCGCATCGCGATGACGGTCCTGCCGGCTCGTCGCGCCTATACACTCCGCGCGATCGACGACTTCCGGGTTCCCCTCTTGAAATCCCTTGCCTGCCACTTTCTCCTGGCGACTCTCGTCACCAGTGCTCTCACGACCTCCGCCCTCGCGCTGGACGCGCCGCCGGTCGCGCCGGTCCGACCCGTCACCGACACCTACTTCGGGACGCCGGTCGTCGATCGCTATCGCTATCTGGAGGACCTGAAGGACCCCGAGGTGCAGGCCTACATGAAGGCCCAGGCCGGCTACACGAAGGACCTGCTCGATCGCCTGCCGGGCCGCGAGGCGCTGCTCGACCGCATCCATGCGCTGGCCAATACCGACACGCGCCGCGTCGGCTTCCAGCGCCGGGCGCAGCGCTACTTCTACCTGGTGGTCGAACCCGGCGCCGAGCAGCCGAAGCTCGTATATCGCGACGGTCTCGACGGCGTGGAGCACCCGCTGCTCGATCCGTCGACCCTCGGCCAGGGTACCGCCACGCACTACGCGCTCGACTACTTCACGCCGTCGTGGGACGGGCGCCTGCTGGCGTACGGCCTGTCGGTCGGCGGCTCGGAGGCGAGCACGCTGCGCGTGATGGACATCGCGACCGGCAAGACGCTGTCGGAACACATCGAGCGCGCCCACGGCAGCATCGTCACGTGGCGGCCGGACAACCGCTCGTTCTTCTATTTCAAGTTCAACAAGACCACGCCGGACACGCCGCCGTCGGAAACGGAATACAACGCGCGGACCTATCTGCACATCGTCGGCAAGGGCGTCGACGGCGAGGCGGATCCGGTGGTCTTCGGACGCGGCGTCACGAAGCTCGACGTCCCCGAAGGACAGGCGACCTACGTGCTCGGCGCGCCGAATTCGGCCTGGGTGGTCGCGGCCGCCAACCGCAACCTCGACACCAATCCGTCGACCTTCTACGTCGCACCGCTGGCGCAGGCGCTGAATGCCGCGACGCCGTGGAAGAAGTTCGCCGACGTCGACGACGGCGTCACGCAGGTCGAAGTGCGCGGCGACACGCTCTATTTCCTGTCGCTGAAGAACGCCTCGCACTTCCGCATCCTCGCCACGTCGCTGCAGCGCCCGGACGTGCGCCATGCGCGGGTCATCGTGCCGGAAGGCCAGGGGATCATCACCGACTTCGGCCTGGCGAAGGACGGCCTCTACTACCGCGAACGCGACGGCGTGGTCTCGCGTCTCGTGCGGGTGGGCTTCGACGGCAAGGACCCGCACCCGGTCCCGCTGCCGTTCGAAGGCAACTTGTTCGGCCCGACGACCGACGCCGAGGAGCCAGGCGCCCTCTTCGACATGCAGAGCTGGTCACGGCCGTCACAGGTCTACAGCTACGACCCGGTGACCGACAAGACGGCCGACTCGGGCCTGGTCCCGCCGTCGAAGCTGGATGTCTCGCAACTCGAGTCGCGCGAAGTGATGGTGACCAGCTACGACGGCACCCGCATCCCGTTGTCGATCATCTATCGCAAGGGCCTGGTGCTGGACGGCAGCCATCCCACCATCCTCGACGGCTACGGCAGCTACGGCGTCGTCTCCGAGTCGTACTTCTCGGCGCCGACGATGGCGTGGATCGAACGCGGCGGCGTGCTCGCCACGGCCCACGTGCGCGGCGGCGGCGAATACGGCGAGGACTGGCATCGCGCCGGCCAGATGCGGACCAAGCCGAACACCATCCTCGACTTCATCGCCTGCGGCGAATACCTGGTCGACCAGCGCTACACGAGCCGCAGGCTGCTGGCCGGCGAAGGGACCAGCGCCGGCGGCATCACGGTCGGCGGCGCACTGACGCAGCGGCCCGACCTGTTCGCCGTGATCCTCGACCAGGTCGGCATGTCGGACACGCTGCGTGCCGAGACCGAGCCGAACGGACCGCCGAACGTCTCCGAGTTCGGATCGACCAAGACCGAGGACGGCTTTCACGGCCTGTATGCGATGAGCGCGTACGCGCATGTCGTCGACGGTACGGCCTATCCGGCCGTCCTGTTCATCACCGGCGCCAACGACCCGCGCGTGGCGCCGTGGCACATGACGAAGATGGCCGCCCGCGTGCAGGCCGCGACGTCGAGCAAGAAGCCGGTGCTGCTGCGCATCGACTACGACGCAGGACACGGGATGGGATCGAACCGGTCGCAGCGCGAACAGCAGACCGCCGACGCGTGGTCGTTCGCGTTGTGGCAGATGGGAGATGCGGCCTTCCAGCCGGTGGGAAGCCGCTGAACTTCCACGCGGCCGACGCGCCGCGTGGTCCGTGCCCCACCTGACTACGCTGTATTTGCGTCAGGCATTTGGCGCCGGATGCTCACAGACGTCGGCTCATCAGTTCAGCTGGCAGCCGATGGATGGGTTCCCCTGGAGCTAGATCGCCCTCGTGTGCGGTGCTCGAGGACACTTGACCATCAAAGCCCGAACGGATAAGTATCCGGCATGCCGTCGAGCTGTTTCACCTCGAACGGCGTGACTGCGGTGGTCTCGTCGAACCAGATATATTCGTCGAACTGACGGGGTAGCTCCGCCTGGAAGTAGTGACTGGCGCGCTCCGTCTCCGGCCGGTAGATGACCCCGATGGCACGTTCGAGTCGCGGCTTCTCCAGGCCGACGCGGATCGCGTCCGAGGGCGGCCTCGGTAGCGGCAACATGAGACGCGGACACCCCGTCGCGTGGAAGAGCCTTTCGTAACTTCCGTCCAGAGCGGGTCGCACCGTCTTGACTTCCATCGGACCGTCCCAGTCGGACGCCGCCGCCACCGTTCCGTGGTGGGTTCCGAAGCCGATGACATAAACGGCCTCGCCGAACTGTTCGCGGCACAACTGCCCGATGTTCAATTCGCCGCGCGCCGACATCTCGGTCGCCGACGCATCGCCGACATGGGAGTTGTGGGCCCACACGATGCCCCTGGCTTCGGGTCCGTGGAACGCCAGCAGGGCCTGCAGCGTGTCGAACATGTGCGTGTCGCGCAGATTCCACGACGCATGCGAGCCGTAATACATGATCCGGTAGTAGCGCTCGGCATCGGCGACCAGACGCGCGTTCTGCACCGCGTCCATGAAACGCTCGCCGTCCTGGTAACCGACGGCGCTGCGCTTGCGCAGCAGATCGTTGAGGATGCGTACGACATCGGTTTCGCAGGTCTTGAACGTGCCGGTCAACGCCGCGTGTCCGTAGGTCGCCGGGTCGGACTGCCACGGCGTCAGGCAGCCATAACGTTCGCGGGCGATGCGGGCCGCGTCGGGGTCGACCTTGTCGAGATATTCGAGCACCGACCGGATCGAGGTGTAGAGGCTGTAGATATCGAGGCCGTAGATCGCCGTTCGCTGTTCCTGTTCCTTCTCCGCGTTGTACGCGTGCAGCCAGTCGACGAACGTGCGCGTCTCTTCGTTGCGCCACATCCACGTCGGAAAGCGCGCAAAGGCGGTCCACTCCGTGGCCGGATATTCGAAGTGCCGTACGTAGTGGTCCAGCCGCGCCACGTCGGGCCAGTCGCCTTCGATGGCAACGAAGCGGAAGCCCTTCCTGGCGATCAGTTGCTGGGTGATCCGCGCTCGCATCCGATAGAACTCCGAGGTGCCGTGCGACGCCTCGCCCAGCAGTACCACCTTCGCGTCGCCGATCCGGTCCAGCAGCGCGTCGAGATTCGCCGACTCGATCGTCTCGAAGGTCTCGCAGCGTTCGGCGATGGCCTGCGCCAGCGATTCGTCCGTCGGCCGCGTTCCCTGGAGCCTGCGCGGTACCGCTTCCCGCAACTGTTCGGGCGACCACCCCTCCTTGCCGATCAGCGGCACGAAGCGGACATCCGCAATCTCTTCGGTCTCGAATCGGTCTTCCGCGATCCGCGTGACGCGAACGAGTTCCTGATCGTGCGGATTGCTGCCGACCGGGATGATGATCCGGCCGCCGACCTTCAACTGCTGCTTCAGCGTGTCCGGCACCTCCGGCCCGCCGGCCGCGACGATGATGGCGTCGTACGGCGCATGTTCCTGCCAGCCGAGCGAGCCGTCGCCTTGTCGGACGTGGACGTTGACGTAGCCCAGATCGCTCAGCAGCGCCGCGGCGTGCCGGGCCAGCTTCTCGATCCGTTCCACGGTGTAGACGGCATGGGCGATCTCGGCCAGCACCGCCGCGGCATAGCCCGAGCCGGTGCCGATCTCCAGCACCGTTTCGCCGCCCCTGAGTGCCAGCGCCTCCGTCATCAGCGCCACGATGTAGGGCTGGGAAATGGTCTGGCCCGCGGCTATGGGCAGCGGCGCATCCTCATAGGCGAACTCCAGCATCCGGTCCGGAACGAACGCTTCGCGCGGAACCCGCCGCATCGCGTCGAGGACTGCTTTGGAGCGGACACCGCGCGCGGCAATCTGGTGCGCGACCATATCGCGGCGAAGCTGCGAAAAATCCGTCATGGAGACTCTTGCGGTGCCCGCGGAAGCGGCAGCCGATGCTTGGGGTGGAGAGGCAATCTAATCAGCCGCACCGCCGACGTCTGTTCGCCAGCGCACACGTCCCAACCTCGTCCACTTCCCGACGCGCGGCCCGAGATTCTTGATCGCGCAGGCCGTGGGTGAAGAACCCCATGCACCCGGCAGGCTTGCGACACCGATGACCGCGTGACCACGGATCATCGGAGCCGGCTTCGTTCATGAAGGGCTTCGCAGGCGACGCAACGCAGGGCTTGCGGTTCGATACGCAGACGTTCGAAGGGGATCGGTGCCTGGCAATCGACGCAGTCGCCGTAACCCGCGCCTTGGATGCGTCGCAGTGCGCTCCTGA
This sequence comes from Burkholderiales bacterium, assembly GCA_038245975.1. Classification (GTDB taxonomy): domain Bacteria; phylum Pseudomonadota; class Gammaproteobacteria; order Burkholderiales; family Burkholderiaceae_D; genus CAHJXF01. Next base: position 5,640 of record JBBRRW010000211.1, read on the forward strand.
CCGCATCGAATTCGCTGCTGTCGATGTTCGACACGCTCGCTTCGACCTCGTGTGCCCCGGCGCGCTGGGTCGCGTCGTCCGCGTCCTGCAGCAACGTCGCGCGCGCGGACTCAGCCTGCGACATGCCTTGCAGTTGCGCTGCGCGCCGGCTTTCCATTGCGGCGAGCTTCGATTGCAACTGTTCGAGCAGAACGACCCGCTGATCCGGGGAGAGGTGTGCATTCGAGGTCATCGGCGAATTCGCGAACGGGAGAACGGTCGTCAATGTGACGCGCGTCCCATTCGCTGTCTGTACGGCAGCGGACGGACGCCTTCTGGAATCGATGGCGGA
>JBBRRW010000212.1:0-5927 GCA_038245975.1 Burkholderiales bacterium
CGTGACGAGCGTCAGTTCGAGATCCCAGGGCGTGCCGTTGGCGACGGCTGCGTCCATCGCGGCCTGCAGCAGCAGCCGGCTGTCGGGCGTGAAGAAGCGCATGGCCCGTGACAGGTCCGGCGGTTGGGCGGGGTCGACCTCGTGGAGCCGGTAGACCTGGTCGGACCAGACCACCGTGCCTTGCTCGACGTCGATCGTCCAGCCGCCCACGCGGGCCATGCGTCCGGTCCGCTCCAGCAGCTCGGTGGCCCGTTGCAGCGCGAGCTCGCCGGCCTTGCGTTCGGTGATGTTCATGCTGGTGCCGGCCACGCGCACCGCCGCGCCCAGGGCATCGCGCTCGACCACCTTGGCGCGATAGTGCACCCACAGCACGCGACCGTCCTTGTGCCGCATCCGCATCTCGGTCTCGAACAGCGGCGTCAGCCCGCACAGGTGACGGTCCATCTCGCCTCGCGCGCGTTCGCGATCCTCTGCATACGCCACGCTGTTCCACAGGCCGTTGATGTCTTCGGCGCGCTCGTGCGCGTGGGGCCCACGGACGATGCCGTACATGCGCGACCACTGGACGTTGAGCACGACCCTGCCGCTCGGGACGTGCCAGTCCCACAGGCCGTGGTCGCCGCCGCCGAGCGCCAGTTCCAGGCGCTCGGCGTTGCGGATCTGTTCTTCCCTGCTCTTCTGCGCGGTGACGTCGACGTGCGTGCCGACGATCCGCAGGGCCTCGCCGCGCACGTTGCGCTCGACGATCACGCCACGAGCGACGATCCAGAGATAGTGGCCATCCGCATGACGCATGCGGTGCGTGCACTCGTAGAACGCGGCGCAGCCGTTCAGGTGGGGTTCCATCGCGTCGTTCAACATCCGCCAGTCGTCCGGATGGACCAGCGCCCGCCAGTCGAGGAGGTCGGGACGCGTGTCGACGCCGGCATAGCCCAGCATCACCTGCTCGCGCGCGTTGACGGTCCATACGCCGGTCGGCACGTGCAGGTCCCACAGGCCCATCTGTCCGCCGCGCAGCACGAGCTCGAGCAGTTCGACGCCGCGCCGCTGCTTGAGCTGCGACTCGACGGACAGCTTCTCGTATTCGCGGGCGAGGCGCTCCGACGTCATCGCCTTCTCGCGCAGGTCGAGCAGTTGCGCGGCCTGGCGCGCGAGGGCCTGCAGGCAAACGTGTTGCGCGTCGGTCAGCGTGCGGGGCTGCGTGTCGATCACGCACAGCGTGCCGATCGCGTGGCCGCTCACCATCACGATCGGCGCGCCTGCGTAGAAGCGGATGTGCGGTTCGCCGGTCACGTACGGGTTGCCGGCGAAGCGGGAGTCCAGCGCCGTGTCGGGCACCGTAAAGATGGTGTCGGGCTGCAGGATCGCGTGCGCACAGAAGGACACGTTGCGGTCCGTCTGCGCGAGGGGCGTGCCGACCGTCGACTTGAACCACTCGCGCTCCGCGTCGAGCAGCGCGACGATCGCGATCGGCGTGCCGCAGACCTGCGTCGCCAGCACCGTCAGGTCGTCGTAGGCCTGCTCCGGCGACGTGTCGAGGATCTCGAGGCGTCGCAGCGTCGCGAGTCGATCGGTTTCGTCCGGAGGGAAAGGCGCGGCAGTGGCGGACATCGGAGGAGTGCAGCGCGGCCTTGTCGAGGCGAAGCTGACTGGATCCTTTCTGGCCGTTTGTGGGGCGGGCAAGGCCTATCGGGAATCGACGGCCGGATCGGCGCGCGTGGCGTGGATCCACGCCCCGAGATTAGCCGCGCGCCGCTGTGTCCGCCAGCACAAACGCACCCTGGGTGGAACGGGCGCAACATGGCGCGCGACAGTGCCGTGAGCACGGCGTCGTCCCACGCACCGAATCCCGCCCCCGAAAATCTTCCCATGAAAACTCTCCTGATCACGGGCGTCTCGTCGGGCTTCGGCCGTGCGCGCGATGCTCGACCGGATCGGGTCCGACGATCCGCCTGCGCACCTGCTGCCCGGTGCCGACGCGGCGCGGCTGGTGGGCGACAGGCTGACCGCGCTGCAGGCCGCCGTCGCCGCGTGGCGCACCGTCACGCGGGCGACCGGCGTGACCGGATGAGCGTTCGGGTTCAGAGCCCCAGATCGCTCAGCGACGGATGATCGTCGGGACGGCGGCCGAGCGGCCAGTGGAACTTGCGTTCGACCTCGGCGATCGCCAGGTCGTTGATGCTGGCGAGGCGCAACCGCATCAGTCCCTCGCCGTCGAACGCCCAGTTCTCGTTGCCGTAGCTGCGAAACCAGTGACCGTCGTCGTCGTGCCACTCGTAGGCGAAGCGCACCGCGATGCGGTCGTCGCGGAACGCCCAGACTTCCTTGATCAGGCGATAGTCCTGTTCGCGCGCCCACTTGCGGACCAGAAAGGCCTCGATCGCCTCGCGGCCTGTGAAGAACTCGGCGCGATTGCGCCAGCGGCTGTCGGTCGTGTAGGCCAGCGCGACGCGCGCGGGGTCGCGGCTGTTCCAGGCGTCTTCGGCCATGCGCGCCTTCTGCGCGGCGGTGTCGGCATCGAACGGGGGGAGGGGCGGTCTGGCCATGGACGAACTCGCGTCGAAGGAAAGGGAATGACGGGGCCGCGACGGCGGGCCGCGCGATGAACAGCGTGCATCGTACGGTCATCAGCTGGAGTGCCGGCAAGGATGCATGTCTCGCGCTGCTGCTCGCCCGCGAGGCCGGCCTCGACGTCGTGACCTTCCTGACGATGCTCGACCCCGGCGGGTCGAGCAAGAGCCACGCACTGCCGCGCGACCTGGTCGACGCGCAGGTCCGCGCACTGGGCGGCCGATGGCTGCCCGTGGAGGCTGCAGCGGACGACTATGCGGCCGTGTTCGCCGCGGCGCTCGACGCGTTGCGCGCCGAAGGGCATACCCGCGTGGTGTTCGGCGACATCGACCTGCAGGCGCACCGCGACTGGCTCGAGCCGATGTGCGCGCTGGCCGGTCTCGAAGCGGTGTTTCCGCTGTGGCATCGGGCGCGGGCGTCGATCGCGCGCGAGATCATCGACCGCGGCATCCGCGCGCGGGTGGTGTGCGTCGACACGCGCTGGCTCGATGCGTCGTTCTGCGGCGTCGAATACGACGACGCGTTGCTGGCCCGCCTGCCGGCCGGCGTCTGCCCCTGCGGCGAGGGAGGCGAGTTCCATACCTTCGTGCACGACGCGCCCGGCTTCGAGCGGCCGCTGCGGCTGCGCCGCGGCACGCCGCGTCGCGTGCGTTCGTCGCCACCGTGGTCGCCGACCACGTTCGTCTTCGAGGCGCCGCTGCTGGACGACACGACCGAGGCCCCGCGATCGTGATGCGCGGCCCGCAGGGCATCGTCTGCGTGACCGAGGAGACCACCGAGTGGCTCTATGTGGTCGGCGAGGAGGAGCGCATCGTCGGCATCTCCGGCGACACGGTACGTCCCCGCCGCGCGCGCGACGAGACGCCGCGCATCGCGTCGTTCCTGGACGGTCGCAGCTGCGGGAGTACACGTTGCGGTCGACCGGCTGGCGCAACGACGCGCCCGATGCGTGGCTGCCCGCGTTGAGGCGCAAGCCGCAACTGATGCGGCTGCTGCCGCGCACGGGATCCGCGATGCGCTAGCGAACGACCGTGTCAGGCGGCCAGGGTCGCCGGGGTATCGGCCCGTGCCGGCCGCCGGCCGACCCAGGCCGATTCGTTCATCCAGCGTGTCAGCTCGTGGGCCGGCAGCGGCCGGCTCATCAGGTAGCCCTGCGCGAGGTCGCAGCCCATCGCCTCGAGCTGTCGCAGCGCCGCCTTGGTCTCGACGCCTTCGGCCACGACCTTCAGGCCCATGTTGTGTCCGAGCTCGATGGTCGAGCGGACGATCATCGCGTCGTTGGGGTCGTTGCCCATGCCCATCACGAACGACTTGTCGATCTTCAGTTCGTCGACGCGCAGGCGCTTCAGGTACGCGAGCGACGAATAGCCGGTCCCGAAGTCGTCGATCGAGATGCGGCAGCCCTGCGCGTGCAACTGGTCGACGTTCTGCTGCGCGTGCCCCGGATCGTCGAGCAACGACGTTTCCGTGAGCTCGAGCACGATCCAATCCGCGAGGCAGCCGGCGGTCTGCAGCAGGCCCGAGAGCAGCGACGGGAACTGCGCATTCATCAGGTCGCGCGTCGAGATGTTGATCGACAGGTGGATGTCGAGTCCGGCGTCGCGCCAGCGCCTGAGCTGCGTGAGGCCGTGGCGGAGCACCCATTCGGTGATGACCGAGATGTAGCCGGTCTGTTCGGCGAACGGGATGAACTGGTCGGGCGCCACGAAGCCGCGGGTCGCGTGGATCCAGCGCACCAGGCATTCGACGTGCAGCTGGTCCGGCGTCGCGAGGTCGATCTTCGGCTGGTAGTAGAGCGTCAGCTCGTCGTGCTCGACGGCCTGGCGCAGTTCGCTCATCAGCGACAGCCGCTCGCGCGAGTCCTCGTCGTAGTGCGGGTCGTAAATGGCGAAGCCGGTGTTGTGGCGCTTGGCCAGGTACATCGCGGAGTCTGCGTGCCGCAGCAGCGTGATCAGGTCTTCGCCATGCTCGGGGAAGGTGGCGATGCCGAGGCTGGCCCGCGCATCGACCTGATGCCCGTCGACCGTGATCGGCGTCTCGAGACACTGCTGCAGCGTGCGGACCACGCCCATCACGTCGCGGGTGTCTTCGGTCGGCAGCAGCACGGCGAACTCGTCGCCGCCCATGCGGGCGAGGGTGTCCGACTGGCGCCGGATGACCTGCTGCAACCGCCTGCCGACCTCGACCAGCAGCACGTCGCCGCCCTGGTGGCCGAGCGAGTCGTTGACGTACTTGAAGCGGTCGAGATCCAGCATCACCACGGTCAGCGGACGTCGCAGCCGGCGCGACGTGGCGATGGCCTGCTGCAGGCGGTCGGAGAACAGCACGCGGTTCGGCAGTCCGGTGAGCGCGTCGCGATAGGCGAGATCCATGATGCGGGTCTCGCGATCGGTGATGGCGGCGCGCATGTGGTCGAAGGCGATGGCGAGATCGCCGATCTCGTCGTGGCGGCGGATGTCGAGCGCGTCGTTGTATTCGCCGCTGGCGACGCGCCGGGCGAATGCCGCGAGGGCCTGGACCGGCTTGGCGATGCCGCGCGCGATCAGCAGGCTGCTGGCGATAGCGAGCAGCAGCGCGAACACGGAGACGATCAGCAGCTGCTGCTGCAGCTGGTTGAACGGACGCAGCGCTTCGGTCAGCGGCCGCTGCAGGACCGCGATCACCCGGCCGTCGCCGGCGGTTCCGTTGCTGGACGCGAGCGTCATGTAGTCGTCGCCGTTCAGCGCGACGGTCCGGGCGCCGGTCGCGTGCGCGATCTTCAGCCGTGTCAGCGCAGCGATCAGCGGCAGACGAAGCGCCGTGGGCAGCGTCGAACCCTCCATGTGCCAGCGCGCGTCGCCGTCCCTGCTGACGAACGACACCTGCAGGCCGGTGAGCTGCGCGAGGTCGCGTGCGTCCTCGTCGTCGATCAGGTGGCCCACGGCGACCCACGCGATCGGGACCGGCGCCAGTACCGGCACGATCACGATCTGGTAGATCGCGCCGCTGAACTGCACCATCGCGGCAGCGGAACCCTTTGCTTCGGCGGTACCGAGCTGGCGGGAGAGCGAGAAGGCCTGACCGGCCATCGTGTCCGGCAGGGTGTCGGCGATGACCTTCTGGTCGAGCCCGACCAGCAGCATCACGTCGGCCTTGATCCGGGCGCCGTGGTTCGCGAGGGCCGACGTGATGGTCGCACGGTCGTTGGAAGCGATGGCCTCGCGGAACGCGAAATCCGACGAGAGGATGCGGGCACCTTGCGCCAACTGGTCGGCGCTCTGGTCCAGCACGCGGTTGAAGACCCGCTCGCCGGTGATCAGCTCGTGCGCCAGGTTCTCCTCGGTCGTGGTGGCGCCCGTGACGTGGACGATCGCGAA
>JBBRRW010000213.1:0-5892 GCA_038245975.1 Burkholderiales bacterium
CCGAAGCGATGGCTGCGTGGTGTGCGGCCAACGGCGAGAAGCCGTTTCGCGGCACGCAGCTGCTGCAGTGGATCCATCGCGCCGGCGTCGGCGACTTTGCGGCGATGACCACCATTGCGCGCAGTCTTCGCGAGAAGCTGGGCGAGACGGCCGAAATCAGGGAACTGCAGGCACTGAGCGACCACTCGTCCGAGGACGGCACGCGCAAGTGGCTGCTCGACATGGGTCAGGGCAACGCGGTCGAGATGGTCTTCATTCCCGAGACCCGTCGCGGGACGCTGTGCATCTCCACGCAGGCCGGGTGTGCGGTGAACTGTCGGTTCTGCTCCACCGGCAAGCAGGGATTCAATCGCAATCTCACGGCGGGCGAGATCATCGGTCAGCTGTGGCTCGCCAATCGCAGGCTCGGTGCCGTCGCGGCGTCGGGCGAAGAGAACGGCCAGCGAGTCATCAGCAACGTCGTGCTGATGGGTATGGGCGAGCCCCTGCTCAACTATCAGCCGACGCTTGCCGCACTGCGCCTGATGCTGGACGACAACGCCTACGGACTCTCGCGGCGCCGCGTCACGCTGTCGACCTCGGGCGTGGTGCCGATGATGGACCGGCTGCGCGACGATTGCCCCGTAGCGCTGGCCGTCTCGCTGCACGCGTCCAACGACGCGCTGCGCGACGACCTGGTCCCGCTGAACCGCAAGTACCCGTTGCGTGAACTGCTGGCCGCCTGCAATCGCTACCTGCAGCGGGCGCCCCGCGACTTCGTCACGTTCGAATACGTGATGCTCGACGGCGTCAACGACAGCGATGCGCACGCGAAGGAGCTGGTCGCCCTGGTCCGCGATACGCCTTGCAAGTTCAACCTGATCCCGTTCAACGCGTTCCCGGGATCCGGTCTGCAGGGGTCGCCCCGCACGCGCATCCGGGCCTTCGGCGACGTGCTGCTGCAGGCGGGCATCGTCACGACCATCCGCAAGACGCGCGGCGACGACATCGACGCGGCCTGCGGGCAACTGGCGGGCGCGGTCCGCGATCGCACGCGGCTGGCCGAGCGCGGGGCGCGCGTCGTGCCGATCGCGGCCCGACCGGCGACGGTGCAGGCATGAGGAGGCTCCTGGTCGTCGCGGTCCTCACCGTGGTGCTGGCCGCCTGCTCGACGAGCACGACGTCGGTCCCGTCGACCTTCAACGCCAATGCGTCGACCGTCGACATCCAGAAGCGCGACTCGAGCCCGACGGACACCCGCAAACGCGCGGCGATCCGCCTGCAACTGGCCGTGAGCTATTACCAGGACGGTAAGTTCAGCATCGCGCTCGACGAACTGAAGCAGGCGCTGACGCTCGATCCCAATTTCGCGGATGCCCACACCGTGCTGGCGCTGGTCTACACCGAGCTGGGCCAGAACGATCTCGCGGAGCAGAGCTTCCAACGCGCGCTGCAGCTCGAGCCGGCCAATTCCGACCTGAACAACAACTACGGCTGGTTCCTGTGCCAGCACGGGCGCGAGAAGGATTCGTTGAAGTACTTCGACACCGCGCTGAAGAATCCGCTCTACACGCAGAAGGCGAAGCCGCTGCAGAACAGCGGCGTGTGCGCGATGAAGATGGGCGACCCGGTCGCCGCCGAGGACTACTTCCGGCGGTCGTTCGAGATCGACCCGACCGGCGTGGTCGCGGCCTACAACCTGGCCACCATCTATTACGATCGCAAGGACTTCGCGCGGGCACGCTTCTATGTCGCGCAGGTCAACAACAGCCCGGTTCCCAGCGCGGTCAGTCTGTGGCTCGGCATCCGGATCGAACGCCGACTCGGCAACAAGACCAATCAGGTCGCGCTCGAAAGCCAGCTCGAGCGGCTCTTCGCCGACTCGCGCGAAGCGCAGATGCAGAAGCGCGGCAACTACGGCGACTGATCGAGCGTTCGATGCGCGGCGACGCGCGTCGGCCCGGTGGTGGCATTGAAGACATAGCGGCATGGAAGCAAGTGACGGCACCGTTGCAACGAAGGCCATCGAACCCGTGGACGAAGGGGTCGGTGCGATGCTGCGCAATCGTCGCCTCGAGCTGGGCTTGTCGCAGGCGGACGTGGCGCACGTCGTGAAGCTGCCCGCGCGGCGCATCGAGGCGATGGAGCAGGAGCGCTGGGACGAGCTGCCGGACGGTCCTTTCCTGCGCGGCTTCCTGCGCAACATCGCGCGCGCACTCAACCTCGATGCGGCGGCGCTGGTGGCGCGGGTCGACGAATCGCTGCTGCGGTCGCGCAGTCCCGACTCCATCCTCGTCCCGCAGGGCGGCACCCACGTCGCGCTGCCTCGCCGCAGCGGTCCTGCCGACGAACGGCGCGGCGGCCGGGCGCTGGTGGTCGGCGCGTTCGCCTTCGCGCTGATCGCGGCCGTGATCGCGTGGTCGGGGACGGACTCGTTCGATCGCGTGGTTGCCGCCGTCACGGCGATGGTCGATCCGTCGCGGACCGCTGCGAGCGACGCGCTCGTCGCGCCGCAGAAGGGTGCCGAATCGCCGGCCAGGGCTGCCGCCGCTCCGGCGATCGTCGCCGATCCCGTTTTGCCCGAAAGCAGGCCGGCCGAGCCGTCGGCGGTATCCTCGGGCACCGCGGCGGCAAACGCACCGGCGCTGGCCCTGGTGTTCCACTTCAACGAAGAGTCGTGGGTCGAGGTGCGGTCGGCCGACGGCAAGGTGCTGCTGCAGCGGCTCAACGCGGCGGGCTCCGAGCAGCAGGTCGAAGGCGAGGCGCCGTTCTCGCTGGTCGTGGGTAACGCGAAGGGCGTCGCGTTGCGCTTCCGCGGGCAGGCGGTCGACCTCGCGCCCTACACGCGCGACTCGGTCGCACGCTTCACGCTGTCCTGAGCCCGCCGCGCAACCTGCACGGCGCCCGCACGGGCTCTTCTCCTCTTCCGGATCTCAACGTCATGTCAGCTCTTCTCGATCGATCGACCCCCGGCGCTGCGGCGCCGGTCCGGTCCGAAGCGCCCGTCCACGGCGCAGCCCGTCGTCATGCCACCCGGACCGTGCTGGTGCGGCACGGCGGCCGCGTGGTCCGCGTCGGCGGCGACGCGCCGATCGTCGTGCAGTCGATGACCAACACCGACACCGCCGACGCGATCGGCACGGCCATCCAGGTCAAGGAGCTGGCGCTGGCCGGCTCCGAGCTGGTCCGCATCACGGTCAATTCGCCCGAGGCAGCGCGCGAAGTCGCGGCGATCCGCGAGCAGCTCGACCGCATGGGGATCGACGTGCCGCTGGTCGGCGACTTCCACTATAACGGCCACAAGCTGTTGACCCAGTACCCGGAGTGCGCCGCGGCGCTGGCCAAGTTCCGCATCAACCCGGGCAATGTCGGTTCGGGCGCGGGGGCGGGCAGCAAGCACGACGACAACTTCGCGAAGATGATCGAGGTGGCGTGCCTGCACGACAAGCCGGTGCGCATCGGCGTCAACTGGGGAAGCCTCGACCAGGCGCTGCTGGCCCGCGTGATGGACGAGAACGCGCGTCGCGCCGACCCGCTCGATGCACAGGCCGTGATGACCGAAGCGCTGGTCACGTCCGCGATCGAAAGCGCGTTGCGCGCGCAGGAAGTCGGGCTCGGCGCCGACCGGATCATCCTGTCGTGCAAGGTCTCCGGCGTGCAGGACCTGATCACCGTCTATCGCGAACTCGCGAGCCGCTGCGACTACCCGCTGCATCTCGGACTGACCGAGGCCGGCATGGGCAGCAAGGGCATCGTGGCCTCGACCGCCGCGCTGGCGGTGCTGCTGCAGGAAGGCATCGGCGACACGATCCGCATCTCGCTCACGCCCGAGCCCGGCGGCGATCGCACGCGCGAGGTCATCGTGGCGCAGGAGATCCTGCAGACGATGGGCCTGCGCGCGTTCGCGCCGATGGTGATCGCCTGTCCCGGTTGCGGCCGCACCACCAGCACGGTGTTCCAGGAACTCGCGTCGAGCATCCAGGGCTGGCTGCGCGACCAGATGCCGGTCTGGAAGACCCGCTACGCCGGCGTCGAGAACATGCACGTCGCCGTGATGGGCTGCATCGTCAACGGCCCCGGCGAGTCGAAGCACGCGGACATCGGCATCAGCCTGCCGGGTTCGGGCGAGAGCCCGGTCGCGCCCGTGTTCGTCGACGGCGAGCGCACCGTGACCCTGAAGGGCGACCGCATCGCCGAAGAGTTCCAGGCCATCGTCGGGCGCTACGTCGAACGCCGTTACGGCGATGCTGTGTCGGCGTCCCCTTCCGACCACGAGTCTTCGACCGCGCTCGCCTGAGCGCGCTCGATCCGAGTCAGCATGAGTCAATCAAACGATCGCGATTTCGCCGCCCTGCGCGCCGTCAAGGGCATGAACGACATGCTCCCCGCCGATGCGCCGCTGTGGGAACGCTTCGAGGAAGCGGCCGCCTCCGTGGCACGCGCCTACGGTTACCGGCGTATCCGCACGCCCATCGTCGAGCAGGCCGCATTGTTCTCGCGCGGGATCGGCCAGGTCACCGACATCGTCGAGCACGAGATGTACGCGTTCGAGGACAAGGCCGACAAGGAGGGGCGACGCGAGCATCTGGCGCTGCGTCCCGAGAGCACGGCGTCGGTCGTGCGTGCCGTGATCGAGCACAACCTGCTATACGACGCGCCACAACGCCTCTGGTATCTCGGGCCGATGTTCCGGCGCGAGCGACCGCAGCGCGGCCGCACCAGGCAGTTCCATCAGTTCGGCATCGAGGCGCTGGGCTTCGCCGGACCGGACATCGATGCCGAAGTGATCCTGATGGCCAAGCGGCTGTTCGACGACCTCGGCGTCGCCGACCTGCGTCTGGAGCTGAACTCCATCGGCCAGCCCGCCGAGCGGGCGCTGCATCGCGTGGCGCTGATCGACTATCTCGAGGCCAACGACCAGTTGCTCGACGACGACGCGAAGCGCCGCCTGCACAGCAATCCGCTGCGCATCCTGGACACCAAGAACCCGCACATGCAGGCGCTGGTCGACGCCGCACCGCGCATCGAGGACTTCCTCGGCGACGCGTCGCGCGCGCACTTCGAAGGCGTGAAGGCCCGCCTCACCGATGCGGGTGTCCCCTTCAAGGTCAATCCGCGGCTGGTGCGCGGGCTCGACTATTACAACCTCACCGTGTTCGAGTGGATCACCGATTCGCTCGGTGCGCAGGGCACCGTGTGCGGCGGCGGCCGCTACGACCCGCTGGTCGAGATGCTGGGCGGCAAGGCGGCGCCGGCATGCGGCTTCGCGATCGGCATCGAACGCATCCTCGAACTGCTGCGCGCGAAGCAGGCCGTCGAGAGCGCGTCCTGCGACGTCTACCTGCTGCACCAGGGTGATGCGGCGTCGCTGCTCGCGATGCGGGTCGCGGAGGGCCTGCGCACCGTCGGCCTCGACGTCGTCCTGCATTGCGCGGGCGCGGCCGGCATCGGCAGTTTCAAGTCGCAGATGAAGCGGGCCGATGCGAGCGGCGCCGCGTTCGCGGTCATCCTCGGCGACGACGAGGTGGCGGCCAACGAAGCGACCGTCCGGCCGCTGGCCCGGGATCCGGGCGACCGCAGCGGCACGGTTCAGCAGCGCGTCGCGCTCGACGACCTGACGGTGATGCTGGTCGACGCGCTGGTCGGAGAAGACGATTCGCTCGCAGCGGACGACGACGCACAGTCGATCGCGGAGGCGGAAGTGAAGGCAGCCGCCGAAGCGCTGTCGCGGACAGCGCCGTACAAACTACATTAATCACGGAGACCGAGTGGCCTACGATCTGGACGAACAAGAAAAGATTGCCTCGCTGAAGGCGTGGTGGGACAAGTACGGCAATGCGTTGACGAGCCTCGTGCTCGGGCTGGCGGTCGCATTCGCCGGCTACTTCCTGTGGCAGAAATATCAGCGCGGCA
>JBBRRW010000214.1:0-5886 GCA_038245975.1 Burkholderiales bacterium
CGACGACGTGCTGCCGCAGACCCTCGCGGTCGTGCGCACGCGTGCCGAGCCGCTGGGCATCGACGTCGTGACCGGCGTACCGTCGGCGGACGCGGTGCGCGACTGCTTCGCGGTGCTGTTGCAGTACCCCGGCGTCGACGGCCGGGTCATCGATCATGCCGCGCTGGTCGATGCCGTGCATGCAGCGGGCGGCCTCGCGATCGTCGCCGCCGACCTCCTCGCATTGACGCTGCTGAAGGCGCCTGGCGAATGGGGTGCCGACGTGGTCGTCGGCACCAGCCAGCGCTTCGGCGTGCCGATGGGTTTCGGCGGCCCGCATGCCGGCTATCTCGCCACGCGTGACGCGTTCAAGCGCAGCATGCCGGGCCGCCTCGTCGGCGTGACGCTCGACGCCAACGGCAAGCGCGCCTATCGCCTCGCGTTGCAGACCCGCGAGCAGCACATCCGCCGCGAGAAGGCCACGTCCAATATCTGCACCGCACAGGTCCTGCTGGCGGTGATGGCGAGCATGTACGCGGTCTATCACGGGCCCGACGGTCTCGCGGCGATCGCCCGGCGCACGCATCGCCTGGCCACCGTGCTCGCGAGCGGCCTGCAGGCGCTCGGCGTGACGGTCGAGAACGACACCTGGTTCGACACGCTGACCGTCGCCTGCGACGCGGCGTTCACGCATGCAGCCGCATCGGCGCAGGCGGTGAACCTGCGCGCGATCGACGCGGGTCGCGTCGGCATCGCGCTCGACGAGACCACGACCCGAGCCGACGTGCAGCGGCTGTGGCTGCTGTTCGCGCACGGCCGTCCGCTACCCGACTTCGACGCGCTCGAAGCGGCCAGCGTCGATGCGCTGCCGGCCGCGCTGCTGCGCACGTCGACCTATCTCACGCATCCGGTCTTCAACACCCATCACTCCGAGACCGAGATGCTGCGGTACCTGCGCCGTCTCGCCGACAAGGACATCGCCCTCGACCGCGCGATGATCCCGCTCGGCTCGTGCACGATGAAGCTCAACGCCACGTCGGAGATGATCCCGGTGACATGGCCCGGGTTCGCGCACATCCATCCGTTCGCGCCGCCGTCGCAGACCGAGGGCTACCGCGCGATGATCGGCACGCTCGAGGACATGCTGTGCGCGGCCACCGGCTATGCCGCGATCTCGCTGCAGCCCAACGCGGGCTCGCAGGGCGAATACACGGGCCTGCTGGTGATCCGCGCATGGCATGCGTCGCGCGGCGAAGCGCATCGCAACGTGTGCCTGATCCCGTCGTCCGCGCACGGCACCAATCCCGCGTCGGCGCAGATGGCCGGCATGAAGGTCGTCGTCACGGCCTGCGACGAGATGGGCAACGTCGACCTCGACGACCTCGAGGCCAAGGCGCGCGAACATGCGCACGACCTGGCCGCGATCATGATCACCTACCCGTCGACGCACGGCGTCTACGAGGCCGGCGTGCAGCGCATCTGCGAGATCGTCCATCGCCACGGCGGCCAGGTCTATGTCGACGGCGCCAACATGAACGCGATGGTCGGCGTCGCGGCGCCGGGGCACTTCGGCGGCGACGTGTCGCACCTGAACCTGCACAAGACCTTCTGCATCCCGCACGGCGGCGGCGGTCCCGGCGTCGGGCCGGTGGGCGTCGGCGCGCACCTGGCGAAGTTTCTGCCCGGCCGCGTCGCGCGCGCAGGCGTCGACCCGGCCGACGCGATCGGCGCGGTCTCCGCGGCGCCTTTCGGCTCGGCATCGATCCTGCCGATCTCGTGGATGTACATCGCGATGATGGGCAAGGCCGGCCTGACCGCGGCGACCGAGACCGCGATCCTTTCGGCCAACTACATCGCCCGCAAGCTGGACCCGCACTTCCCGGTCCTGTATCGCGGCGATCACGGCCTGGTCGCCCACGAATGCATCATCGACCTGCGGCCGATCAAGGAATCGAGCGGCGTGACGGTCGACGACGTCGCGAAGCGCCTGATGGACTACGGGTTCCATGCACCGACCATGAGCTTCCCGGTCGCGGGCACGTTGATGATCGAGCCCACCGAGTCGGAGCCGCTGGTCGAGCTCGATCGCTTCATCACGGCGATGATCGCGATCCGCGACGAGATCCGCGCGATCGAGGAAGGCCGCATGGACAAGGACGACAACCCGCTGCGCAACGCGCCGCACACCGCGGAGTCGCTGCTCGCCGAGACCTGGGAGCACCCCTACTCGCGCGAGACCGCCGCATATCCGCTGAAAAGCCTGCGCGCCGGCAAGTACTGGCCGCCGGTGGGCCGCGCCGACCACGTCTACGGCGATCGCAACCTGTTCTGCGGCTGCATCCCGATCGAGGCCTACGCGTCGTAGCGATCGTCCAGGTGACCTTGCCTCGCGTTCGTCCGGAATGACGCCAGGCTTGGTCGTTCGGTGGGCCCCGCGTCATCCGGCCCGGCAGACACCCATCGTGCGCTCACGCGTTTCGTCGTGGCCGGCGACCTCCAGGCGTCCGCGTGCGGCGTTCCATCGGCTGAGCCTCGCCTCGAAGGCCCCGGTCTTTCATGATGCATTCCTCGCTAGTCCCCACGGAGGACCTTGATGAACCCGCTCAACCCGCTTGCCGCCGTGATCAAGGCCGTGACCTTCCCGTTCCATGCACTCTTCGTGGTGGGACTCTGCTATTTCATCAACTGGTTCACCTCACCGGGCGTCTGGTGGGCGCAGTGGGTCGCGTTCGGCATGACGATCGCGCTGGTGTGCGTCTGGGCGCGGGCATTGCGCGTGGTGGTCACGACCGTGGGACTCGCCGGCGGCGCCTACCTGATCTACCGCTGGTGGAACGGACGGTCCGCCTCGAACGCGACCGACACCCGGACCGTCGACAACGGTCGCTATTGAGCGGCGCTGCCCCCGCCTCGTCAGGGCTTACCGGTCGACGAGGCCTTCGGCGGCGCATCCACGATCTGCACGAACAACTCGCCTTCCTTGAGCATGCCCAGCTCGTAGCGGGCGCGCTCCTCGACGGCTCCGGCGCCCTCCTTCAGGTCCTTGACCTCGGCTGACAGCTTCGCGTTACGGGCCTCGAGTTCGGCATTGATGCGGTTCTGCGACGCGAGCATCTGCTCGGCCTCGCGCACGCGCATCCAGCCACCCTTGCCGAGCCAGAGCTGCGACTGGAGCGCAAGCAGCAGTACAGCGAGGAGGAGCGGGACGAGACGCATCGATCGAAACTCGGAACGACGCGCTACTTCAGGTTGTAGAACGCGCTGCGGCCCGGATAGGTCGCGACGTCGCCGAGGTCTTCCTCGATGCGCAGCAGCTGGTTGTACTTGGCGACGCGATCGGTACGGCTCATCGAGCCGGTCTTGATCTGCATCGCGTTGGTCCCGACCGCGATGTCGGCGATGGTGGTGTCCTCGGTCTCGCCGGAGCGATGGCTGATGACCGACGTATAGCCCGCGCGCTTGGCCATCTCGATGGCCGCGAAGGTCTCGGTCAGCGTGCCGATCTGGTTGATCTTGATCAGGATGGAGTTCGCGATGCCCTGCTCGATGCCCTCGCGCAGGATCTTGGTGTTGGTCACGAACAGGTCGTCGCCGACCAGCTGCACCTTCTTGCCCAGCACCTGCGTGTGCGCCTTCCAGCCGGCCCAGTCGCCTTCGGCCATGCCGTCCTCGATCGACAGGATCGGGTACTTGTCGCACCAGATCGCGAGCAGGTCGGTGAAGCCGGCCGCGTCGAGGATCAGGCCCTCGCCGTCGAGCTGGTACTTGCCGTCCTTGTAGAACTCGCTGGCCGCGCAATCGAGGCCGATCGCGATCTGCGAGCCGGCCGTGTAGCCGGCCTTGTCGATCGCGTCGAGGATCAGCTGGATCGCCGCCTCGTGATTGGCGACCGACGGCGCGAAGCCGCCTTCGTCGCCGACCGCCGTGCTCATGCCCTTGTCGGCGATGACCTTCTTCAACGCGTGGAACACCTCGGCACCGTAGCGCACCGCTTCGCGGAAGCTGGGCGCGCCCACCGGGATGATCATGAACTCCTGGATGTCCAGGTTGTTGTTCGCGTGCGCGCCGCCGTTGATGACGTTCATCATCGGCACCGGCATCGTCATCGCCGACGTACCGCCGAAGTAGCGGTACAGCGGCAGGCCGGACTCTTCGGCCGCGGCCTTGGCCACGGCCATCGACACGGCCAGCATCGCGTTGGCGCCCAGACGCGCCTTGTTGTCGGTGCCGTCGAGGTCGATCAGGGTGCGGTCGAGGAACGCCTGCTCGTTGGCGTCCAGCCCCATCACGGCCTCGGAGATCTCGGTGTTGATGTTCTCGCAGGCCTTCAGCACGCCCTTGCCGCCGTAGCGGTGACGGTCGCCGGACGACGGACCGTCGCGCAGCTCGATGGCCTCGCGCGAGCCGGTCGATGCGCCCGACGGCACGGCCGCGCGGCCCAGCACGCCGGACTCGAGCAGCACGTCGCATTCGACGGTCGGATTGCCGCGGCTGTCGATGATCTCGCGGCCGATGATGTCTACGATTGCACTCATGTCTTCCCCGCCTTTGGTTTGATTTTTTCTGGTGTCGCAGCGTCGGTCAGACGCCTTCGACGATCAGCATGTTCATGATCGCGGCCCCCTCGCGCGACGCGCGAGCCTTGCGATACTCGGGCGAATCGTAGAAGGCCTTCGCGGCTTCCAGCGATTCGAACGGCAGCACGACAATGCGGCCCGGCTCGCGACCTTCGAGGCGTTCGGTCCGGCCACCCCGCGCGAGCGGCTTCACGCCGTGGGCCTCGAAGGCTGCGCTCGACCACTTGCGATATTCCGCGTACTGCTCGGGATTCGTGATCTCGACGTCGGCGACGATGTAGGCGGCCATGGGGGGTCCTTGACGGTCTCGGTTGATCTCAAGCGCTCGAAGCGCTCTTGCGTGCTCGCGCGGTCACACGCCGAAGTCGTTCTCGGCGAAGCCGTTCGCCTTCGTGATCCGGTCGATCGCGACCAGGGTCTCCAGCAGGCGACGCATGCGCTTCAGCGGCACGGCGTTCGGGCCGTCGGACATCGCATGCAGCGGATCGGGGTGCGTCTCCATGAACACGCCGCACACGCCGACGGCGATC
Organism: Burkholderiales bacterium; assembly: GCA_038245975.1. Lineage (GTDB taxonomy): Bacteria > Pseudomonadota > Gammaproteobacteria > Burkholderiales > Burkholderiaceae_D > CAHJXF01. The sequence goes on from JBBRRW010000214.1 coordinate 5,087, forward strand.
GCGGCACGCGCGAGGACCGGCACGAATTCGCGCTGGCCGCCCGACGTGGTGCCCTGGCCGCCCGGCAGCTGCACCGAGTGCGTCGCATCGAACACGACCGGACAATTCGTCTCGCGCATGATCGCGAGCGAGCGCATGTCGGACACCAGGTTGTTGTAGCCGAACGAGACGCCGCGCTCGCACACCATGATGTTCTCGCCGTCGCCACCCGCGGCGATCGCGGCGTCGCGCGCCTTGTCGGCCACGTTGGTCATGTCGTGCGGGGCGAGGAACTGGCCCTTCTTGATGTTGACCGGCTTGCCCGCCGCCGCGGCGGCGTGGATGAAGTCGGTCTGGCGGCACAGGAAGGCCGGCGTCTGCAGCACGTCGACCACCGAAGCCACCGTCGCGATCTCGTCGATCGCATGGATGTCGGTCAGCACCGGCACGCCGATCTGCTGCTTCACCTCGCCGAGGATCTTCAGGCCGGCGTCCATGCCGGGGCCGCGGAAGGACTTGCCCGAGCTGCGGTTGGCCTTGTCGAACGACGACTTGTAGATGAACGGGATGCCCAGCTCGGCCGTCATCTCCTTGAGGATACCGGCGGTATCGAACGCGAGCTGCTGCGACTCGATGACGCAGGGTCCGGCGATGAGGAAGAAGGGATGGTCCAGGCCGACGTCGAAGCCGCACAACCGCTTCACGTCAGGCCGCCTTCTTCATGCGGGCCGCGCGATTGGCGATGGCCGCTTCGATGTACGACGTGAACAGCGGATGCCCGGCGCGCGGCGTGGACGTGAATTCGGGGTGGAACTGCACGC
>JBBRRW010000215.1:0-5875 GCA_038245975.1 Burkholderiales bacterium
CTTCACTGGAGGTCGACACGTCCGGTTCGGCCTGCAGCGCCTCGCGTCCGTCGGCATCGGCATCGATGAATAGTGTCCACCACTCGGCCAGCGCAGCATCGATCTCGCCTGCAGCCGCACGCAGCAGCAGGAAGTCGTAGCCGGCGCGAAAGCGCGGGTGTTCGAGCAGGCGCCACGGCGCGCGTCCGACCCGCCGCTCGAGCCGCGGCTGCAGGCCCCAGATCTCGCGCATGTCGGCCGTGTAGCGCCGCTGGATCGCGAGCTTCTCGGTCTGCGCGTCGAGCACCTGGTCCATCGCCGTGGCCAGTGCCGGAATCGGATATTCGCCGCGGGCCTTGCCTTCGTTCCAGTTCTCCAGCACCTCGTGCCACATCAGCGATGCGAACAGGAAACTCGGCGTGGTGGGCTTGCCGAGACGGATGCGGTCGTCGGTGTTCTGCAGCGCGAGCGTGACGAAGCGTTCGCCCATCGGCTGCTCGAGTACGACGTCGAGCAGCGGCAGCATCCCGTGATGCAGTCCCTCGGCCCGCAGCCGCTTCAGGCACGCGAGCGCATGACCCGACAGCAGCAGCTTGAGCATCTCGTCGAAGAGGCGCGCGGCCGGGACGTTCTCGAGCAGCGGCGCGAGGCGTGCGATCGGTTCGCGCGTGGCTTCGTCGATGGTGAACTGCAGCTTGGCCGCGAAGCGCACGGCGCGCAGCATGCGGACCGGATCCTCGCGATAGCGCTTCTCGGGATCGCCGATCATCTTCAGCGTCCGCGCCTTCACGTCGTCGACGCCGTGGTGGTAGTCGATGACGGTCTGCGTCTCCGGATCGTAGAAGAGGGCGTTGACGGTGAAGTCGCGCCGCGCCGCGTCCTCTTCCTGCGAGCCAAAGATGTTGTCGCGCAGCACCCGGCCGGTCTCGTCGGCGACGCGTTGTCCCACGCCCGCATTGCGACGGCCGCTGACGCCTTCGGGAATCACGGTGAACGCGGGCGCAGCCGGTGCGGCGGCGTCGGGCGCGGGCAGCGACGCGGCCGCGCGGAAGGTCGAGACCTCGATCGTGTCGGCGCCGAACATCACGTGCACCAGCCGGAACCGCCGGCCGATGATGTGCGCGCGACGAAACAGCCGCTGGATCTCCTCGGGCGTCGCGTTGGTCGCGACGTCGAAGTCCTTGGGCTTGACGTGCAGCAGCAGGTCGCGGACGGCGCCGCCGACGACGAAGGCCTTGAAGCCCGCGTCTTGCAGCGTCTTGGTGACGCGGGTCGCGTTCGACGACAACAGCTTCGGGTCGATGCCGTGGGCCGAGTGCGGCACCATCACCGGTCCGCTCTCCCTGCCGCGGCTGGCACGCGCCGCGCGGCGCGCCTTCGGGCTCGCGCTGGTCCCGCTCGCGGCGTCGGGCTTCGCGCCATGGGTGACGCCGCCTTCCGCGGCAATGGCCGAAGCGGAGCGCTTGCGGCCGAATATTCTGTTGATGAGTTTGCGGATCATTCGAAGAGCGAGAGGTGACGCCAGCCACGCGCCGCCGCATGGGCTAGGAGGGTGTCGTCGGGATTGGTCGCGACCGGAACGGTCACGTGTTCGAGAAGGGCGATGTCGTTGCGCGAGTCGCTGTAGAAGGTCGACGACGCGAAACCCTCCCATGCGAAGGCCATGCTTTCGAGCCAGGCCGTCACGCGGGTCACCTTGCCTTCGCGGAAGCACGGTTCGCCGCGCACGCCGCCGGTGAAGCGACCGTCCTGCTGCGCCGGGATGGTCGCGATCAGGTGCTCGACGCCGAAGCGTCGTGCGATGGGCGCCGTGACGAAGGCGTTGGTGGCGGTGACGATCGCGCACAGGTCGCCGGCAGCGCGATGGGACGCGACGAGCGCCAGCGCGGCGGGGTGGATCGTCGGCTCGATCACGTCGCGCATGAATTCGGCGTGCAGGCGGTCGAGGGTCGCGCGGTCGTGCGCGGCGAGCGGTGCGAGGCCGAATGCGAGGAACGCCGCCATGTCGAGCGTGCCGGCCTGGTACTGGGCGTAGAACTCCTCGTTGCGACGGGCGAACCACGCGGCATCGACCACGCCTTTTCGCGCGAGGAAGCTGCCCCATTCGAAGTCGCTGTCGATCGGCATCAGCGTGTGGTCGAGGTCGAACAGCGCGAGACGCAAGGCGCCGGCGGCGGGGTCGCGTGCGCTCATGCGGTGTCCGGTGGGGAAGGATTGATCGGGCACGAGGGTCGGGTCGATGCGTTCAGGCGCTGTGGCCGACAGGCCGTTCGGGCGCGGCGAAATCGATGCGCCGCTGGAGGAAGTCGCGGATCAGCGGCACCGTGACGATGCGCTGGTTCTCGCGGGCATGGCGGTCGAGCGCGTCGACCATCCGCATCAGCGTGCCCAGATCGCGCGAGAAATGGGTGAGCAGGTAGCGCCGCACTTCGGGCAGCAGCGGGAAGCCCTGCTTGTCGGCGCGATCGGCGAGCGCGGCGTCCTTCTCCTCGTCGTCGAGGCGATGGAGCTGATAGACCAGGCCCCACGCGAGACGCGAACGCAGGTCGTCGCGGCCCGGCTTCAGGAAGAGGTCGCGCGGCGTCGCGTTGCCGGTGACCACCAGCGCGCCGCGCGGATCGTCGCGCAGCAGGTTGATGGCGTGGAAGAGGGCTTCCTGCGCGTCGGCGTTCATCACGTCGACGCCGTCGACCGCGAGCATCCGCCGTCCGCCCGCCGGCGCGCGGCCTTCGCCGTGCTCGACGGCGGCACGGATCTCGTCGGCCGTGGCCAGGTGGCCATCGACGAAGCGGCCGCCCATCGCATCGCTTGCGGCCCGCGCGAGGTGGCTGCGGCCGCTGCTCGTCGGACCCCACAGGTACAGGCAGCGCGCCGACGGATGCTCGGGCAGCGTCATGCACAGGTGGCGCAGCGCGGCGAGCAACTCGGCGTTGCGACCGACCATGAAGTTGTCCAGGGTCGGGACCAGGGGTGGCTCGAGGTCGAGCAGGAGCTGGGTCATGAGGACCGCGCGTTCGGGCGACGGTGCCTGACGGGTCGCGTGTTCAAGGCAGATCGGTGGTCGACGACGCGGCGCGGTCGAGCGTCCGGCTCATGTCGATGACCTCGCTGCTACGGCCGCGATAGAAGTCGCTCTCGACATAGCGCGTGTTGAAATGCTTCAGCGCGACGACCAGCACGGCGCTGGCCGGCAGCGCGAGCAGGATGCCGAAGAAGCCGAACAGCTCGCCGAACGCCAGCAACGCGAAGATGACGGCCAGCGGGTGCAGGCCGATGTTGGTGCCGACCAGCCGCGGTGTGAGGAACACGCTTTCGATGATCTGCCCGACGCCGTAGATCGCGGCGACGGCGACGAAGCCGTAGAGGTTGCCGAACTGCAGCAGCGCGGCGAGCAGCGCGAGCACCAGGCCCGACGCGAAGCCGACGTAGGGGATGAACACCAGCAGCCCGGTGAGGATGCCGATCGGCAGCGCGCCGTCGAAGCGCGCGATCGACAGCGTCACCGAGTAGTAGGCCGCGAGGATCAGCATCACCAGCAGCTGCCCGCGGAGGAACTGCGCGAGCACGCGGTCGACGTCGTCGGTCATCGTGTGCAACCGCTGGTGCAGCCCGCGCGGAACCACCGATTGCAGCCGCGTCCAGATCATGTGCCAGTCGATCAGCAGGTAGAACAGCACGATGGGCACGAGAAAGGCGGTGGCGAGCCACGACAGCGCGGCCGCGCTGCCGACCCGCAGGTAGGCCAGCGCGGAGGTCCCGATGCTCTCGAAGTTGAAATGCTCGGATGCGTACGCGCGGATCGAATCGGCACTGAAGTTGATGTCGACGCCGAACAGCGACGACAGGTTCGGCGCCACAACTACTTGCATCCGCGTCATCAGTTCGGGGAGCTTCTCGCGCGCCGTCATGAACTCCTTCTGCATCACCGGGACGATGATGAGGAACAGCAGGATCATCAGCGCGATCAGCACGACCAGCATGATCGTGGTGCCGAGCCAGCGCGGGACACGGTGCTTCTCCATCCAGTCGACGCCGGGATTGAGGATGTAGCCGACGATGGCCGCGATCAGGAAGGGCGTGAGGACCGGTGCCAGAAAATAGACCAGCACACCCACGACGATGGAGAACGCGAGCCACGGAAGGGCCTGTCGCAACAACGGTGAGAACGTGCTTTCCGATGAGTTCATGCGGGACGCGGTGACGACTGGTTGGGGCACGGGCCCGGTGGACGGAACGACGACGGGCCACGAACCGCTGGGATAGAATGCGGCGCTTCCGGACGGGTCGGCGTTGCGAACGGCGCGACCCGGGATCGTCGTCGGAAACACACCAGCCATGACGCGATGCCGTTCGGTTCCTTGGTCCGGCTGCGACGCCACCCGTGCGCTTCGAATCGGCCGGCCGTCGCCAAAAGCACGCTACTTTATCAGGCAGCACCGCCCGCGTCGGCCGAGCGCCGATCCGAAACGCTCCGTCACGCCCCTCCGCCGCTCGCTCTTCACCCTTCCCCGACCGCCATGACCGGACTGTCCTATCGCGATGCCGGCGTCGATATCGACGCCGGCGATGCGCTCGTCGAGAACATCAAGCCGTTCGCGAAACGCACGATGCGGCCCGAGGTCATGGCCGGTATCGGCGGCTTCGGCGCGCTGATCGAGCTGCCGAAACGCTATCGCGAACCGGTGCTGGTCGCGGGCACCGACGGCGTCGGCACCAAGCTCAAGCTGGCGTTCGCGATGAACCGGCACGAGACCATCGGCATCGACCTCGTCGCGATGAGCGTCAACGACATCCTGGTGCAGGGTGCCGAGCCGCTGTTCTTCCTCGACTACTACGTCTGCGAGAAGCTCGACGTGGCCACCGCGACCGAGGTCATCCGCGGCATCGCGACCGGCTGCGAGCAGGCCGGCTGCGCGCTGATCGGCGGCGAGACGGCCGAGCATCCGAACGCGTTTCCGGTCGGCGAGTACGACCTCGCCGGCTTCGCGGTCGGCGTGGTCGAGAAATCGAAGGCCGTCGACGGCACGCGCATCGCCGCGGGCGACGCGCTGATCGGCCTCGCGTCGAGCGGGCTGCATTCGAACGGGTTCTCGCTGGTCCGCAAGGTGATCGAGCGATCCGCCGTGCGGCTCGATGCGGCCTTCGCGGTCGGCGACGCGCGGACGCTCGGCGAGGCTCTGCTCGCGCCCACGCGCATCTACGTCAAGCCGGTCCGCGCGCTGATGGAGCAGGTCGACGTCAAGGGCATGGCGCACATCACCGGCGGCGGCCTGACCGAGAACACGCATCGCATGTTTCCCGCGTCGCTCGGTGCCGAACTCGATGTGTCGCGCTGGTCGCGACCGCCGCTGTTCGACTGGCTGGCCGATGCGGGCGCCATCGCCGAGGACGAGATGCGTCGCACGTTCAACTGCGGCATCGGCTTCGTGCTGGTGGTCGCGCCGGTCGACGTCGACGCCGCGCTGCGCTTGCTCGGCGAGGCCGGTGAGACGGCGCAGGTCATCGGCGCGGTGCGGTCGCGCGCGGCCGGCCAGGACGCGACTACCTTCGTCTGATCGCGGCGCAGGAAGCGAGCGAGCCGATCGGTTAGGGTTTCGGGACGGCGCGCAGCGCGGTCGCAACGACTTGTCCGCTCGCGTCGTCGGCAAGGCTGTCGATCGTGATCCGTGCGGGCATCGACCGCAGCCACGTGATCTGCCGCTTCGCGAGTTGGCGCGTCGCCGCGATCGCCTGTTCCCGCATCGTCGCAGCGTCGCAGCGGCCGTCGAGATGCGACCACACCTGCCGGTAGCCGACGCAGCGCATCGACGGCATCCGCTCGTCGAGGTCGCCGCGGTCACGCAGGCCGGCGACCTCGTCGACCAGGCCCGCGGCGAGCATCGCGTCGAAACGCCGC
>JBBRRW010000216.1:0-5814 GCA_038245975.1 Burkholderiales bacterium
CTCGGTCAGTTGCGTACCCGGCAGGATCCGGCACGAGACGATTTCGAGTCGCAGGCGTTCGTACGCCTGGTCGCCGCGCAGCGCTTGGTCCGGGAGCGACGTCACGCCGCCGGCTTGCAGCGACAACTTAGCGGCGTTGAACTCGGAAAGGTGACGCACGGAAGGGATCGGCTCCAGATTCGGTGCGCACTCGAATGCCTTCCGAGCCGCTGTGAGCAGCTTACACAGACTTGGCACACGGCGGCAAGCGACCGGGCGGCTGGGCCGCCCGTCCCTTCCCCTAGTACGGCCATCCCACCTGCCGCTTGAACTCGTCGCTATGCGTCCGACGGCGACGGCCAGTGATCAATACGCCTTCGTTGGTATCCGCGTGTCCACCTATTTGTTGGTGGACAGGATCGTTGCTGCCATCGGCTCAACGAATCAACATGTGTTCCCTGGACGCTTACAGCCTACCAAAGCATCCGCTACTACTAATGCTGCGCCGACGCGGACATCGCGCCTTCCGTGGGCAGTGTGGCTGGCGCCCAGTGTCACCCCTGATCGCGCTGTTCAGTTTCTTGGGGCCGGCTCTCGTTGTATTCTTGCGGTCAGCGCGGAAAGTGAGTGAGGTGATGACACTCGCAAGCACAGAAGGACACTCTTTTTTCCCCTTCTAACCCGGGCCGCCCTCTTCCGCATCCATCACCCTGCGCATCCGCTCCGGCGTCAGGGGAAGATGCCGCACACGTAGTCCCATCGCGTCCGCGACCGCGTTCGCGATCGCGGCGGCGGTGGGACCGGCGGCGCATTCGCCGACGCCGAGCGGCGGCAGCTCGGCGTGTGCGATCACCCCGACGTCCAGCGTACGCGGCGCTTCGTCGAAATTCAGGATCGGGTAGTCGTCCCAGGACCGTATCGCCACGCCGATGGGACCCCACCGCACCTCTTCCTTCAGCGTCCAGCTTGCCGCCTGCAGGACACCGCCTTCGATCTGGTTGACCAGCCCGTCGGGGTTGATCACCTCGCCGGCATCCACGGCGACCCACACGCGGTCCAGCACGATGCGTTCGGCGACCTCGACCTCCACGACGACCGCGCAGTAGGCGCCGGTGTTTTTGTAGCGCGCTAGGGCCAGCCCGCGGCCGCGCGCTGCGCCGTTCTGCCGCGCTTCCTCCTTCGGGTCGCCCCAGCCCGCCGCCGATGCCGCGGCGTGAAGCACAGCGACCGCGCGCGGGTCCCGCAAATGGGCCAATCGGAATGCGAGCGGGTTCTGTATGGCGAGCGCCGCGAGTTCATCCATCGCGCTCTCGATCGCGAACACGTTCGCATAGGCCCCCAGTGCACGCAGTGCCGACGTGCGCAGCGTCGGCGTCGTCACGAGGTGGTAGTCGATCCGGCGCGTCGGGAGCCGATAGATCGGAACCGCGTTACGCTCGCCGCCGCCGGCCGGCAGCGGAAAGTCGCGTGGGGCAGGCGGCTTCACCGGCGGCTCCCGTAGCCGCGCCGCCAGGCAGTTCAAATCGGGCGACTGTCCCGGGCGCTGGACGTGGCTATGACTCCAGCCTTCGTGATGCCAGTCGACGATCCGTCCGTCTGCGTCGATCGCCGCCGCGATACGGATCGACATCGCCGAGCCGAACGGCGCCCAGCGGAACTCGTCTTCGCGCGACCACTGCAGCCGCACCGGACGGCCGACGGCACGCGCCACGATCGCCGCGTCGATGGCGGCGTCGTCGGCGCCGTTGTGACCGTAGCAACCGGCGCCATCCGCGTGGATCACCGTGACCCGCGCCGCGTCGATGTCGAGGTAGTTGGCCAGTTCGATCCGTAGCGTGAAGCTGCCCTGCGAATGCGTGCAAACCGTCAGGTGACCGTCGTCCCAGCGCGCGAGTGCGCACGACGGCCCGATCGACGCGTGAGCCAGGAACGGCCGTGAATAATCGGCCATGAACCTGCGCATGACCGGCGTCCCTTCGTCGACTTGCCTGCACGCGTCCACGACGCTGTCCTCGGTTTCGAGCGCGCGGAGCCATGCCTGATCGGTTGAAGGCGCCGGCAGGTTGTCGGTCGGACCCCATTGCACGGCCCGTTGCACCGCCGCGGCGGCCGAGACCGCCTGTTCCTCGCGTTCGGCGGCGACGGCGATGAAGCGGCCTTCGATATACAGCGTATGCACTCCGGGCAGTGTGCGCACCGCGTGCTGCGCGGCTACGCTGAATACCTCCAGACGCGCGTCGTACGACGCTGGCCGCACAACACGTCCATGCAGCATGCCGGGCCACTCGATATCGTGGATGAAGGCCGCGCCAAACAGCTTCTTTGCGAGATCGGGGCGCGGCATGCTCGTCCCGACGACCCGGCGTTCGGCGACCGCCTTGGGCGATGCGTCGCCCGCCGCGTCGCGGTCGAGGTCCACGTCATCGGCGAGGTCGCCGTAGCCGACGGTCCGATGGTCGTGCGGCGACGAGAAGCGGCCCTGTTCCACCGACACGGACCGCGGGTCCACCGACAGTCGCCGGCCTGCGGCGACGACGAAGAGCTGCCGCACCTCGGCGCACACGCGGCGCAACGCCATGCCACCGATTTCGGTGGAGACGCTGCCGGCCGTCAGACCCTGGTCTGGGCAGGTCGCGGTGTCGCCGACGCACAGCAGGATGCTCGACGGCTCGACCTCCAGTTCATCGGCTGCGATCTGCAGCTGCGTCGTGCGGATGCCCTGACCGAGTTCCACCTTGCCGGCGAAGACCTCGATGGTACCGTCGGCTCCCACGCGCACCCATCGCGATAGACGACGATTCGCCGCGATATCGCGTGGCAGCGGCGCATCGTTCACGGCGCGGCCCGGTCGATGTCCAGCACGCGTCTCGCGGCCTGCAGGATCCGCATGTGCGTGCCACATCGGCAGAGGTGCCGCGACAGCGCGCCCTGCAACGCGGCTTCGTCGACATCGCCGCCCCGCTGCAGCAGCGAGGCGACCGACAGCATGACGCCGTTGATGCAGTAGCCGCACTGCGCTGCCTGCAGATCGATGAACGCCTGCTGCACCGGGTGGGGCCGTTGCGGCGTGCCCAGCCCTTCGACCGTGGTGACTTCGTGTCCAGTAACCGCCCACATCGGCGTGTCGCAGCTGTTCACCGCGTGCCCATCGAGCAGCACCATGCAACTGCCGCAGGCGCCGGCGCCGCAGCCGGCTCGCGTGCCTTTCAGCTTCAGGTCGTTGCGCAGCACGTACAGCAGCGGCGTCTCGGGGTCGACCGCGACGCAGCTCGTAGCGCCGTTGACGCGGAACAGGATCGTCGGGAACGCCATCGCCGCTCTGCCGTCAGCCGCGTGCCGGCGTACGCCGAAGCGGGATCTTCAGCAGCCGTGCCGCGTTACCACCAAGGATCCCGGCGCGGTCCGCATCGCTGAGCCCTTGCAACAGGTTGACGAGGCCGACCGGATCCTTGTCGCCCATGTCGTACGGGTAGTCGCTTCCCAGCAGGACGTGCTTCGCGCCCATCCGGCCGATCAGGTTCTCCAACAATCCGGCATCGAACGTGATGGTGTCGAAGTAGAACTTTTTCAGGTAGCTCGAAGGCTTCTTCTTCAGCACGGTGCGGGCGTCCGGCCGCGCCTTCCATCCATGATCCATCCGCGCGTGGTAGTGCGCGAGATAGCCGCCGCCGTGGGCGACGCAGAACTTCAGCTTCGGATGGCGGTCGAGCACGCCGCCGAAGATCAGGTGGCTCACGGCCAGCGTCGATTCGAGCGGATTGCCGATGATGTTGTTGAAGTAATGCTCGGTCATGCGATCGGCATGCGTGAAGCCCATCGGGTGCATGAACAGCACGACGTCGAGTTCCTGCGCCTTCGCGAAGAAGCGTTCGAGGCCCAGGCGCCTGTCCGCAAGGTCGATACCGTTGACGTTGGTCCCGATCTCGACGCCGCGCAGCCCGAGCTTCTTCACGCAGCGCTCGAGCTCGCGCGTCGCCATCTTCGCGTCCTGCAGCGGGACCGAGCCCAGGCCGACGAAGCGGCCCGGATGCGTCGCGACGATCTCGGCGATGCGGTGGTTGATGTCGCGGGCCAGTTCGAGGCCGAAGTCCGGCGCCGCGTAGTAGTAGTACTGCGCCGGCGCCGGCGAGATCGCCTGCACGTCGATGCCCATCCGGTCCATGTCTTTCAACCGGGTCGACACGTCCGACAGTTGGGGCCCGCGGTCCTTCATCTGCTGCATGTTGACCGCGCGCGTCATCGGCGTCGCGTAGACGATCGATGGTTCGTTCTCGAACGGCTTCAGCACGGCCGCCTTCGTGGCGACGGCGTCGTTCTGGTAGTGGCAATGGAAGTCGACGTGCAGCCGACGGGGGGCCCTGCGGATCGCGGGCGACTGTCGCGACGCGACGAAACCGGCGTCGTGCGCGGCGCTGCCTGCATCGTCGGCATGGTCGCAACGGTCGTGATCGGCTTCGGTGCAGGTGAAGAACATCAGGTGTCTCCGGGATGGGCGGGAATGTGCAACGGCGGACGCCGCCGATGCCAGTCGGTTTCGCGCTGGAACGCATCGGCGGTCTTCAGGACCAGGGCCTCGTCGAACGGCCGACCGATCAGCTGGAATGCCAGCGGCAGCCCGGTCGTCGACAGGCCGGCCGGTATGCTGATCGCCGGCAGGCCGAGATAGTTGACGCCGCGGGTCGCGTGCGTGACGCGGCTGATCACCTGCATCACCGCGGCTGCGTCGCCTTCGGTGGTTTCGGCGATCGTCGGCGTCTGCACGCAGAGGGTCGGCAGGTGGACGATGTCGCATCCGGCGAAGCAGGTCCGCAGATATTCCCGGGTCAGGTGGGCGCGCAGCGACAGCGCTTCGACATACCGGACCGCGGAATAGGCGAAGCCCGGATCGATGCGCAGGCGCACCTGCTCCGCGTAGTCCTGCGGGCGCGTCTCGATCCAGCGCCGGTGCAGCGTCGCGGCCTCCACGCCCATCACGAGCTGCGCCATGGCATTGACGAGCGCGACATCGGGGACATCGACCGCGACCAGTCGGGCCCCTCTGGCCCGCAGCACGTCGAGGCTTTCCTCGAGCGCGGCAGCCACTTCGGGATCGAGGTCGTCGCGGTAATACTTTTTGGGGACGCCGATGCGTAGCCCGCGCAGGTCGCCGTCGAGAGCCGCTTCGTAGTCGGACGGAGCGACGGTGGTCGACGCGCCGTCTTCGGGATCGTGCTGCGCGATCAGCGCCAGCAGGCGGGCACAGTCGCGGGCGCTCTGGGCCATCGGTCCGACGCAGTCGAGGCTGTGCGCCAGCGGCAGGACGCCGGCCATGCTCACGCGACGTGCCGTCGGCTTCAGGCCGGTGACACCGCACATCGCGGCCGGGTGACGGATCGATCCGGCGGTGTCGGTGCCCAGCGATCCGAACACCAACCGAGCCGCCACGGCGATGCCGGAGCCGCTCGACGAACCGCCGCAGACATGCGTCGGGCTCCACGGGTTCAGGCCATGGCCGTAGTGTCCGTTGAAGCCGGTCGGGCTGAGTGCGAACTCGGCCATGTGGAGCGATCCGACGTTGACCTGGCCAGCGGCATCGAGCCGTTCGACCGCCCACGCGGTTCGTGAGGCCACATGGCCTTTCAGGATCAGCGAGCCTGCATGCGACTCGCGGCCGAAGATGCCGAACAGGTCCTTGTGCGCGAGCGGCACGCCGTGAAGCGGTCCCACGAGGCTCCCATGCGCCTGGCGTTCGTCGAGCTCGCGGGCGCGCGCCGTCGCGGCCTCGGCGTCGATGCGAAAGACCGCATTGAGCGCGCGGCCGGTGGTCTCGAGACGCGACAGGCTCCACGCCACGGC
>JBBRRW010000217.1:0-5789 GCA_038245975.1 Burkholderiales bacterium
CTGGACACGGTCTGCACCGCGAGCGGCCGCAACGGAAGCTGCGCCGACTACGTGCTGTCCACCGTGCAGAGCCTGGCCGAGCACCAGATCCACGACCGCCACCTCGCCCGGCTCGCCGAGGAAGTGGGGGCGAAGATCGCGTTGCCGCCGAACCCGTCGACGTGAACACGAAACAACGCCGCCTCGAGGGCGGCGTTGTTTGCTGAGGGCGTCGACTGATCCGCCTTCCGGGGTCATCACTTGATCGCGAGGCGCCTCGGCTGCGTGATTTCCTTCTTGGGCAGCGTCAGCGTCAGCACGCCGTCCTGGTACGCGGCTTCCGCGCGGCCTTCGTCGACTTCGGCAGGCAGCGTGAAATTGCGCAGCCACGACTGGGTCACGCGATTGCTGTGGAGGACCTTCGCGCCGTCCTCGGCCAATGCGGTGCTCTTGACTTCCGCCTTGACGCGCACGGACGCGCCGTCGATCTGGACGTCGATGTCTTCCTTGCTGACGCCGGGGATCTCGATGCGGGCCTCGAAGCGATCGTCCTTCTCGACGACGTCGAAGCGGGCGGCGATCGTCGAGCCCGCATCGGCGGCGGGAGCGCGCGCAGCGGTCGGGTAGAAGATCCCGTCGAACAGCTGATCGAAGGCGGAGGCGCCGTTGAGTGCCGGGTGGACGGGGCGCAGACGGCTCGTGCGATTGAGGGTCAGATACATGGATGCTCCTGATGGGTGGGTTGCGGGGCGATCCCGCATGACGCCAGAAATAGGGAGATCCGACGTTAATTCAAGGCCTTGAAATTGGTCGCGTCGCCCCCTTGGACGCGAAGAATTTCGTCGACGACGGCCACGGTCCGGGCGGTGGCGCCGCGGTGCGCCGCGGCGAATGCCCTGCCCGCGTCGGCCATGCGCTGGCGGCGCCCGGCATCGGCGGCGAGCGCCGCGCCGGTGATCACCAGCGCATCGAAATCGGCGACACGCGCGGCAGCGCCGACGCGCACGGCCTCGTCGCTCGCCGCCGCGAAATTGAACGTGTTTCGACCGATCAGGATCGGGCAGCCCGCGGCGGCGGCCTCGATCAGGTTCTGGCCGCCGAGCGGCACGATGCTGCCGCCGACATAGGCCAGATCGGCAGCCAGGTAATAAGCCCACAGCTCGCCCATCGAGTCCCCAATCCACACCTGCGTGCCGGGCAGCAAGGCATCGTCGTCGCTGCGTCGCTGGACCACCAGTCCCTTCGCGCGGGCCAGGTCGACGACCTCGGCGAAACGCTGCGGATGACGCGGCACGATGACCAGCAGGACCGGCGCATCGCTTTCGGTCGGGCCGTGGCGCAGCCAGGCGTCGAGGATTCGGTCCTCCTCGCCTTCACGCGTGCTGGCGCAAAGGAAAACGTGCGGCGCCGACGCACCGCCGAATCCGTCCCGGAATCGCTCGGCCAGTGCGCGCTGCGACGCCGGCGCTTCCACGTCGAACTTGACGTTGCCGATGACCGCGATGGACGAGTCGGCGGCCGGCGCGAATTCGGAATCGAGGAGGATCGCGAACCGTTTCGCGTCGGCGTCGGATTGCGCGAGGATGCGTTCGAAACGTTGTGCCGCCGGCTGCATCAGCGCGGTCCAGCGGCGCGCGGCGACCAGCGATCTGGCCGACAGGCGCGCGTTGGCCAGGATCATCGGGACCTCGGCCCGCGCGGCCGCGGCCATCAGGTTGGGCCAGATCTCGGTCTCCATCACGATCCCGATCTTCGGCTGCCAGTGACGGAAGAACGCGGCGACGGCATGCGGATAGTCGTAGGCGAGGTAGGCGTGCAGCACGCGATCGCCGAACAGCGCCTCGGCCGTCTCGCGACCCGTCGGCGTCATGTGCGTCACCAGCACCGGCACCTGCGGATGCGCGGCCAGCAGCGCGGCGACGAGCGGCGCCGCGGCCCGGGTCTCGCCAACCGATACCGCGTGGATCCAGACGCACGGCGCAGCCGGGCGGCGGCCGTAACGTCCGAGGAAGCGCTGCCGCCATCCGCGCCGATAGGCCGGCTGGCGCCGCGATCGCCACAGCAGGTAGCCCGCGATCAGCGGCGTCGCGGCCAGCCACATCAGCGCGTAGATCCCGCGCGCGAGCCGCTCGCGCGGCGCGACTGCCACCGGCGCTCGGGCCATCAGGTCGAACGGTCGCGGCGCGACGACGACGGGTCGGGCACGCCGACCCGCGTGTCGAGGATGCCCAGCCGCTCGAGCGCGTCGACGACGGCCGGCACACCGGGCTGCAGCCCGAGTTCGCCGAAGCTGCCGAGGTTGATCGCGCGGGGCGACCAGTACGGCGCGTACCGCCAGCGCGGCGTCGCGCCGAACAGTCCCACCGTGGGCACGTCCAGCGCCGCCGCGAGGTGCAGCAGCCCGGTGTCGACGCCGATCACCGCCGCCGCACCGCCCAGCAATGCCGCAGCCTCCGTCAGCGAGACCGGTGGAGCGACCAGCGGCCGGATCGGCGACGCACCGGCACCGGCGCATGCATCGCGCGCCAGCCATTCGGCCGCCTCACGTTCGGCGGCATTGCCCGACGGCAGGACCGGCGTGATGCCCGACGCGCGCAGCACGTTGATCAGCATCACCCAGCGCTCGGGGGGCCACGCCTTCTCGGGCCGCGCCGTCGCGTGCAGCAGCACCGCGTATCGCGCGGGCGGCACCGACGCTTCCCCGACGATCGGCGACGTGCGCGTGCGGCTCTCGTCCAGCCACGCGAATCGCCGGTTCGGGACGTCGAGCTCGAAGCGCGGCAGGGCCATGGCGATCGAGTAGCCGAACGCCGACGCCCCAAGGGCGCGGATCCGTTCGATCGCATGCAGCCGCGGATCGACCGAATAGGCGCGGTCGTAGAACAGTCGCGCCAGGCTCTCGCGGACGAGGCCGAACGCGAAGCCCACCCGCGCACCGCCGGGCGCCAGGCGCGCCCTGTGCGCCACCAGCGCGCTTTTCAGCAGGCCCTGCGTGTCGAGCACGACGTCGTAGCGCTCGCTGCGCAGCGCGTCCACGAACGCGCGACGCTCCACGTGGGTCTTCTTGCGATGAGGTTCCTCCCGCCAGCGCCGCAGCGCCAGCGGCAGCACACGGGTCACGCCGTGCGTCATGCGTACCAGGTCGGCATAGCCTTCCTCGACGACCCAGTCGATGACGGCAGTGGGCATGGCGCGGCGGATGTCGGCGACGACCGGCAGGTTATGGACGATGTCGCCCATCGAGCTGGTCTTGATGATGAGGACGCGCGTCATCGGCTGCTTTGTGTGAACCAGCGGCGAATGACGCATCGGTGCGCGTCTTCGGCCCATTTGTTGTATGACACAATTCGACGCGGTTGGCGCATCGAGCGCCGGATTCTATCTACCGACCGACGACCGACCCCCCATGGTTCGTTGTTTGCCGCCCGAAAACCCGGTCCGACGGCGGGGTCGGCTCGCGAGTCTCCGGTTCGAGCCGTCCTTTTGTCCGTTCGACCCACGAAACCCGAACGGTCGCCGTACGCAACCCACGTCGGCCCGATCACACGCCCGCAGATGTCCGCCACCCCGCTTCCTCTGTCGGCCGTCCTGATCACCTTCAACACCGGAGGGCAGCTGGCATCCTGCCTGCGCTCCCTCGCGTTCTGCGACGAGATCGTCGTCGTCGACTCGGGCAGCGACGACGCGACGCGCGACGTCGCCCGCAAGTACGGCGCCCGCGTCGTCGAGGAAGCGTGGCGCGGCTTCGGCCCGCAGAAGCGCTTCGCCGCGTCCCTCGCGCAGAACGACTGGGTGCTGTGCATCGATGCCGACGAAGAAGTGTCGCCGGCGCTCGCCGCCGAGATCGCCGCCGTGCTGCTGCGGCCCCGCCACGTCGCCTACCGGATGCCGCGCTCCAATCGCTTCATGGGCCGCTACCTGCGCCACGGCGAGGGCTTCCCCGACTGGAGCCTGCGCCTGTTCGATCGCCGCCACGCGCAGTGGAGCGACGACGCGGTCCACGAGAAGGTCGAGACCGCCGGAGCGGTCGGCCGACTCGGGGAAGGCGCGGTGCTGATGCACCACTCGGCCGAGAGCCTCGCGACCTACCTCGACAAGCAGAATCGCTATACCAGCCTGCAGGCCGACGCGCTGTTCCGGGCCGGCGAGCGCGCCAACGTGTGGCGGCTGCTGCTGTCGCCGGCACTGCGCTTCGTCAAGTTCTACATCGTGCGGCTCGGCTTCCTCGACGGCCTGCCGGGCCTGGTCCATATCGCGGTCGGCTGCTTCAACAGCTTCGCCAAGTACGCCAAGCTGCGCGCGCTGCAGATCGAGAGCGAAGCCGCCACGCTGCAGCAGGCGGCGGACAAGACCCATCAAACCGTAGGGGAACATCGATGACCGTCCTGGTCACGGGATGCGCGGGCTTCATCGGCTTCTTCGCGTGCAAGGCGCTGCTGGCGCGCGGCGACGAGGTGGTCGGCATCGACAACCTGAACGACTACTACGACGTGCAGCTCAAGGACGATCGGCTGAAGCAGCTGCAGGCGCTGCCGGGCTTTCGCTTCGCGCAGATCGACATCGCCGACGTCGACGCCGTCACCGCGCTGTTCGCGGCGGGACGATTCGCCCGGGTGCTGCATCTGGCCGCGCAGGCCGGCGTCCGCTATTCGCTCGTCAACCCGGCCGCGTACACGCACAGCAACCTGATCGGCTTCGCGAACATCATCGAGGCGTGTCGCCGCCACGGGGTCGGGCACCTGGTCTACGCGAGCACGTCGTCGGTCTACGGCGGCAACCGCAAGCTGCCCTTCTCCGAGACCGACCCGGTCGACCACCCGGTCAGCTTCTACGCAGCGACCAAGAAGGCCAACGAACTGATGGCCCACAGCTACAGCCACCTGTTCGGCCTGCCGACGACCGGCCTGCGCTTCTTCACCGTGTACGGGCCGTGGGGCCGACCCGACATGAGCCCGATGCTGTTCGCGCGGGCCATCGTCGAAGGGCGGCCGATCCACGTCTTCAACCACGGCGACATGACGCGCGACTTCACCTACGTCGAGGACATCGTCGAGGGGACCATCCGCGTCCTCGACCAGCCCGCGCAGCCCGACCCGACCTTCGACGCCGTGCGCCCCGACGCGGCGACCAGCGCGGCGCCCTGGCGCATCTACAACATCGGCAATCACCAGTCGGTCAACCTGCTGACCTACATCGAGATGCTGGAACGGCAGCTCGGCCGATCGACCGAGAAGATCCTGCAGCCGATGCAGGACGGCGACGTGAAGGATACGTACGCCGACACGGCGCGTCTGCAGGCGGCCGTGGGGTTCGCGCCGTCGACGCCGCTGGAGGAGGGGCTGGGGCGGTTCGCGGAATGGTTCAGGACCTACTACGCCGTCTGAACCGCGCGGGTCGCGTCAGAACGGGAGGTTGGCGTCGCTCTTGACCGCCGTGAGCACGCGGCGGAAGTCGCCCTGGATCCGCGCCAGTCCCGCGTCGGTGTCCGCCTCGAAGCGCAGCACGATCACCGGCGTGGTGTTCGACGAGCGTGCCAGCCCGAAGCCGTCGGGATACTCGACGCGCAGGCCGTCGATCATCGACACCGAGTCGGCGCCTTCGAAACGCGCCTCCTTCTGCAGGCGATCGATCAACCGGAAGTTCTCGCCTTCGGCCAGCGTCCACTGCAACTCCGGCGTGCTGATCGCATTGGGCAGACCGTTGAGCACGTCGGTCGGGTTCCTGCCATCGGCCTTGGCCCGGGTCAGGATCTCGAGCAGCCGCGCGCCGGCGTACATGCCGTCGTCGAAACCGAACCAGCGATCCTTGAA
>JBBRRW010000218.1:0-5704 GCA_038245975.1 Burkholderiales bacterium
AGCACGTTGCGGCTGCGCGACGTGTGGATGCGGTCGATCGTCCAGGCCCAGCGAAACTGGCGCGGCCTGACCTCGAACAACTCGATGCGGATCTCGTGTCCTCGATACTTGCGGTGTTCGATCATGGGGTTCTCGTCGGTTCGGTGGTGCCTGCGGTCGCAGCGCGTCGTCGGACGTCAGGGTGACCGTGGTCGTTGACAGCTTGAAGTCGCTTCGCGGACCACCGTGGCAAACTCGCGGATCGCGGAAACGGGGAGATCACGCCCGACCGCCCGTTCCGCCTAAGCACGCGACGCCGCAGCGGCAGGCGGCGCGAGGCCCGCAGCCTCCCGCGACCCCCCCATCGGTCTGCGCCGACCAACCTGTCGTCGGCGCGGCACCCACCTCTCCTCTGATGACCGACACGACCGAACGATCCTCCCTCGCCGTCCTGATTCGCCTCTCGCCATTCCTCGCGCCGTATCGCGCGCGCCTGGCGCTGGCATTCGTCTTCCTCGTCATCGCATCGGCGTCGACGCTGGTCGTGCCGCTCGCGTTCAGGCAACTGATCGATCACGGCTTCTCGGCGACCGTGACCGCCCCGGCCGCGAGCGCGGGCGAGCCCGCGACGTCGTCGATGGCCGGGACGCCGGCGATCGTGGCGCAGGCCGGCGCGCAGGCCACGAACGCGCTGAACCGCGCCGCGACCTCGCACGTCAACCTTTACTTCCTCGGCCTGTTCGCGGTCGCGGTGGTGCTCGCCGTATCCACCGCCGCTCGCTTCTACATGGTGAGCTGGCTCGGCGAGCGCGTGGTCGCCGACATCCGCACCGCGGTCTACACGCGAATGCTCGACCAGTCGCCGGAGTTCTTCGAGACGACGCGCAGCGGCGAGGTGCTGTCGCGACTCACCACCGACACGACGCTGATCCAGACCGTCGTCGGCACCAGCATGTCGATGGGCCTGCGCAATCTCTTCCTGTTCGTCGGCGGCATGGCGATGCTGGCCTTCACGAGCCTCAAGCTGTTCGCCATCACGATCGGGCTGCTGGCGCTGGTCATCATCCCGATCGTGATCATGGGCCGGCGCGTTCGCAAGCTGTCGAAGGCGAGCCAGGATCGCATCGCCGATTCGTCGGCGCTGGCCGGCGAGATCCTGAACGCGATGCCGACCGTGCAGGCCTTCACGCAGGAGGCCGCCGAGGCGACCCGTTTCCACGACAGCGTCGAATCCAGTTTCGCAACGGCGATCCGGCGCACCACGACGCGTGCCTGGCTGACGACCGCCGTCATCACGCTGGTGTTCGGCGCCATCGTGTTCGTGCTCTGGCTCGGCGCCAATGCGGTGATGGCCGGCACGATGTCACCCGGCCTCCTCGCAGCCTTCGTGCTGTATGCGGTGATCACGGCGGGCGCGATCGGCGGACTGACCGAGACCTGGGGCGATGTGCTGCGCGCCGCGGGCGCGACCGACCGGCTGATGGAACTGCTCGACGCCCGCAGCTTCATCGAAGCGCCGCGCGATCCGCTGCCGTTTCGCGTGAGCGCGACGCATGGCGGCATTGCGGTCGATTTCGAGCATGTGCAGTTCCACTATCCGTCGCGCCCCGACTCCGCGGCACTCTCGGACTTCTCGCTGCACATCGCTGCCGGCGAGACCGTGGCGCTGGTGGGACCGTCCGGCGGCGGCAAGTCCACGGTGTTCCAGTTGCTGATGCGGTTCTACACACCGCAGTCCGGCCGCATCGCGGTCGGCGGCCGGGCGATCGATTCGCTGTCCTTCGAGGATCTCCGCCATTCGCTCGGCATCGTTCCGCAGGACACCGTCATCTTCTCGGCCGACGCGCGCGAGAACATCCGCTACGGACGCCCTGGCGCCAGCGACGACGAGATCGTCGCTGCGGCCAAGGCCGCCCAGGCCCACGACTTCATCGAACGCATGCCCGAGGGCTATGCGACCTTCCTCGGCGAGCGCGGCGTGCGCCTGTCGGGCGGTCAGCGCCAGCGCATCGCGATCGCCCGCGCGATCCTCCGCAACCCGCCGGTGCTGCTGCTCGACGAGGCCACCAGCGCCCTCGACGCCGAGAGTGAAGCGGCCGTGCAGCGCGCGCTCGAGACCGCGATGCAAGGACGCACGACGATCGTCATCGCTCACCGCCTCGCGACGGTGAAGAAGGCGGACCGCATCGTCGCAATGGACGCCGGGCGCATCGTCGAGTCGGGAACGCATGCCGAGCTGATGGCATTGGGCGGGCTGTACGCGCGCCTGGCCACGATGCAGTTCACGATGGCCGCCGTCGGCGATCCCGAAGCGGAGAGACCCTATTGCTCAGGGCATGAGACTCGAACGATGCGCTAGAATCATGCGCACTCGCGATGCGCATCATCGCCTCATATGATTGGCCTGAACCCGTCATGCTCGACTTCAGCGACTCTCCCAAGCGCGCCACCAACCTGACGTTGAGCGCCCGCATGCTCGATGCAGCGAAAGAACTCGACATCAATCTTTCGCAGACGGTCGACCGCTTGCTGGCCGAAGAGGTTCGTCGTCGTTACCGCGAGCAGTGGCTGGAACGGAACCGGGACGCGATCGCTGAGTACAACGCCCGCGTGGAACACGAGGGCAGCTTCTCCGACAGGTATCGCAACTTCATGCGGCCCTCGCCGAAAACCTGACATGGCGCGCTTCGATCTTTACAGGAATCCGGTACGTTCCGAAGCGAAGGACATCCCGTTCCTGCTGGATGTCCAGAGCGATTTCCTCGAAAGTCTGGAAACGCGAATGATCGTTCCGTTGCGACGCGCCGATCGCTTCAAGGCCACGATCGAACATCTGAATCCACTCATCCATCACGACAACCAGGCCCTGGTGCTCGACACGGCGTCGATGGCGTCGGTCCCGCGCTCGGAATTGAAGCAGCCCGCAGGAAATATCCGCGATCTGCGACTCGACGTGGAAAACGCGCTCGACTTCCTGTTCACGGGCATCTGATTCCATGCGCCAATACCTCGACTTCATGCGTCACGTGCAGCAGCACGGCGTCGCCAAGACCGATCGCACGGGTACCGGCACGCGCTCGGTGTTCGGCTACCAGATGCGCTTCGATCTCGCCGACGGCTTTCCGCTGGTGACGACGAAGAAGCTGCACACGAAATCGATCTTCCACGAGTTGCTGTGGTTCCTGTCGGGGTCGACCGACACCCAATACCTGAAGGCCAACGGCGTCTCGATCTGGGACGAATGGGCCGATGGCCATGGCGAGCTCGGGCCGGTCTACGGCTACCAATGGCGCTCGTGGCCGACGCCGCAGGGCGAACACATCGACCAGATCGCGCAGCTGATCCGCGACATCAAGGGCAACCCGGACTCGCGTCGCCTGATCGTGTCCGCGTGGAACGTCGCGGACATCCCGCGGATGGCGCTGCCGCCCTGCCATGCGTTCTTCCAGTTCTATGTCGCGCCGCTGGTCGACGGCGAAACGAGGCGACGCCTGTCGTGCCAGCTCTATCAACGCAGCGCGGACATCTTTCTCGGCGTGCCGTTCAACATCGCGTCTTACGCGCTGCTGACGCATCTCGTCGCCGAGCAGACCGATCTCGACGTCGGCGATTTCGTGTGGACCGGCGGCGACTGCCACCTGTACGCCAATCACCTCGAGCAGGTCGAAACGCAACTCGCCCGCAGTCCCCACCCGTTGCCGCGCCTCGCGATCCGACGCCGGCCGGGGTCGATCTTCGACTACGTCTACGACGATTTCGAGATCGTCGACTACGTATCGGAGCCGCACATCAAGGCGCCGGTCGCGGTCTGACGGCACGAGCGGCATGAAGCTCTCGCTCATCGTCGCGCGCGCGCGCAACGGCGTCATCGGCCGCGACAACGCATTGCCGTGGCGACTCCCCGAAGACCTCGCGCATTTCAAGCGGACCACGATGGGCCATCCGATCATCATGGGTCGCAAGACCTGGGACTCGATCGGCCGCCCCTTGCCCGGCCGCCGCAACATCGTCGTCACGCGCGATGCGGGCTGGACGGCGGAAGGTGCCGAACGCGTCGCCTCGATCAGGGAGGCCGTCGCGTCGTGCGCCGGCGTCTCCGCGGCGTTCGTCATCGGCGGCGCGCAGATCTATCGCGCGGCGCTGCCACTGGCCGATGCGCTCGACGTGACGGAGATCGATCGCGACATCGACGGCGACACGCTGTTTCCGCCCATCGACTCGCGGGAGTGGATCGAGACCTCGCGCGAGCGCCATGTCGGCAGCGGTGCGGACGCGCTGCCGTTCGCGTTCGTGCACTATGCGCGACGCGCGGCTTAGCCATCGCGCGGGCCCCTTCCATCACGAACAGAGACCTCATGTCCGACGCCTTCCACGTGCACGGCCCCCACGATCACCAGCTCGAGCATGCGGCCGAACACGGTTTGACCGACCGCTTCTCGGGCCGCATCGCGGTGACGACCGCGATCCTCGCCACCGTCGGCGCCCTCTTCTCGTACCAGGGTGGCGCGACGCAGGCCAGCGCCCAGCTCGCTAAGAACGATGCGGCCATCCGCAAGACCGAAGCCGCGAACCAGTGGAACTACTACCAGGCCAAGAGCAACAAGCAGAACCTGTCCGAGCTCGCGGCGGTGCTGGTGCCGGCCGAGCGCCAGGAAAACTATCGCAGCGAGGTCACGCGCTACAAGGGCGAGAAGGCCGACATCCAGAAGGCGGCCGAAAAGCTCGAGGCCGCGTCGAAGGCGTTCGATGCGCGGTCCGAAGCGCTGATGCACGAACACCATCGCTGGGCCCAGGCCACGACCTTCCTGCAGATCGCGATCGCGCTGTCGGCGATCGCGTTGCTGACAAGACGCAAATGGCTGCAGTGGGGGGTGTACGGCGTAGCCGGTCTCGGCGCCGTCCTCGGTGCGCTGGCCGTGGCGCACGTCTGACCCATCGCGCCACACGAACGGCATCCCCGTTTCATGCACTACCGTTTGAAGCACCAAGTCATCCCGAGCGACACCAGTCGCCAGAACGCCTCCGACCCTTTCGACGAACCGACATGACCACCAACCTCTTCACGCCGATCCAGGTCGGCCCCTACGCCCTCCGCAACCGTATCGTCATGGCACCGCTGACCCGCAGCCGCGCGGCCCGCGGCAACGTGCCGCATGAACTCAATGCACTCTATTACGCGCAGCGGGCGAGCGCCGGCCTGATCATCTCCGAAGCGACGCAGGTGGTTCCCGAAGGACAGGGTTACGTGTCCACCCCCGGCGTGCACAGCGACCGGCAGGTCGACGGCTGGCGCCAGGTGACCGATGCCGTGCATGCCGCCGGCGGCCGCATCTTCCTGCAGCTGTGGCACGTGGGACGCATCTCGCACGTCGAGTTCCAGCCCGGGCACCGCGCACCGGTCGCGCCGTCGGCCATCGCGGCGAAGGGCCAGGCCTACACGTCGAAGGGCTTCGAGGATTTCAGCGCACCCCGCGCGCTGGCGCTCGACGAACTGCCCGGCGTCGTCGCCGGCTACCGGACCGGCGCGAAGCATGCGATGGCCGCCGGCTTCGACGGCGTCGAGGTCCACGGCGCCAACGGCTATCTGCTCGACCAGTTCATGAAGGACGGCGCCAACCGTCGCGACGACGCGTACGGTGGCTCGATCGAGCACCGCCTGCGGCTGACGCTCGAGGTGATCGACGCGGTGTGCGCCGAGGTCGGTCCCGACAAGGTCGGCCTGCGC
>JBBRRW010000219.1:0-5667 GCA_038245975.1 Burkholderiales bacterium
CAACCTGATCAACCGGTTGCCGGCCGACCGCTACGATCATGCGGTCATCGCGCTGACCGAGGTCACCGACTTCCGCAAGCGGGTCACGCGCGACCGCGTGAGCTTCCATGCGCTGCACAAGCCGCCGGGTCACGGCGTCGCGATCTATCGCGACCTGTACCGGCTGTTCCGCACGCTGCGCCCGGCCGTGGTCCACACCCGCAATATCGCCGCGTCCGAAGCGCAGCTGCCGGCCGCGCTCGCCGGCGTGCCGGTGCGCGTGCACGGCGAGCATGGCTGGGACGTGCAGGATGTCGCGGGCGGCAAGCGCAGCCATCATCTGCAGCGCCGCCTGCTGCGACCGCTGATCCATCGGCAGGTCGCGCTGTCGGGCGAGATCCGTCGTTACCTCGAGCAACGCATCGGCGTGGCGCCGCGCGATATCGTGCAGATCTGCAACGGGGTCGACGTGACGCGATTCGCACCGCGTCAGCCGGGGCACGTGCATCGTCCAGGTCCCGTCGGCACACGCTTTCCCGAGGCCGGCCTGTTCGTCATCGGCACGGTCGGCCGCCTGTCGCCGGTCAAGCACCAGCGGCTGCTGGTCGAGGCCTTCGTGCGTGCGTGCGCGCTCGTCGCGGGCGAGTCGCCGGATCATGCGCAGCGGATGCGGCTCGTCATAGCCGGCGACGGCCCGGACCGTGCGGCCCTCGATGCGCAGGTCCTCGCGTCCGGTGTGGCCGGACGCATCTGGATGACCGGTTCCCGCGACGACGTCCCCGAACTGATGGCCGACCTCGATCTGTTCGTCCTGCCGTCGCTGGCCGAAGGCATCTCCAACACGATCCTCGAAGCGATGGCCTGCGGGCTGCCGGTCGTCGCGACCCGGGTGGGCGGCAATGCCGAGCTGGTCGACGACGGCCGCACCGGTACGCTGGTATCCAGCGACGATGCGGAAGCGCTGGCCGTCGCGCTGCGCGACCGCGTGATGGACGCTGCGCGCGCCGATGCCGAAGGCGGCGCCGGCCGCGCGCGGGTCGTGGCGCAGTTCAGTCTCGACGCGATGGTGTCGAGGTACGCGGAACTGTACGACGCACTGCTCGATGAGCGGGTGCCGACCGCGCATCGTGTCGGCAGCGGCGCCGTCGCCGTAGCGCCGACCCGCGTCGCGGCCGGGGCGGACCGCGCACTGGATCCCGGACATCGCTGACCGCGACCGAACCGACGAACCCCATTTCACGAACGCCGAGAGCCAGCCATGTGCGGAATCACCGGAATCTTCGACACGCGATCGCGCAGGGACGTCCCGCGCGGCATCCTCGTCGCGATGAACGATGCGATCGCGCACCGCGGACCGGACGACGACGGTTTCCACTTCGAGGCCGGCGTCGGACTGGGCCATCGGCGACTGTCGATCATCGACCTGTCGACCGGGCATCAGCCGCTGTACAACGAGGACAACACGGTCGCGGTGGTCTTCAACGGCGAGATCTACAACTACCAGGCGCTGGTCGTCGAGCTGTCCGCACGCGGCCACACCTTCCGCACGAAGAGCGACACCGAGGTCATCGTCCACGCCTGGGAAGAATGGGGCGAGGCCTGCGTCACGCGCTTTCGCGGCATGTTCGCGTTCGGCTTGTGGGATCGCAACCGCGAGACGCTGTTCCTCGCGCGCGACCGGCTCGGCGTCAAGCCGATGCACTACACCATCCTGCCCGACGGCATGCTGCTGTTCGGCTCGGAACTCAAGGCGCTGCTGGCCCATCCCGATCTGGTCCGCGCGATCGAGCCGCAGACCGTCGAGGAATACTTCGCGCTCGGCTACGTGCCCGAACCCCGCACGGTGTTCAAGGACATCTTCAAGCTGCCACCCGCGCACACGCTGGCGATCCGTCGCGGCCAGACCATTCCGGCGTCGCGCGAGTACTGGGACGTGCGCTTCGACGTCGATGGCGGCGCCGCGATCAGCGATGCGGACGCCTCGGCCGAACTCGTCGAGCGCCTGCGCGAGTCGGTGAAGCTGCGCATGATCTCCGACGTGCCGCTCGGCGCCTTCCTGTCGGGTGGCGTCGACTCGAGCGCGGTCGTCGCGATGATGGCCGGGCTGTCGTCGGGGCCGGTGAACACCTGCTCGATCGGCTTCAAGGAAGCGAAGTTCGACGAGTCCGAGTACGCGCAGCAGGTCGCCGACCGCTATCGCACGACGCATCGGCGCGAGATGGTCGAGAGCGACGACTTCGACCTGATTGACACGCTGGCCCGCCTCTACGACGAGCCCTACGCCGACAGTTCGGCGATCCCGACCTACCGTGTGTGCCAGCTGGCGCGGAAGAACGTCACCGTCGCGCTGTCCGGCGACGGCGGCGACGAGACCTTCGGCGGCTACCGGCGCTACCGCTTCCATCTGATGGAAGAGAAGCTGCGCTCGACCTTTCCGCTCGGCATGCGTCGGCCGGTGTTCGGCGCGCTCGGCCGCGCGTACCCGAAGGCCGACTGGGCGCCGCGCGTGCTGCGCGCCAAGTCCACGTTCGAGGCGCTTGGCCGCGATTCGGTCGAGGCCTACTTCCACACGATGTCGCTG
Source organism: Burkholderiales bacterium (assembly GCA_038245975.1). Lineage (GTDB taxonomy): Bacteria > Pseudomonadota > Gammaproteobacteria > Burkholderiales > Burkholderiaceae_D > CAHJXF01. The sequence continues at coordinate 2,561 of JBBRRW010000219.1, forward strand.
ATTCGCTCGCCGCTGCGCCAGCAGCTCTACAGCCCCGCGTTCAAGCGCGAACTGGCCGGCTACAACGCCATCGAGGTGATGCGTCGTCACGCGCAGCGCGCGCCGACCGACGACGCGCTCGCGCAGATCCAGTACATCGACCTCAAGACCTACCTGGTGGGCGACATCAACACCAAGGTCGACCGTGCGTCGATGGCGCATTCGCTCGAAGTGCGCGAGCCGCTGATGGACCACCCGCTGGTCGAGTGGATGGCCACGCTGCCGTCGTCGATCAAGATCCGCAACGGCGAGCAGAAGTACCTGCTCAAGAAGGCGATGGAGCCGTTCCTGCCGAACGAGATCATGTACCGGCCGAAGATGGGCTTCTCGATCCCGCTCGCGCAATGGTTCCGCGGACCGCTGGCCGGTCGCGTGCAGTCGGCGCTGCTCGGCTCCCGCCTCGCCGATACCGGATGGTTCGACCGCGACGCGCTCAAGCGCATCGTCGATCAGCACCAGTCGGGCGCGCGCGACCACAGCACGCCGATCTGGACGATCCTCATGTTCGACGCCTTCCTCAAGAACGTCGTCGAGGGCAGCGATGCCGGCGACGACGCGCACCCGCGCACGACTTTCGGTTCGGCGCCGCTCACCATGAAGGCCGCGTAGCCGGTACGGCTGACGCAGCGGCGCCGCCGCACGCGACATGAAGATTCTTTATCACCATCGCATCCGTTCCAAGGACGGGCAGTACGTGCACCTCGAGGAGCTCGTGGGTGCGCTGCGCGGTCTCGGCCACGAAGTGTTCATCGTCGGCCCCACCGCCGTCGACAACGCCGAGTTCGGGGCCGATGCGGGGCTGGTCGCATGGCTCAAGCGCCGGCTGCCGCGGTCGCTGTACGAGCTGGCCGAGTGGGTCTACGGCGTGCATGCCTATCGCCGCCTCACGAACGCGATCGCGACCTTCTCTCCGGACGTGCTGTACGAGCGCTACAACCTGTTCTCCACCGCGGGCGTGAAGGCGCGACGGCGCTTCGGCCTGCCGATGCTGCTCGAGATCAACGCGCCGATCTACGCCGAGCGCAAGAAGTTCGACGGCATCGCGCTCGACCGCCTCGCACGGGCGAGCGAACGCGCGGCCTGGGCCGGCGCCGACGTGCTGCTGCCGGTGACCCATGCCCTCGCGGTGATCGTGCGCGAAACGGTGGGCGCGTCGCGTCGCGTCGAGATCATTCCCAACGGCATCAACCTCGACCACTTCGCGGGTCCGTTCGACGTCGACGCGGTCCGTCGTCGCTGGTCGCTCGAAGGAAAGACCGTGCTCGGCTTCACCGGCTTCGTGCGCGACTGGCACGGACTCGATCGCGTGATCGCGGCCATCGCGGAGGACGGCGCCGAACATCCGCGGATGCTGTTCGTGATCGGCGACGGCCCGGCGCGTGCGGCCCTAGAGGCGCAGGCCGCCGCGCTCGGCATCGCGTCGCGGGTGGTCTTCACCGGCATCGTCCCGCGCGAGGAGATCCCCACCTACGTCTCGACCTTCGACATCGCGCTGCAGCCCGCCGTGGTCGCGTACGCGTCGCCGCTCAAGCTGTTCGAGTACCTTGCGCTCGGCCGCGCGATCGTCGCGCCGGACCAGCCGAACATCCGCGAAGTCCTCGACGACGGCGTCAACGCGCTGCTGTTCGATCCGGACGATCCCGACGGCCTGACCGGCGCCGTCGAACGATTGACGGCCGACGAGCCGCTGCGCGAACGCCTGGCCGCCGCGGCCCGGCAGACCATCGCGCGACGCGGGCTGACCTGGGTCCGCAACGCGGAGCGTGTCGTCGGTCTGTTCGAGGAGTTGCTGGTGACCGAGGGACATCCGGTACCTGCCGCAAGCGATGTCGCGGTCGCGTCCGAGCGACCCGTCCCGGCACCGGTCGCCGCGATCGATCGGCAGAGGGTCGCGTGATGAAGCTGCTGACCTTCTCGTCGCTCTATCCGAACGCGGAGATGCCGTCGCACGGCGTGTTCGTCGAGAACCGGCTGCGCCATCTGGTCGACGGCGGCCGCGTCGAGGCGAGGGTGGTCGCGCCGGTGCCGTGGTTCCCGTCGGCCAGTGCGCGCTTCGGCCGCTTCGCCGCGTACGCGAAGGTGCCTGCGCGCGAGACCCGCTTCGGACTCGACGTGATGCACCCGCGCTACCTCACGGTGCCGCGCTTCGGCATGAACGTCACGCCGCTGACGATGGCGCTCGCCGCACGGTCGTCGATCGCCGCGGTGGTCGCGTCGGGCTTCGACTTCGACGCCATCGACGCGCACTACTTCTATCCGGACGGCGTCGCCGCCGCGCTGCTCGCCAAGTGGTTCGATCGGCCGCTGGTCATCACCGCGCGCGGCAGCGACATCACGCAACTGCCCGACTTCGCGGGTCCGCGACGGATGATCCGCTGGGCCGCTGGCCAGGCCTCGGCCATCGTCACGGTCTGCACCGCACTGAAGACCGAACTGACCGCGCTCGGCGCCGATGCCGCGAAGATCGAGGTGCTGCGCAACGGCGTCGATCTCGCCGGCTTCACACCGATCGACCCCGCGACCGCGCGCGCGCAGCTGACGCTGCCGCCGGCGGGGCAGGTCATCGCGTCGGTCGGGCACCTGATTCCCCGCAAGGGACACGAACTCGTGATCGAGGCGCTCGCGACGTTGCCCGGCGTGACGCTGCTGATCGTCGGCAGCGGTCCCGACGGCGAGGCGCTGTCCCAGCTCGCGAGGCGTCTCGACGTGAGCGACCGCGTGCGCTTCCTCGGCCAGTTGCCGCACGACCGTCTGCCGCTGGTCTACAGCGCCAGCGACACGCTGGTGCTGGCCTCGAGCAACGAAGGCTGGGCCAACGTGCTGCTCGAGGCGATGGCGTGCGGCACACCGGTCGTCGCCACCGACGTCGGCGGCTCGCGCGAGGTCGTCGATGCGCCCGAAGCCGGCGTGCTCGTGACGCGACGCGACGGCCGCACGATCGCCGAGGCGTTGCGGAGCCTGCTGTCCGCACTGCCGGATCGCGCGGCTACGCGTCGCTACGCGGAACGCTTCAGCTGGGACGAGACCACGCGGGGCCAGGAGCGGCTGTTCGGCTCACTGCTGTCGCG
>JBBRRW010000220.1:0-5635 GCA_038245975.1 Burkholderiales bacterium
CGGCTGCTCGGACGCAAGGCGCTGATCACCGGCGGCGACAGCGGCATGGGCCGGGCCGCCGCGATCGCGTATGCGCGCGAAGGCGCCGATGTCGCCATCAACTACTTCCCGACCGAAGAAGCCGACGCGCAGGAAGTCGTGGCGCTGATCAGGGCCGAGGGCCGCAAGGCGGTCGCGCTGCCGGGCGACCTGCGTGATGAAGTCTTCTGCCGAACGCTGGTCGCCGACGCGGTGCGCGAACTCGGCGGGCTCGACATCCTCGTCAGCAACGCCGGGCGCCAGCAGGCCCACGACTCGATCCTCGACATCACGTCGGAAGCCTTCGACGCGACGATCAAGACCAACATCTACGCGCCGTTCTGGATCATCAAGGCGGCCATCCCGCATCTGCCGCCCGGTGCGACCATCATCGCGAGCACGTCCGAGCAGGCGACCGATCCCACGCCCGACCTCTACGACTACGCGATGACGAAGGCGGCCACGACCCACTACGTGCGCTCGCTCGGCAAGCAGCTCGTGTCCAAGGGCATCCGCGTCAACGGCGTGGCGCCCGGACCGATCTGGACGCCGCTGCAGGTCAGCGGCGGCGCGAGCCAGGAGAAGCTGAAGAAATTCGGCAGCATGACGCCGATGGGCCGACCGGGCCAGCCCGCCGAGCTGGCGTCGATCTACGTCCAGCTCGCGGCCGCCGATGCGAGCTACGCGACGGGGCAGGTGTACGGATCTTCGGGCGGCGCCGGGTTGCCCTGACGGACCATCGACGATCGCTGTCGGCACGACCGGGTCGACTCGGCGTCGCTCGCGACGGTGTGAACGGCGGCACCGGCCGCGACCTCTTCAGCGCAACGCCGCGATCAACGCCAGGATCTCTTCGCGGTGCGCATCGAGCGCGGGCGGCGGCAGGTCGTAGGCCGGCGGCGTCGCCGACATCCGCATCGGGTTGGCGACCAGCGAGAGGTCACCCGCGACGCGATGCGGCAGGTGGATGTTCATCCCGCGCGCCACCACCTGCGGATTGGCGAACACCTCGTCGAGGCGATCGATCGGACCGCACGGCACCTCGGCCGCTTCGAGCCGCGCAATCCATTCCTGCTTCGTGCGGCCCGTCAGGATCGCCTCGAGCAGCGGCACCAGCACGTCGCGGTGCTTGACCCGCGACGGGTTGGTCGCGAAGCGCGCGTCGTCGGCCAGCCCGCTGCAACCCGCGGCATTGCAGAAGCGACGGAACTGCATGTCGTTGCCGACCGCGAGGATCAGGAAGCCGTCGGCGCACGCGAACACCTGGTAGGGCACGATGCTCTGGTGGGCGTTGCCCGCGCGGCCTGGCACCTGGCCGGTGTTGAGGTAGCCCGTGTTCATGTTGGCCATCGTCGCGATCATCACGTCGAGCAGCGCCATGTCGATGTGTTGTCCCTGGCCGGTCGCGCGGACGTGCAGCAGCGCGGCGAGGATCGCCGTGGCCGCGTAGATGCCGGTCAGCAGGTCGCTGATCGCAACGCCGGCCTTCTGCGGCGGCCCGCCGTGACAGGTCGGGCACGCGTCCTCGCGTTCGCCGGTGATCGACATGAAGCCCGACAGGCCCTGCACGATGAAGTCGTAGCCCGGCCGCTTCGCCCACGGCCCGGTCTGCCCGAAGCCGGTGATCGAGCAGTAGACCAGCGACGGCCGGTCCTTCGACAGCGACGGGTAGTCGAGGCCGTAGCGCGCGAGCTGGCCCACCTTGTAGTTCTCGATGACGACGTCGCTGATCGTCGCGAGCGCCTTGACCGTGCGTTGTCCTTCGTCGCTGGCGATGTCGAGCGCGATCGATTTCTTGCCCCGATTGGCCGCCACGTAGTAGGTCGACACGTCGGTGTCGTGGCCGTCGGCGTCCTTGACGTAGGGCGGGCCCCAGGCGCGCGTGTCGTCTCCCGAACCGGGCCGCTCGACCTTGATGACCTCCGCGCCGAGGTCGGCGAGCAACTGGCCGCAGTACGGACCGGCCAGCACGCGGGACAGGTCGAGGACGCGGACGCCGTTCAGGGCGCCCGGCTGGGGCAGCACCGGCAACGCGCCGGAGGGAAGGCTTTCGGTCATGGAAGCATCGGCCGGAGCGGGCGGCCCAGGGGTAACGGAGGTCGCTGACTATAATCTGCGTCCCGTTTTACGATCGAGGACACCCTGATGCATCTGGGTACGAACCGCTACAAGCTGCAAAAAACGGTCGCAACGGCTACGGCCGCGGCGACCTTCCTCCTCGCGGCAGGTCTGCCGCAGGCCGCATCGGCCGTGACCGAAGTCCGCGTGTGGCATTCGATGACCGGCGTGGCCGCGCAGACCTTCGAGGCGATGGTCGCGACCTTCAACGGCGAACAGAAGAACTACCACGTCGACCTGCTGTTCAAGGGCGACTCCAGGACCACGGCCGCCGCCGGCATCGCGGCGATGAGCCTGCCGAACGGCCCGGACCTGCTGCAGGCCAGCGAGGTCGAGTCGGGCGACATCCTCGCGGTCAGGAACGGCATCAAGCCGATCCACGAGATCCTGCCGCTGGCGAAGTCGAAGGACTTCGACTTCTTCATCCCCGGCGCGGTGACCTTCATGAAGGACAACCGGAACCGGCTGCGCGCCTTCCCGCTCGAGGCCTCGGTACCGGTCCTGCTCTACAACAAGGCGGCCTTCGCGAAGGCCGGCCTGCCAACCGACGCGCCGCCCGCGACCTGGCGCGACCTGCAGAAGCAGCTGATCGCGCTCCAGGATGCCGGCAAGGGCATGAAGTGCAGCTACACCAGCAGCGACCAGGCGTGGATCCACATCGAGAACCTGGGCGCGATGCACGGCGCAGCGATTGCGACGAAGAACAATGGTCTCGACGGGCCCGGGGCGACGCTGACCTTCAACGACCTGCTGCACGTCCGCCACATCGCGCTGATGACGAGCTGGGTCAAGAGCGATCTGTACCAGCCCTCGGGCCACGGCGAGGAGGGCGATGCGCGCTTCGCGTCCGGCGAATGCGGCGTGCTGACGACCGCGAGCGGTTCGCTCGGCGACATTGCCAGGGACGCCCGCTTCGAGATCGGTGTCGCGCCGCTGCCGTTCTACGAGGAAGGCGCGCGCCAGCCGGCCAACGCCTTCATCGGCGGCTCGGCGCTGTGGGCGGTCGAGGGCCGCACGCGCGACGTCTACAACGGCATCGCCACCTTCCTCGCGTATCTCGCGACGCCGGTCGTCGCGGTCGAGTGGCACCAGAAGACCGGCAGCCTGCCGTGGACCAGCGCGGCCTATCTGGTCGCGCAGCGCACCGGCTACTACGACAGGTACCCCGGCCTCGCCGGCGTCATGAAGACCGCGGCGGCGTCGCAGGGCGTGACCTCGCGGGGCATCCGCCTGCCGAACTATGCCAAGGTACGCGACATCATGGACACGCAACTCGATGCCGTGTGGGCCGGCGAGAAGCCGCCCAAGCTCGGGCTCGACGACGCGGTGCGGCTCGGCGACGTGGCGATGAAGCAGGCCGTCGCATTGCCCGAGCCGCCGAAGGGCAAGCTGCAACGCCGGTTGAAGGCGATCCGGAAACCGGCGAACAAGACCTGATCGAGGGCCGCGCGATGGCTGCTCCCGCCTGGCCCGGCCCGCGCCGCATCGCGCATCGCGGCGGCGGAACGTTCGCCCCGGAGAACACGCTTGCCGGCATCCGCGAAGGCATCGCGCGCGGCTATCGCGCCGTCGAGTTCGACGTGATGCTGACGGCCGACGATGTGGCGGTACTGATGCACGACCCGGACTTCGGCCGCACCATCGCCGGCCGCGGCAGCGTCGCGACGACCGCGTATGCGGACCTGGCGACGCGCGACGCCGGCGCGTGGTTCGCTCCGCGCTTCGCGGGCGAGCCGGTGCCCCGCTACGAGGACGTGGCCCGCTTCTGCCAGGCCCACGACGTGTGGATGAACGTCGAGATCAAGCCGGCGCCGGGCTTCGAGACGCGGACCGGCCGCATCGTCGGCGAGATCACCGCACGGCTGTTTGACGGCTGGAGCGATCGCGCGGGCTGGCCGCTGTTCTCGTCGTTCAGCGACGAGGCCCTTGCGACCGCGCGCGAAGCCGCGCCCGACATACCGCGTGGCCTGCTGTTCGAGGAGGTGCCCGAGACCGGGATCGAGCAGGCACGGGAGCTCGGCTGCATCAGCGTGCATGCCAGTCATCGCACGCTCGACGCGACCGGCATCGCGCGACTGCACGACGCCGGATTCGCGGTGCTGGCCTACACGGTCAACAGCGGCGCGCGCCTGCAGGCGCTGACGGACGCCGGCATCGACGCCATCGTCACGGACCGCATCGACCGGATCGCGCCGGACTGAGCAGCGTTGTGGCGATGTGACGCGCGGGTCCGGGGTCGTGCGCCGACCGCGGCCGGTCGGTTAGGATTCACGGTTCCGTTCGGGGGCCCGCGCGACGGCGACGATTGACGTCGTCTCGGGCGGCCCGATCTCGTTGCTCCACCCCGTCTCCAGGTCCGCATGAAGTCCGCCGAAATCCGCGACAAGTTCCTCCAGTTCTTCGCAGCCGAAGGGCACACGATCGTGCGCTCGTCGTCGCTCGTGCCGGGCAACGACCCGACGCTGCTGTTCACGAACGCCGGCATGAACCAGTTCAAGGACGTGTTCACCGGCGTCGACCAGCGCTCGTACAACCGCGCGACGACCTCGCAGAAATGCGTGCGCGCCGGCGGCAAGCACAACGACCTCGAGAACGTCGGCTACACCGCGCGGCATCACACGTTCTTCGAGATGCTCGGCAACTTCAGCTTCGGCGACTACTTCAAGCGCGACGCGATTCGCTTCGCGTGGAAGCTGATCACCGAGGTCTACGGGCTGCCGAAGGACAAGCTGTGGACCACCGTCTACATCGACGACGACGAGGCCTTCGACCTGTGGACGAAGGAGATCGGCGTGCCGGCCGAGCGCGTCATCCGCATCGGCGACAAGCCGGACGGCCGGCCGTTCGAGAGCGACAACTTCTGGACCATGGGCGACACCGGGCCGTGCGGTCCGTGCAGCGAGATCTTCTACGACCACGGACCGGACGTGTGGGGCGGCCCGCCGGGCTCGCCGGAAGCCGACGGCGACCGCTACATCGAGATCTGGAACCTCGTGTTCATGCAGTTCAACCGCGACGACACGGGCACGATGCACAAGCTGCCGAAGCCGTCGGTCGATACCGGCATGGGCCTCGAGCGCCTGTCGGCGGTGCTGCAGCACGTCCACAGCAACTACGAGATCGACCTGTTCCAGGCGCTGATCAAGGCGGCCGCCCGCGAGACCCGCACGAAGGACCTGGCCGACAACTCGCTGAAGGTCATCGCCGACCACATCCGCGCGTGCTCGTTCCTCATCGCCGACGGCGTGATCCCGAGCAACGAGGGTCGCGGCTACGTGCTGCGCCGGATCATCCGGCGCGCGCTGCGCCACGGCTACAAGCTCGGCCACGCAGTCGGCAAGCGCGAGCCTTTCTTCCACAAGCTGGTCGCGGACCTTGCCGGCGAGATGGGCGGCGCGTATCCGGAACTGGTCGAGCAGGGCGAGCGCATCGCCGGCACGCTGAAGCAGGAGGAAGAACGCTTCGGCGAGACGCTCGAGAACGGGATGAAGATCCTCGA
>JBBRRW010000221.1:0-5632 GCA_038245975.1 Burkholderiales bacterium
ACGCGATCATGACCACACCGCCCGCCTGCCCCGACCGAGCTCCGGTCCCAACTTGACCACCGTCGTCGCCTGCGAGGCAGGCGCCGCGACGCCGCTGGACAAGTCGGCAACCATGCTTACCGATAACGCTTGAAATCAAGCACCAACCTGTCCGCGGAAACGGGGCAACTCCAATGACTGAGTTGGGGTAGTGTTGGAGAAGGTCCGAGGGGACCCTGAGGCGCAGCTGGTACCGGTTACCGCGCTTGACGAGGTTGGTCTGCATCGCATCCAGTTGACTCCGGAATAATACCCGTGGGTCACGCCAGTGGGTCACAGTTTCCAGCCGGAAGTGCCTGATTAGCCAAGCGATTCTGCAAAAACAACCACTCACAGAATGCTGGCGTCCCCAGCGGGATTCGAACCCGCGTACCTACCGTGAAAGGGTAGTGTCCTAGGCCTCTAGACGATAGGGACGACGTACGACTTCAGGCCATTCCTGCAGCGAACGCGTCACTGCAGCTTCGAGTGGTGGAGGTAAGCGGGATCGAACCGCTGACCTCTTGCATGCCATGCAAGCGCTCTCCCAGCTGAGCTATACCCCCGCACGAAGGCCGCGATTATAAGCGAATTGGCGCGTCACGCAAAAGGCATCTGCGAACGGTGTTGCATCGCGCGGACTCGACGCCTTTCGATGGCATCACCAGCGGGATCAGAACCCCTGCCGCGGCGCCATTGGACGCTCAGGCTGCGACATCCCCGATCCCGGCCAGCACTGCCGCGACCACGCGCTCGCGGCCGAACAGCTCGAGCGTGGCATCCACCGACGGCGTCTCCTTCTGGCCGGCGACCAGCACGCGCAGCGGCATCGCGATCTGCGGCATCTTCAGCCCGTGCGATGCCAGCACGGTCTTCAGCAGCGCGGCGATCGAGGCGCGGTGCCATTCGGTGGTGGCGGCCTGCGTCGCGAACGATTCCAGTGCCGGCACGATCGCCGGTGTGACGGCCGCCTCCTTCAATGCGGGATCGATCACCACCTCGCGATAGAACAGCATCGCGACATCGGCGAGCTGGACCAGCGTGTCGCAACGGTCCTTCATCAACGCCACCACGGCCACCAGATGATCGAAGTCCGCCTGCGCGCCGCGCGCTTCGATCATCGGCTGCACCAGTGTCGCGAGGCGTCCGTTGTCGGCCGCCTTGATGTAGTGGTTGTTGACCCACGCGAGCTTCTTCGGGTCCCAGTGCGCGGCGCTCTTGACGAGATGCGCGGTGTCGAACCAGTCGACCAGCTGATCGCGCGAGAACAGCTCCTCGTCGCCATGGCTCCAGCCCAGCCGGGCGAGGTAGTTGATCATCGCTTCGGGCAGGTAGCCGTCGTCGCGATAGGCCAGCACGCTGACGGCGCCGCGCCGCTTCGACAGCTTCTGGCCGTCGTCGCCGAGGATCACCGGCACATGGCCGAACTGCGGCAACGGCGCGCCGAGCGCGTTGAAGATGTTGATCTGCCACGGCGTGTTGTTGACGTGCTCGTCGCCGCGAAACACCTGCGTGATGCGCATGTCCCAGTCGTCGACGACCACGCAGAAGTTGTAGGTGGGCACGCCGTCGGGGCGCACGATGATCAGGTCGTCGATCTCGTGGTTCGAGATCGTGATCGGTCCCTTGACGAGGTCGTGCCAGGTCACGTCGCCGTCGGCCGGATTGCGAAAGCGGATCACCGGCGCGATGCCGTCCGGCACCGCGGGCAAGGTCTTGTCCGGCGCGGGCCGCCAGCGTCCGTCGTAGTGCGGCTTCTCGCCGCGCGCGCGCTGCGCCTCGCGCACGGCTTCCAGCTCTTCGGGCGTGCAGTAACAGCGATAGGCCGTGCCGCCGGCGAGCATCCCGTCGACCACGTCGCGATAGCGGTCCAGGCGCTGCATCTGATAGAACGGGCCTTCGTCGGCTTCGAGCCCCAGCCAGGCGAGGCCGTCGATGATCGCGGCCACGGCCTCCGGCGTCGAGCGGGCGACGTCGGTGTCTTCGATCCGCAGGATGAAGCGGCCGCCGAAGTGACGCGCATAGGCCCACGAGAAGATCGCGGTGCGCGCGGTACCCAGGTGCAGGAACCCGGTGGGCGACGGGGCGATGCGGGTACGGACCTCGGACGACATGCGATGGATCCTTCAGGGGAAGCGGGGGCGGAGACGACGTCGGCGGTCCGCCGGATCGACGATCGTGCGACCGTCGACGGGCGTCCTGCGCGGCGGTCGCGATGTTACGGGATTGTTCCGTGCGTCTCAAAAACCCGCGCTCGTCGCGATCGCGTCGTGCGTCGGCTACAGTGTCGACCGGCCCGAAGGCCGGTCCGCGACCGGGGCCTCATGCAGCAACAACCGCACGCACACAACCGATGACAACCAGAGCATCGCAGCACGGGTCGGGACAGGCGCATGCTGCACGTCCGCGTACGGCAATCCTCCTGATGACGATCCTGATGGTCTGCGGCACCTTCGCCTGTACCGCCGGCGCACAGGGCGGTCCCGAGCCGCTGGCCGTCGCCAGCGCCCGCGTCATCGTGCGCTTCAAGGCGACCGTGACGGACCCGACCGATCGCGTCTTCCTCGCGTCGCTTGCAACCCGGGCGAACGTTGCGCGCATCGGACTGATCCGACCGATGTCGGGCGACGCGTACGTCATGGAGGTCGCCTGCACCGATCTGCACGACGGTCGTGCCGGCGATCCCTGCGCCGCTGCGATCGCCAGGCTCGGCGCGACCGATGCCGTGGCGTTCGTCGAGGCCGACCGGCGCGAGAAGATCCGTTGAGACCGTTGCGCGCCACGATGCACGCAGCCCCGCTGTCCGATCCGGGATCGCGCGATCCCGGTGTAACCCGTTCCATCGAGAGATTGTCCGTGAGCCCCACTCGTTCCTTCCAGATCCTCCTCGCGTCGGCATCGATCGCCGCGACCCTGTTCGCCGCCGATGCGCTGGCCATGCAGACGCCGCAAGGCGTTCTCGTTCGCGGACCCGCAACCACCGATCGCATCATCGTCAAGCTGCGCAGCCCGTACCGCGGCGAGGCCCACAGGAACCAGCCGGTCCGCGCCATGGCCGTCGAACAGACCAACGCGCTGTCGACCAGCGCGGGCATCGCGCTGCGCGCCGTCAGGCCCATGTCCGACGACGCGCAGGTGCTCGCCCTGCCCCGCGCGCTGCGCAACGAATCGGTGCAGAGCGTGGTCGACCGGCTGCGGCTCGATCCGACCGTCGAGTACGCCTACGTCGATGCGCGCGAACACCTGACCGCCATCCCCAACGATCCGCTGTTCTCGCAGCAGACGCACCTGCAGGTACCGGGTGTCGCGCCGCTGGCCCCGGCCGTCAACGCTCCGGGCGCGTGGGACATCACCAAGGGCACGGCGACCGCGGTCGTCGCGATCGTCGACGGTGGCGTGCGCTTCGACCATCCCGACCTGGCGTCGCGCCTCCTCGCGGGCTACGACTTCGTCAGTCCCGACTGCACGACGGGTTCCAGCGGCTGCATCGCAGCCATCCAGTTCACGACGGCGAACGACGGCGATGGACGCGATGCCGATGCCAGCGATCCGGGCGACTGGGTCAGCGCGAGCGATATCGCCAGCAACTCGGTGCTGGCGGGCTGCGACGCCGAGGACTCGTCGTGGCACGGCACGCACGTGGCCGGCATCATCGGCGCGGCCGGCAACAACGGCCTCGGCGTGACGGGACTCAACTGGAACGCAAGCATGCTGCCGGTCCGCGTCTCGGGCCGCTGCGGCGCCTATCGCTCCGACGTGATCGACGGCATGCGCTGGGCGGCGGGCATCGCGGTGCCGAACGTGCCCACCAACACGCATCCGGCGAAGATCATCAACGTCAGCCTGGGCAGCACCGGCACCTGCGCGAGTTCGGCCTACAACAGCGCGGTCAGCGACGTGCTGGCGACCGGCGCCATCATCGTCGCGGCGGCCGGCAACGAGGATGCGGGCGTGATCCTCCCGGCCAACTGCACCGGCGTGATTTCTGTGGGCGCGGTCCGTGGCGACGGCACGCGCGCGGTCTACAGCAACAGCGGCGCCGCGCTGACGATCATGGCGCCCGGCGGCGACTACACGTCGGCGACCAACGACCGCATCGCGTCGACCAACAACGCCGGCACCACCATCCCGGTCGCCTACACCTCGGCCGGTTACTACGTGACGGTGGCGGGCACGAGCTTTTCGACGCCGATCGTCGCCGGCGTAGTGTCGCTGATGCTGTCGGCGAATCCCAACCTCACGTCGGCCCAGATCATCGACGTGCTGCGCACGACCGCGCGTCCGTTCACCAGCGTCGCTGGTTTTGCGACCTGCGTCCCCGGCGGCGGCAACAATCCGAAGAACAACACGCCGTGCAACTGCACGACCGCGGCCTGCGGTGCCGGCTACGTGGACGCGAGCGCAGCCGTCACGCGGGCGTTCGTGCTCGGCGGTGGCGTTCTTCCCATGCCCGTCACCACGCCGCCTCCGAGCAGCGGCTCGAGCGGTGGCGGTGGGGGCGGCACGATCGATCCGACAGCCCTGCTGATCCTGGGCGTCATCGGATTGCTGACGCGGCGCCTGCGGACGCGCGACGGGCGATCGTGAACGCGGCCGCGACGCCGTAGAGCACGCCGGCGGCAGCACCCCAGCGGTGCGCCGCCGTCACGACCGTGAAGGCCGCACCGTCCAGCCAGAACGCCTGCTGCCGACTCTCGAGGAACAGCTTGACCGCGAGGCCGAGCAGCAACGCCGCTCCCCAGGCGCGCTTCCGATGCACGAGTTGTTGGCTGTCGCCAGTCGTGTCCGACGCGAGCAACCAGCGCGTCGCGCCGGCCGCGAACCAGGCGTGCAGCACGCCCGACAGCCCGACGTAGCGATCGACTTCGGGATGCAACGCCCACAGGCCGAAGTCGACCGCCGCCGCGCCGAGCACGCAGACGACGACTTGCCCGCGCGGACCGATCTCGACCGCGAAGATCCACGCGACCAGCAGCAGGCCCGCGACATCGAGCACCGCGTGCGTCGGCGTCAAGTGCATCAGGTGCGCAGTGACCAGCCGCCAGAACTCGCCGTGCGCGATCGCGTCGCGGCGGTATTCGAGCGCGTCCTGCCATCGCGCGTCGCCGGACGACAGCGCTGCCAGCCCGACGCAGACGACGGCCAGCAGCACCGGAAAGGCGTTGGACTTCCAGCTGCGGGTGTCGGCGACGGCGATGCGCATGAACAGGGTGCCCGCGATCGATGTCGAGTCGCGGCAGCACGGGGGCGGACCCGCGAGCATGAATGAAAACGGCGCCTTTCGGCGCCGTTCGATGCGGACCTCGAAGCAAACGCTATGCGGCAGCCTTCGCCGTGTCGCGCAGCGACTTGATCTGGTCGTGATTGGCTTGCGCACCCTGCAACTGCTTGCTGATCACGGCCTGCACGTCGGCCGGCAGCGTGTTCGCGGCGGCCTCGCGATACTTCTTCAAGGCCGCATCCTCGCCGCGCTCGGCCTCTTGGAGGACCGCGAGATCGTCCTTCGACGTCAGCGCGTTGCGGATCGACACCCAGCCGCGATGGATCGCGCCACCGGCCGACCCACCGGTCTCGGGTTCACCGCCGTAGGAGCTCACGAGTCGCTGCAGTTCGG
>JBBRRW010000222.1:0-5628 GCA_038245975.1 Burkholderiales bacterium
ACCCACGACCCGAAGCTCGACGACCTCGCGCTGATGGAGGCCTTGAGGGGCGAGGCGTTCTACGTCGGCGCGATCGGCTCGAACGCGAACCAGCAGAAGCGCCGCGAGCGCCTGCTGGAGTTCGACGTGACGCCCGAGCAGATCGAGCGGCTGCACGGGCCGGTCGGACTGAAGAACGGCGCGCGGACGCCGCCGGAGATCGCGGTGGCGATCCTGGCCGAGATGACGGCCGTGCGCTACGGCTACCGGATCCCGGAGCCCGTACGACTCTGATCGTCCGGACGACCTTCGCAGCGGCGCTGGCCGCCACGCTGCTGCTCGCGGGCTGCGCGGCAGCCCCATGAACCCTCGCCCACGACACGCGACCCTGCGGAAGGTCGATGTGGCCGTCCTCGCGGCCTTCGGCTTGCTGTTGACGGTCGCGATCGTGCGATGGCGGATGCCCGCGTGGGTTGCGGGCTTCTACCTCGCGACGAGCGTCGGCTGCGCCGTCGCCTACTTCGTCGACAAGTCCGCTGCGATGCATCGCCGGCATCGGGTTTCCGCGCGCACGCTGATCGTCCTGGGTCTGCTCGGCGGCTGGCCCGGCGGGATCGTGGCTCGGCGGACGATGCATCACAAGACTGCGAAGGCCTCGTTCCGCACGATGTTCAACGCAAGCGTGGTCCTCAATATCGCCGGCTTCCTCGGCCTCGCGTGGCTACGCACCGGCCCTCACCGCTAGACGCCCGACCCGTCAGCGCCGCACCAGCACCACGCCGAGCTCGATCGCGCCGATCGCATGCGGCGTCTGCGGATACGGCGGCTTCGGCCAGACCCACGACGTGGCCGGCAGCAATGCCCGCATCGCGTGGATGTCGCAATGGTACGGAGGTCCTTCGATCAGGCCTTCCGCGGCGCCCGGCCGCAGCTTCTGCATGAACATCGCGTACAGCCTTCCGCCGGGCTTCAGCCAAGCGTGCAGCCGCTCCGCGTAACGCAGCCAGTGGTCCGGATGCAGCGCGCACAGGCAGGTCTGTTCGTAGATCGCATCGACGGGCGCAGGCGGACTCCAGTGGAGAACGTCGGCCTGCACGATCTCGGCGAGCAGCACCCTTTGCTCGAGCATCGCGCGCGCCTTCGCGATCGCGGCCGGCGCGTAATCGATACCGGTGACGTTCGCCCCGGCGTTGGCCAGTTCGGCGACCTCCCAGCCCGAGCCGCAACCGGGGACCAGCACGCTGCGGCCGGCCCGGATCTCGGGCAGCCACGCCATCAACTGCGGACTGGGGCCGCGGCGATCCCAGGGGATCGTATCGTTCTCGAAATGCTGCTGCCAGAAATCAACGGTCGGACCGGCCATCGTGTTCCTCTCGCATTGGCGTTTGACGGCAACCGCGCATCGTCGGTCAAGCGAGAGGATTCGGTGGCTGTCGACGCGCGGTCAACTGCGCGGCGAGTCGAAGGTGCCGCCGCTGTTCGAGAACACCACTTCGACGCGGCGGTTCTGCTGGCGACCGGCGCCGGTGTCGTTGCTCGCGACCGGATAGCGCTCGCCGAGGCCGTGGACCTGCACGCGCTCGAAGGCCACGTTGCGGCGCGTGAGCGCATCGCGCACCGCGTCGGCACGCCGCTGCGACAGATCCTGGTTGAGCGATTCGCCGCCGACGCTGTCGGTGTAGCCCTCGATCAACACCTTGCGGTCCGGATGCTGCTGCATGAACGCCGCCAGGTCGTCGACGGTGCGCATCGCGCCGGGCTTGAGCGAGGCGCGGCCCGTGTCGAACAGCACGTCGCCGAGTGTCAGTACCATGCCGCGATCGGTCTGCTTGGCCTTCAGAGCCGAGAGCTCGTCTTCCAGCGCGCCGGCGCGCTGCCGGGACGCTTCGGACTGCTGGCGCGCTGCGGCTGCCTGCTGCATGGCCGCTTCCGCACCCATCTTCGCCCGCTCCGCGGAGATGCGGGCCTGGTCGACTTCACGCGTCCGCGACGCGAGGACGATGCGGTCGCGCTGGGTCTGCGCCTCGGTGGACGCCTGGTCGGCGCGCGCGACACGGCCCGCTTCGATGGCCACCTGCGTCCGCTGGCGCGCGAGATACGCGTAGTGATCGATGGTCGCGGTGTCCTTCTTGTCCTTCATCGCGCGGTCCGCGCGATCCAGCTCTTCCTGCGCGCGCACCAGTTCCTTGGGCGCGCTCTGCGCGACGACGGGATCCGACGCGGCATTGGCGTACTCGGCGCGGGCCGCGCTCAGGCTCGGCGTGTCCATCGGGGCGGCGCAGGCTGCGAGCATCGCAGTCGCGACCAACGTGACGCCGAACAGCAGACGCGGGTTGTTTCGGGGGTTCGTCGGGGTGTGCATGAGCGTGGACTCCATGTTGATTGACGGGGGCGGGGGCCCGGGGCCGACGATGTCGTCGGCCATTCGAACGGATTCGCGACGACCGATCAAGGGCGCGTCGTCGCGCGATTGAGCTCCGAGCCGAGCACGGCGTTGGAGCGCTGCAGCTCGATCGCCGCGTTGGTTGACTTCACCGCGCGCGCCTTGCGCTCGGCCACGTCCGCATCGGCGGCCGCCTCGTCGGTCAGCACACGCGCGTCGTTGTAGCGCTCCTCGCGCATCGCCGTTTCAGCGCGCGCAAGCTTGTCGCGCGCCGCGAGTAATTCCACCGGTGCGAGCTGAGCGGCGCCGGCCGCTTCGGCCTGGCTGACGGACGTGCGTGCGATCGCCAGGTCGGCGACCGGGGGCTTGCCCTGCGTGGCGCAGGCGCCCAGCGCGAGTGTCGCGGCGATCAGCGCCGGTGCCAACGCAATGCGTCGATGATTGTTGCGGGTTGGATTCATCAGGAGCTTCCTTTCTCGAAGAGCTGCCGGGTGCGAGGCCGTCGAAGCACGACAGTTCCGCCGCAGACGGCGATTCGGGGAAACGCCTACAGGGATGTTCCGGACCCGCCTGTCAGCCGCCGGTCGAGAGGCCCAGATACAACGTCATGCCCCCGTCGACGAACCGGGTCGCGTCGGCGCCAAGGGTCCTGCCGGTCATCGTGTCGCTCCGATATCGGCTTCGTTGCCGTCGGCCGGCATCGCCAACGTGGCCTGCTGCATCAGGCCGTCGCGGGGGTGCAGGAGGACGGCGATCAACGCGGTCCAGCCGGTCTGGTGCGTCGCACCGAGACCGCGACCGGTGTCGCCGTGGAAGTACTCGGGGAACAGCATCCGGTCACGGAAGAACGGGTCGTCCTGCTCGAGCGGACTGTCGCCGAGCAGCACGCGGTGACCCTGCGCGTCCTTCAGGAACAGCTTCTTGATGCGCTCGGTCAGCGCCATCGCGATCTCGAAAAGATTCTTCAGTTCGCCCGAGCCGGTGGGGTATTCGATGCGATGGGTCGCACCGTAGTACGCGTGGAACTTGTGCAGCGACTCGATCAGCATGTAGTTGAGCGGCATCCAGATCGGCCCGCGCCAGTTCGAGTTGCCGCCGTACAGCCGCGTGCGGCCTTCGCCCGGCTCGTAGGTGATGCTGCATGTCGTGTCCTGCTGCCGGAGCATGAACGGATGGTCGAGGTGGTACTTCGAGACCGACCGCACGCCGTAGTCCGACAGGAACTCGGCCTCGTCGAGCATGTGCCCGAGCACGCGGTTCATGCGGTCGCGGCGCATCAGCGACAGCAGCGCGTACTGATGCTTGTTCTTGTCGCTCCAGTGCGAGACCAGGCGGGCCAGTTCGGGCCGCTGCGACAGGAACCAGCGCAGCCGCTCCTCGAACTGCGGCAGTTCCTTGACGATGCTGTCGTTGAGCACTTCCACCGCGAGCAGCGGGATCAACCCGACCATCGAGCGCACCCGCAGCGGCTGCGGCGCCTGGCCTTGGTTCTGCAGCACGTCATAGTAGAAGCCGTCCTCGTCGTTCCACAGCCCCGAGCCGGTCACGCCGTCGGGACCGTGCGCGGCTTCGGCGATGTACAGGAAATGCTCGAAGAACTTGGTGGCGAGGTCCTCGTAGACCGGGTCGTGCACCGCCAGCTCCATCGCGATGCGCATCAGGTTCAGCGCATACATCGCCATCCACGCGGTGGCGTCGGACTGGTCGACGTAGGAGCCGTCCTGCATCGGCACGCTGCGGTCGAACAGCGCGATGTTGTCGAGGCCCAGGAAGCCGCCCTGGAAGATGTTGCGGCCCTCCATGTCCTCGCGGTTGACCCACCACGTGAAGTTAAGCGTGAGCTTGTGGAACACGCGCTCGAGGAAAACCAGGTCGCCGAAGCCGCTCTGGTGCTTGTCGATCTCGTAGATCTGCAGCGCCGCGAAGGCCTGCGTCGGCGGGTTCGCGGCGTCGAAGTCCCATTCGTAGGCGGGTAGCTCGCCATTGGGATGCTGCGAGCGGGCCTGCAGCAGCAGCACCAGCTGCGACTTGGCGAAGGCCGGATCGATCATCGCGAACGCGATGCAGTGGAAGGCCAGGTCCCAGCTCGCGAACCACGGGTACTCCCAGTTGTCCGGCATCGAGATCACGTCGGACAGCACCAGGTGTCGCCAGTCGTCGTTGCGCAGCTGCCTGCGCTCGGGCGGCGGGGACGGCATCGCCGGGTCGCCCTTCAGCCAGCGACGGACGTCGTAGCCGTAGTACTGCTTGCCCCACAGCAGTCCGGCGAAGGCCTGGCGCTGCACCAGCCGGTCGTCTTCGCCGGCCAGGTCCTGCTGGAGCGCGGCATAGAACGCGTCGGCCTCGGCGCGGCGCAGGTCGACGATGGCATCGAAGTCGCGGTCCGCGACGGTGCCGTCGTCGGGCCGCAGCCGCACGCGGACCGTGGCGCTGCCACCGGCCGGGATGTCGAACACGTACTGCGCCGCGGCCTTGCTGCCGAAGCCGAGCGGGTTCACCGCGTCATGCCGCCCGTCGACGATGCAGTCGTTGATGCCGTCCTTGAACCAGCCGCGCTGGTGGGTCGCGAACAGCCGGTTGGTGTTGGTGTCGTTGTCGCAGAACAGCAGCGTGGGTCCGCCTTCGCACGCGAGGCGCATCGCCGGGAAGCCCGTGATCTGCGTGCGGATCTCGCCGGGGCGGTCGGACTCGAGGCGCGCTTCGGTGCGGCCCGCGTGCCACGCCCAGGTGTTGCGCGCCCACAGTTGCGGGATCAGGTGCAGGCGCGCGGACCGGTCGCCGCGGTTGTGGGCGGTGACTCGCAGCAGGATGTCGTCGGGCGCGGCCTTGGCGTATTCGATCTCGATGTCGAAGTAGCGACGGTCGGAGAAGAGGCCGGTGTCGACGAGTTCGAACTCGCGGTCCTCGAGTCCGCGCGCCGCGTTCTGCGCGATCAGCTCTTCGTACGGGAAAGCCGCCTGCGGATACTTGTAGAGCATCCGCATGTACGAGTGCGTCGGCGTGCCGTCGACGAAGTAGTACAGCTCCTTCACGTCCTCGCCGTGATTGCCCTGCGCGTTGTCGAGACCGAACAGGCGTTCCTTGAGGATCGGGTCGCGCTCGTTCCAGAACGCCATCGCCAGGCACAGCCGGAGCTGGTCGTCGGCGAACCCGCCGATGCCGTCCTCGCCCCAGCGATAGGCGCGGCTGCGCGCCTGGTCGTGCGGGAAGTACAGCCACGCGTCGCCGTCGGCGCTGTAGTCCTCGCGGACCGTGCCCCACTGGCG
>JBBRRW010000223.1:0-5568 GCA_038245975.1 Burkholderiales bacterium
GAAAGTCAAGCGTCGCCTGCGAATCCTCGTCCTTGCCGGCCCAGTCTCGCCGCTTGAGCAGCACGAGGAAACCTGTTGCGTAAGACAGCCCTCCCGCTTCGCGCGTATTGCCGCGTGCCGGTGCGGGCGCGCGCCCCGGCTTCGACAACGGACCGGCGTTGCGGCCTGGCTCTGTCGCACACACTGATGCACCCAAACGCGCGCGGATCAAATTTCATTTCGCCCGGTGCGCTGACCAGCCTTATGTTTATTTCTAAATGGTGCGAATTGACGCAATACCCAGCGCCGCTGCAGGAAACGCCAAGCCACGGCGCTACTCGCGTGATCGCTCGGTCTCGCGCTTCTTGCCTTCCGCCCAGTACCCGGTGTGTCCGTAATGTTCGTGCAAGCGGGCCTCGTCCTCGCGGGTCAGACTCCCGGTGGGCTCGAAGGCAGGTGCATCCTTCACGGCCTGGCGCGTCAATTTGACCGAGACGCTGCCCTCCTCCCAGCTCACGCCTTCGATCCACTGCGGTGCGACGAGCATCTGGTGACCGATCCACCAGTTGCTGGTGTCGACGACGAGATAGCGCACGGCCCAGGTCTCGTCGTCGATCAGCATGCCGCACACGTGGCCGATTTCACCGTCGCTCGCGCGGATGTGATAGCCCGTGATCGCTTTGCAGCTGCGCAGATGCGGGTCGGCATGGGCCTCTTCGGCGGGCGCTCGAGCGTTCTGCGCGTCCTCGCGGATGGCCTGCGGGCTTCCGAAGCCTCCGTAGCCGGGCAGCAGCCCGTTGGGATACATGCCGCTACCCCAGTACCCCATGCCGCCCCAGTAGACCGGATAGCCGTAGTAGCCGGAATACGCCAGCTCGTGCTGTCGCGTGACGGGCTTGTCGGTATCGAGGTCGGGGCTGTTCTTGACCTGCTCCTTGCTGATCGAGACCGGCAGCAATTGATCCGCCCAATCGGGTTCGCCGATCGCCATCGGCGAGATCAGCACCTTTCGGCCGGAGAGCCAACCGCCGGTGTCGACGACCAGGTAGCGCACGACCCAGGCCTCGTCGTCCAGATAGAGGTCTTTGACGTGACCGATGACGCCGTCGACGGCACCGATGGTGTAATCGTGCAGTTCCTTGAGGGTTCGCAACATGGCTTCGCTCCTTCATTCAGATGCGTGACGTCCGGGACGGCCCGGGACTCTCGGCGCCGTCCGCCGCTGCGATGCCACGTACCTGCGTGGCACGAACGTAGGCTCCTGATCGACCATCGTCTGTTCGACAGCGCACGGACGTACGCCGAACACCGCGCGCACACTGCGGGCCGATCGTTCACCGTCACCCCCGTTTACCGTTACCCCCTTACGCGGTAGTCCTCCGGCCATGCCCGAACTCCAACTCCTGTCCAACGGCTCGTATCACGTCCTGGTCACCGCATCGGGCCATGGCTACAGCTGCTGGAAGGACATGGCGATCACGCGCTGGCGCGCTGACGCGACGCTCGACGACGGCGGCACACGCTGCCACGTACGAGCCCGCCCGGCCGGCTCCATCGGCCCGATGGCGGCGAAGCCGGAGCCATCGCCCCCCTGGACCTGTGGACACGATTTCCAACAAGGGCGCTCGACCTTCCGGCACCGTGAGCAGGGGATCGAAACTCGGACGGAGATCTCGGTCTCGATCGACGACCCGGTGGAGTTGCGACGCGTCGTCATCACCAATCTTGGCGAAGCGCATCGCACCCTGAGCGCTACCAGTTACGCCGAAATCGTGCTGAGCCCGCCGGCAACCGACGCGGCACACCCGGCGTTCAGCAAGCTCTTCGTCGAGACCGAGATCGATCCGTCGCTGCAGGCGATCCTCGCGACCCGGCGTCCGAGCACGCCTGGCGATCCGACCCCCTGGGTTTTCCACACGGTGCTGATCGGTGGTTCGACGGCAGGACCCCTGACGTTCGAGACCGACCGCATGCGCTTCATCGGACGCGGCCGTGATGCGGGCGATCCTCAGGCCCTGGACGACGGTGCCGCGCTGTCCGGCACGACCGGTCCCGTGCTCGACGCCGTGGCCGCCATCCACGTCCCGTTCGTCCTCGAAGCCGGTGCATCGATCACGCTCGACTGGCTGACCGGTGTCGCGACGACGCGCGAGGCCTGCGTCGCACTGGCGCGCAAGGTCCGCGATGCCCGTGCGACAGAGCAGATGCTCGAACAGGCGGGCGCATACCGGCGAACGATCCTGCGCACGCTCGAGACCAACGACGCCGACGCGCTGATCTACCAGCGCATGGCGGCCTCGGTCGTCTATGCGACGGCCCGGCTGCGTGCCGACGCCGGCGTCATCGAGCAGAACCGCCGCGGGCAGTCGGGACTTTGGGGGTTCGGCATTTCGGGCGACCTGCCGATCGTGCTGCTGCACCTGGCCAGACCCGGGACGTTCGCCATCACCCTGCAGATGGTCCAGGCGCAGGCCTACTGGAATGCCTTCGGCCTCCGCAGCGAGCTGGCCGTCCTGTGCGCGCGATCGCCCGAGGGCGCGCCGAGCCTCTTCGATCGGGTCCGTCGGGAGATGGAAGCGGGACCCGGCGCGGGCCGCGTCGGCAAACCCGGCGGCATCTTCGTGCTCGACGATACGACGCTCGACGATGGCGATCGCATCCTCTTGCGCAGCGCCGCGCGGATCGTCGTCAGCGATGCGGACACGCTCGCAGCACAGGCCGCGCATCGCCCGGATGAAACACGCTCTGCGAACGGCGGCGGACTCGCGAGGATGCCGATGCCCGAGTTCGCGAGCCGGGAGTCGCCGCCCGACTTGTTCGCCTTCAATGGATACGGCGGTTTCAGCGCAGACGGGAAGGAATACGTCATTGCGACTTCGGCGGCGCGCATGACGCCCGTCCCCTGGGTCAACGTGATCGCTAATCCCGACTTCGGCACGCTCGTGTCGGAGAGCGGGAGCGCAACGACGTGGAGCGAGAACGCGCACGAGTTCCGCCTGACCCCGTGGTCCAACGACCCGGTGAGCGATCCCAACACGGAGGCGTTCTACATCCGCGACGAGGCCAGCGGACGCTTCTGGTCGCCGACGGTGCTGCCCACGCGTGCTGCCGGTGCATACACGACCCGCCACGGCTTCGGCTACAGCGTGTTCGAGCACACCGAAGACGAGATCGACTCCGCATTGCGCATCCATGTCGCGATCGACAGCCCGGTCAAGTTCTCGGTGCTGAGCTTGTGCAACCGATCGGATCGCCCGCGCAGGCTGTCGGTCATGGGCTACGTCGATTGGGTGCTCGGTGACGAACGCGCGAAGACGCGGATGCAGGTGGTGACGGAGGTCGACGCGCCCACCGGCGCGCTGTTCGCTCGCAACGCCTACAACACCGACTTCGCCGGTCGCACCGCGTTCTTCGACGCCGACCATGCGGCGCCCGATGTCTGCGGCGACCGTGGCGACTTCTTCGGCCCGAGTGGATCGCGTGCCGCGCCGGCCGCACTGGCGCAGGCGCACCTGTCGGGCCGGGTCGGCGCCGCGCTCGACCCTTGCGCGGTCCTGCGCGTCGGCGTCGACCTGGCACCGGGGCAGACGCAGGTCGTGGTGTTCAGGCTCGGCGCCGGCAAGACCGCCGACGAAGCGCGTGATCTGGTGCGCCGCTGGCGTCGGCCCGGGGCGGCGGACGAGGCGCTCGAAGCCGTGCACGCGTTCTGGCGCCGCACGCTCGGCGCGATCCAGGTGCAGACACCCGATCGGGCGCTGAACGTCCTGGCCAACGGCTGGCTGCTCTACCAGGTGATCGCGTCGCGCCTGTGGGGTCGCACGGCGTTCTACCAGTCCAGCGGTGCGTTCGGCTATCGCGACCAGTTGCAGGACGTCATGGCCCTGGTCCACGCCGCGCCTGCCCTCGTGCGCGAGCACCTGCTGAGAGCCGCGGCGCGGCAGTTCGCCGAAGGCGACGTGCAGCACTGGTGGCATCCCCCTTCGGGCAAGGGCGTGCGTACCCGCTGTGTCGACGACCTGCTCTGGCTGCCGTTGGTCACCTGCCGTTATGTGGAGGTGACCGGAGACACGCGCGTTCTCGACGCGGTTTGCCCGTTTCTGGAAAGTCGCCCGCTGAAGGATGGCGAGGCATCGAGCTACGAATTGCCCAAGGTGTCGTCCGAGACGGCGAGTCTCTACGAGCACGGCGCAAGGGCGATCCGCCGCAGTCTCCATTTCGGCGCGCACGGCCTCCCGCTGATGGGGGGTGGTGACTGGAACGACGGCATGAATCTGGTGGGTGCCGGCGGCAAGGGCGAAAGCGTGTGGATGGCGTTCTTCCTCGTCACGGTGCTGAAGCGCTTCGCACCGCTCGCGCGGGCCCGTGGCGACGCGGACTTCGCCGCGCGCTGCGACCAGGAAGCGAAGCGCCTGCGCGCCTCCATCGAGGCATCGGCCTGGGACGGCGCATGGTACCGACGCGCCTGGTTCGATGACGGCACGGTGCTCGGGTCGGCGGTGAACGCCGAATGCCGGATCGACTCGATCGCGCAGAGCTGGTCGGTGCTGTCGGGTGCGGCGCCGGCGGATCGCGCGCAG
Source organism: Burkholderiales bacterium (assembly GCA_038245975.1). Lineage (GTDB taxonomy): Bacteria > Pseudomonadota > Gammaproteobacteria > Burkholderiales > Burkholderiaceae_D > CAHJXF01. The sequence goes on from JBBRRW010000223.1 coordinate 4,557, forward strand.
CGCGCCATGGCTTCGCTCGACGAGCGGCTGGTGCACCGTGACACCCGGCTCGTGCAGTTGCTCGACCCGCCGTTCGACACCAGCTTGCCGCCGCCCGGCTACATCCAGGGCTACGTGCCGGGCGTGCGCGAAAACGGCGGCCAGTACACGCACGCCGCAATGTGGTCGGCGATGGCCTTCGCGGCGCTCGGCGAGGCCGACCGCGCATGGGAGTTGTTTGCGCTGTTGAACCCGGTCAGCCACGCGATCGACGCCGGACAGGTCGCCACCTACCAGGTCGAGCCCTATGTCGTCGCCGGCGACGTCTATGCCTTCGCGCCGCACGCCGGTCGCGGCGGCTGGACCTGGTACACCGGGTCGGCCGGCTGGATGTACCAGCTGGTCGTCGAGTCCTTGCTCGGTATGCAGAGAAGCGGGGACCAGCTGCGCGTGCGCCCGCTTCTGACGAAGACATGGACGACCTTCGATGTGAGCTATCGCTATGGCGCGGCGACCTTCGCGATCACCTGCCGCGCAGCGGCAGCAGGCGTTGCCGCGGGGTTCATCGTCGATGGCGTCGAGACCTCCGGCGACACGTTGACACTGATCGACGATGGCCGCGCCCATGTGGCGCAGGTCACCGTGGCGCGCCGGCAATGATGACGAAGACAACCTGGAGCAAGCCATGCAACTCGCAATGATCGGCCTCGGCCGCATGGGGGCCAGCATGGTGCGGCGCCTGATGAAGAAGGGGCACAACTGCGTCGTTCATGACACCCGGCCCGAGGCCGTTGCCGCGCTGGCTGCCGACGGAGCCGTCGGTACCGCCTCGGTCGAGGAGCTCGTCGCCGGGCTGGCCCGGCCGCGCGCGATCTGGCTGATGGTGCCGGCCGCCATCGTCGACACGGAACTCGCCGCCCTGGCCCCGCATCTGCAAGACGGCGACATCGTCATCGATGGCGGCAATTCGTTCTATCGCGACGACGTGCGCCGCGCAGAGAGCCTGCGCGCGGCCGGCGTGCACTACGTCGAC
>JBBRRW010000224.1:0-5536 GCA_038245975.1 Burkholderiales bacterium
GACGCGACCTGCACGCCAATCGTGTCGTCGACCTCGACCCCCGCCCGCGCGAGTCCGCGCATCAGCGCCGCGTGCGTGACGATGCCGGCGCCGCGGCCATCGAGCGAGCCCGTGGCCTTCTCGAGCACGTGCACGTCGTGCCCGTCCCGATGCAGCATGTTGGCGGCCAGGAGGCCGCCGAGCGAGCCGCCGACGATGAGGATGCGGGCCATGGGCGGGACTTCAGGCCGCGACGGTCTCGGTGGCCGGATAGTTCAGCTCGATCACGCACCCGTTGGGGTCGTCCAGAAACACCTGGTGCAGGCCGATGCTGGGCACGGTGCGCTGGCGGTATTCGACACCCTGCGCCCTCAGGTGTTCGAGCATGGTCGACAGGCCGTCGGCGAAGAATGCGATGTGGTCGATAGTCCCGGTACCCTTGAGCCCGGACTCGTCGCGTTCGCCGAGGTAGTTGTTCAGTCCCCTGGGTTCCTGTGCGTCGATGCCGATGATGTGCACCACCGCGTTGGCCACGTCGCCGTGGTCGCCGCGATACATCCACAGGCCGGGAAAGGGGAAGGCCGGCCGCGGGCCGACGGTCAGGCCGAGCACGTCCGCGTAGAAACGGCGGCTGGCTTCGAGGTCGGTGGTACGGATCGAGAAGTGGTTGATCGACAATCCCATGTTCAGATCTCCTTGCGCCTGGTCGTGGCGCGCTTCGTGTAAAGCACCTTGCGGGCCGACAGCAGATAGCTCTTCACGCGGTCGCCGATGTAGGCCTCGTCGTGTTCGGACGCTTCGGCGCCGTGCACGGCCTGCTCGTACACCCAGCGTCGCAGTCCGATGTAGAAGATACCGCCGTGCAGACCCATCAGCAGTTCGAGTTCGCGCGCGTTCGGCTTCGCGCGCGTGACGACGCCGCAGTGGCGACGCGTTTCGCGGATCAGTCGCGGGAAGAGGCGGCTGCGCAGCAGCGCGAAGAAACGGTCGGGTATGGTGTGATCGCTGAGGCCCGAGAAGATCAGGATGCGGACGAACTCGCGCGAGAAGATGCCCTTCGCGTAGTCGCAGTAGAAGCGCGTGAACTTGGTCTCCGAGTCCAGCGTGGCGTCGTCGAGCAGCCTCTCCCATTCGGGCTTCCACAGGCCTTCGAACAGCTCGACGTAGACGCGGTCGATCAGCGCCTGCTTGGTCGGGAAGTAGTGATACAGCAGTGCGTGCGTGACGCCGATGTTCTTCGCGAGGTCACGGAGCTGGCCGTCGAGCCCGCGGTCGGAGAAGAAGCGCACCGCGCCCTCGACGATCTGCCGTTCGCGCTCGGCGTTCGTCAGCCGCTTGCGCGGTCGCGCTACGGCGGCGACATCCGCTGCGAAGGCCGACGCGGCGGGAGCGTTGCGGGAGGGACCCATCGAATCGATGCGCATGCGAGGTCGGCGGTGTTGCGGTGCGTCGGCGGTCGACGCGCGGAAGGTCGGGTAAATCCTCAGTGTTTCTTGTTTACCGGCTGCTCAACGTTGGGTAGCATTGTTGACCCAATCTTCAATAAGCATCATCGGGGGAAACCCGAGCGCGACCGCCCAAGGCCTCATGCACTCTGTCTGTCCTATCCAGCTGCCGTCGATCCGGGTGCCTTCGTGAAGGCGCCGGCGTTCGACTACGCACGGCCGCGTTCGCTCGACGAAGTGTTCGCGCTGATGACCGAGTACGGCAACGAGGCACGCCTGCTGGCCGGAGGACAGACGCTGCTCGCGACGCTGAACATGCGCCTGTCCGAGCCGGCGATCCTGATCGACATCAATCGCATCGATGCGCTGAAGGGCATCACTGTCGAAGGCGGCATGCTGCGGATCGGCGCGCTGGCGACTCACCGCCAGATCGAGGAGTCGGCGCTGGTCGCGCAGCACGCGCCGCTGCTGACGATGGCCGCACCGCATATCGCGCATCGCGCGATCCGCAACCGCGGCACCTTCGGCGGGTCGATCGCCTACGCCGACCCGGCCGCCGAATGGCCGGTTTGTCTCGCGGCGCTCGACGGCGTCGTGGTGGTCCGCGGCGTCGACGGCCAGCGCCGCGTCGCGGTGCGCGACTTCTTCGTCGACCTGTACACGACCGCGCTCCGCGACGGTGAACTGATTGCGGCCTGCGAGATCCCGCTGCGCACCGATGCCGACGTCTGTGCGTTCGACGAACTGGCGCGGCGCCACGGCGACTACGCGATCGTCGGGCTCGCGCTCGCCGCGCGTCGCGGCCCCGACGGATTCACGCGGATGCGCCTTGTGTACCTCGGGATGGGAACGGTGCCGGTCCGACCGCCGCAGACCGAGTCGCTGCTCGAACGCGGACCGCTGGACGCTGACCGCATCGATGAGGCCATGGCACTGCTGAAGACCGAGCTCGACCCCATGGGCGACCTGACCAACACCGCGGAGACCAAGCGCCACCTGGCCGCCGTGCTGACGCGCCGCATGCTGACCGCATTGACGCCCACCCCGTCATGACGATGGACTCGATGGAGATCGAAGACCGGCCCGCGCACGAGCGGGCAATCCGCGTGACGGTGAACGGGCGCCCGCAGCGCCGTGTCGTCGCGCCGCGCCAGCATCTGGTCGACTTCTTGCGCGAGGACCTGGGGCTGACCGGCTCGCATCTCGGTTGCGAGCACGGCGTGTGCGGCGCGTGCACCGTGCGGCTCGACGGCGAGGTCGTGCGCGGCTGCCTGGTGCTGGCGGTGCAGGCCGACGGCTGTGCGGTCGAGACGGTGGAAGGGCTGACCGACGGCGGCACGATGCGCGACCTGCAGGACGCGTTCGTCGCGCGCAACGCGCTGCAGTGCGGCTACTGCACGCCCGGCATGCTGATGGCCGCGGCCGAACTGCTGGAGCAGCGGCCCGATGCGACCCGCGACGAGGTCCGCCAGTGGATCTCGGGCAACTATTGCCGCTGTACCGGCTACCAGGCGATCGTCGATGCGATCTGCGAAGTGCTGGCCGCGCGGCGCATGCATCGGCCGGCTCCGACGGTCAACCCGGACCTGCCGGACGACGACGCGCTGCACGACGCCGCGCAGGAGCCGTCCGGCCAGGCCGACCTCGACGCGGTGGGAGGATGAACGCCCCCGAACGTCATCCGCGCGAGCTGTGGAGCGTCACCGATGACCCGCGCTACATCGGCACGTCGGTCAGCCGTCCCGGGGCGCGGCGGCTGGTCGAAGGGCGGGGCACCTATGTCGACGACATCTCATTGCCGCGCATGGCCTATGTCGTCTACTGGCGCTCGCCGGTCGCGCACTGCCGCATCGTGCGCATCGTGGGCGACGCGGCGAAGGCGATGCCGGGCGTGCTCGCGATCGTCGACGGTGCGGAGGTCGCGACGATCTGCAAGCCGTGGGTCGCGACGCTCGGCCACCTCGCCGGCATGAAGTCCGCGCCGCAGCACCCGCTCGCGATCGATCGCGCGTGCTGGCAGGGCGAGCCCGTCGTCGCCGTGGTCGCGGAGACGCGCGCGCAGGCCGAGGACGCGATCCAGTTGCTCGAAGTCGAGTGGGAGGACCTGCCGGTCGTGACCGACATGGAGACCGCGCTTGATGCCGGCACGCCACTGATCCATCCCGAGCTCGGCGACAATTTGTGCTTCACGCGCACGCTCGACACCGGCGGCGTGGACGCCGCGTTCGCCGCGGCCGACGTGGTCGCGGAAGCGACCTTCCACTTCGGCCGTCACACCGGTGTGACGCTCGAGCCGCGTTGTCAGATCGCCGACTGGAACGCCGGCGACCGACGCCTCACGGTCTATCACTCGCAGCAGGCGCCGCACATGATGCAGGACCTGTACGCGCGGCAGTTCGACCTGCCCGAGTCGTCGGTTCGCGTGATCTGCAAGGACGTCGGCGGCTCGTTCGGCATCAAGGTGCATGCGTACCCGGACGATTTCGCGACCGTCGCGCTGGCGATCCTGCTGAAGCGGCCGATCAAGTTCGTCGCCGACCGGCTCGAGTCGTTCACCAGCGACATCCACGCGCGCGAGCATCGCGTGCGCGGCCGCATCGCGGCCTCGAAGAACGGCGACATCCTCGCGTTCGAGATCGACGACCTCACCGGCGTCGGTCCGTACTCGATGTTTCCGCGCACCAGCGCGATCGAAGGTAACCAGGTCGTCAACCTGACCGGCGGCCCGTACAAGCACACGCAGTACCGCGCCAAGCTCGACGTGGTGTTCCTCAACAAGACGCCGACCTGCCAGTACCGCGGCGTCGGGCATCCGATCGCCTGTGCGGTGACCGAAGGGCTGGTCGATCTCGCGGCAGCGAAGCTCGGCATGGACCCGCTCGCCTTCCGCAAGCAGAACGTGATCCCCGACGCGGCCTATCCCTGCGTGGGTGCATCGGGCATCAAGCTCGAAGTGCTGTCGCACGAGGAATGCCTGCGGAAGATCGAGGCGTTGATGGACTACGACGCGCTGCGCGTCGAACAGGCCGCGCTGCGCAAGCGCGGCATCCATCGCGGCATCGGCTTCGCGACGCTGATCGAACTGACCAATCCGGGCGCGGCCTTCTACGGCGTCGGCGGCGCGCGCATCGCGGCGCAGGACGGCGCCACGATGCGTCTCGAACCGTCCGGCGCGGTCACGGTGCTGGTCAGCGTCGGCGAACAGGGGCAGGGGTCCGAAGGCATCTTCGCGCAGATCGCGGCGGATGCCGTGGGCGTCGACATGCGCCGTGTGCGCGTCGCGACCGGCGACACCGACGTCACGCCTTACGGCGGCGGCACCTGGGCCTCGCGCGGCGCCGGCATCGGCGGCGAAGCGGTGCTGCAGGCCGGCCTCGCGTTGCAGCAGAACATCCTGAAGGTCGCGGCCGTGATCCTCAACCGCGACGTCGAAGCGCTCGCGGTGCGGCGCGACGAGATCGTCGAAGTCGACGGCGGCGGTGCGTTGATGACGCTGGCCGAGGTCGGCCGCATCGCGTACTTCCGCCCCGACACGCTGCCGCCCGGCTTCACGCCCGAGCTGATGGTCACGCGCCATTACGCGCAGAAGGACTATCCGTTCATCTTCACCAACGGCGTTCAGGCGTCGTACGTCGAGGTCGATCTCGACACCGGCTTCGTCAGGCTGCTGAGGCACTGGGCGGTCGAGGACTGCGGCCGCGTGATCAACCCGATGCTGGTCGACGAGCAGATCCGCGGCGCGATCGTGCAGGGCATCGGCGGCGCGCTGTACGAGGAGTGCCTGTACGACGCGGACGGCCAGCTGCTCAACGGCAGCATGGCCGACTACCTCGTGCCGATGTCCGGCGAGATGCCCGACATCGAGGTCGCGCACGTGCAGACGCCGACCGCGAGTTCGAAGCTCGGCGCCAAGGGCGCCGGCGAGGCGGGCACGGCCGGGGCGCCGGGCGCGGTGATGAACGCGATCAACGATGCGCTGCGGCCGATGGATGCCGCGGTGTGGTCGCAGCCGTTCACGCCCGAGAAGATCCTGCGAGCGCTCGGCCGCGTCCCGTGAAAGGGCGACGCCCGTCCTCCAGCATGCGGTGACGTCCTGTCCGAGGGTCAGAGCC
>JBBRRW010000225.1:0-5519 GCA_038245975.1 Burkholderiales bacterium
GACGTCGGACATGAACCTGCAGAAGAAGCTGCGCCTGTCCCCCGACCGCCGCGTCGTGCTGTTCAACGGCGCGATCGAATGCCGGTTGTATCGCTTCGCCGTCGTCTCGGGGCAGCACCGCTAGGGCGATCTCTCAGGCCGACGGCGACCGCGCCGCCCTGGATCAGGTTCGCGCCCGGCAAGAACTCGGGCCCCGGCTCGAAGACCCTCCCGAGGCGATTGCCATCGGCCCGCTGAAGGACCGCACGCAACGCGACCGCGGGCACCGCGATGTCGTGGGTCGTGCCGGTGCCGCTCGTGCCCGCCTTGTCGCCGATCGTCCAGTCGGTCGGCAGGCCGGCCTCGACGATGGTCGTCGGTCGTGCTTGCCCGCAGCCAGCGCTGCATCACGTCGCGCGACGCGGCGCTGAGGACGTCGCCGGGCACGACCCTGCGCAACGCGTCGACCATCGCCCGCGGCGAGGTCGTGTCGCGCGGATCGCCGGGGCGGGCTCGGTGCAGCGCACGCACCCGTTCGTCCCGATGGGCCGGCGCCGCGCTACCGAACACGCTCAGCGCGGCAAACCCCGCGAAGCGTCGTCGAGTGATCATCGGTCCGACCCCTGCGGCTTGCGAAGCGCGCAGCGATGAACCTGCCGTGCTCAGGCTTTCAGCAGCTTCTCGATGTCGCCGGTGATGGCGTCCGGCCGCGTGGTGGGCGCGTAGCGATCGACGACCTTGCCGTCGCGTCCGACGAGGAACTTGGTGAAGTTCCACTTGATGTCCTTGGTCCCGAGCAGGCCGGGCGCCGCGTTTTTCAGATACGCGAACAGCGGGTGCGTGTCGTCGCCGTTGACGTCCACCTTCTCGAACATCGGGAAGGTCACGCCGTAGTTCTTCTCGCAGAACGCGCCGATCTGGCTGCTGTCGCCGGGCTCCTGCCCACCGAACTGGTTGCACGGAAAGCCGAGGACCTCGAAGCCCTGGTCGTGATACGTCTCGTAGACTTTCTCGAGACCTTCGTACTGCGGCGTGAAGCCGCACTTGCTGGCCGTGTTGACGATCAGCAGAACCTTGCCCTTCGTCGCGGCCAGGTCGGCCGTCTTTCCGCTCAGCGAGGTCGCGGAAAACTCGTAGATGCTGGTGGCTTTCTTCTCGGTCATCGCATGCTCCTGGGAGGGGGACGCCGGAGCATAGCGCAGCAGGCGTCGCGCGCCGCCGGCCACCGGTCGTGCCCAGCGGTCAGACCAGCCCGAGGTGCTCGATGCCCTTGGTCAGGTCGGCCGCGCGGGCGTTCTTGCTGTGCAGCTTGATCGTCAGGCGCAGGTCGTTGACCGAGTCGGCGTTGCGCAGCGCATCCTCGTAAGAGATGCGATCGGACTCGAAGAGATCGAACAGCGCCTGGTCGAAGGTCTGCATGCCGAGCTCGCGCGAGCGCTTCATGATCTCCTTGATCTCGTGCACGTCGCCCTTGAAGATCAGGTCGGAGATCAGCGGCGAGTTCAGCATGATCTCCACCGCGGGCACGCGACCCTTGGTGTCCTTCAGCGGGATCAGCCGCTGCGAGATCATCCCCTTCAGGTTCAGCGACAGGTCCATCAGCAACTGCGCGCGCCGCTCCTCGGGGAAGAAGTTGATGATGCGGTCGAGTGCCTGGTTCGAGCTGTTGGCGTGCAGCGTCGCCATGCACAGGTGTCCGGTCTCGGCGAACGCGATCGCGTGGTCCATCGTCTCGCGGTCGCGGATCTCGCCGATCAGGATCACGTCGGGCGCCTGGCGCAGCGTGTTCTTCAGCGCCGTCGACCAATCCTCGGTGTCGACGCCGACTTCGCGCTGCGTGACGATGCAATTGCGATGCGGATGGACGTATTCGACCGGGTCCTCGATCGTGACGATGTGGCCGTAGCTGTGCTCGTTGCGATGACCGATCAGCGCCGCCAGCGTGGTCGACTTGCCCGAGCCCGTGGCGCCGACCATGATCAGCAGGCCCCGCTTGGTCATCACCACGTCCTTCAGCAAGTTGGGGATGCCGAGCTCCTCGACCGTGGGGATGCGCGTGGTGATGGTCCGCAGCACGAGGCCGATGCGTCCCTGCTGCACGAAGGCGTTGACGCGGAAGCGGCCGATGCCCGCAGGGCTGATCGCGAAGTTGCATTCCTTCGTCGCTTCGAATTCCGACGCCTGCTTGTCGTTCATGATCGCGCGCGCCAGCTCGGAGGTGTGCTGCGCGGTCATCGCCTGGTTCGAGACCGGCGTCACCTTGCCGTCGATCTTGAAGGCCGGCGGGAATTCTGCCGTGATGAACAGGTCCGACCCCTTCTTGCTGATCATCAGACGCAGCAGGTCGTACATGAATTTGGTGGCCTGTTCGCGTTCCATGGTGCTGCTCCAGTCTATCGTTGCGACGCCGGGCGTCGATGCGGCGTTTCAGGGACGCCGGCCGGCACGACCAGCGCGCCGATCGTCTCGACGACGAGGATCGAGACGAACGCAGCGACGACCCCTGCGATGACGGCGAGAACGGCACGGACCATGGTGTCGGCGCTCCGAAGCGTGGCTCAGAGCGGGAAGCTGTCCTTGTTCGCCGCCCGGTTGCGCGCTTCGACCGGGTTGACGATGTTGCGACGGACGAGATCGATCAGGTTCTGGTCCAGCGTCTGCATGCCGACGTTCTGACCGGTCTGAATCGCCGAATACATCTGGGCGATCTTGTTCTCGCGGATCAGGTTCCGGATGGCCGGCGTGCCGATCATGATCTCGTGCGCGGCGACGCGGCCGCTGCCGTCCTTGGTCTTCAGCAGCGTCTGCGAGATCACCGCGCGCAGCGACTCGGACAGCATCGTGCGGACCATCTCCTTCTCGGCCGCGGGGAACACGTCGACGATCCGGTCGATGGTCTTGGCCGCCGAGCTGGTGTGCAGCGTGCCGAACACCAGGTGGCCCGTTTCAGCGGCCGTCAGTGCGAGGCGGATGGTCTCCAGGTCGCGCAGCTCGCCGACCAGCACCACGTCCGGGTCTTCGCGCAGCGCGCTGCGCAGCGCGTTGTTGAACGACAGCGTGTGCGGTCCGACCTCGCGCTGATTGATCAGGCACTTCTTCGATTCGTGTTCGAACTCGATCGGGTCCTCGACCGTGAGGATGTGGCCGTATTCGTTGTCGTTGATGTGGTTGACCATCGCGGCCAGCGTGGTCGACTTGCCGGACCCGGTCGGGCCCGTGACCAGCACGATGCCGCGCGGCTGGTTCGAGATCTCGGCGAAGATCTTCGGGCAGTTGAGCTCCTCGAGCGTCTGGACCTTCGACGGGATGGTCCGCATCACGGCGCCGGCGCCGCGGTTCTGCACGAACGCGTTGACGCGGAAGCGCGCCAGACCGGGGATCGCGAACGAGAAGTCGCACTCGAGGTTCTCCTCGTAGAACTTGCGCTGCCCGTCGTTCATGATGTCGTAGATCATGCCGTGCACGTCCTTGTGCTCCATCGGCGGCAGGTTGATGCGACGCACGTCGCCGTGCACCCGGATCATCGGGGGCAGGCCGGCGGAAAGGTGCAGGTCCGACGCCTTGTTCTTGACGACGAAGGCGAGCAGTTCGGAGATGTCCATCGAAAATCCTCAAAGGCGGCGCAGGACCAGGCTGCGACCGGTTGCGCGGCGACGCCGGACGATTCCGGGGTACCCGCCCCGGAAAAACCCATGGATATTGCGCAGAAGCCCCGTGCTATGTTGGCAACCCGCCGCGTATGCGGCGCGATCGGTACTTTATCGGCCCGCGCGCGGGAAACCTGAAGCAGAGCCCGACCATTGTGGACCGATCCGGGAATCGTCTCCCGATCGACCCTTTCGGCGAGAGCCGATTGCGACCCGGAAGCGACGCGTCGTGTCGCGGAACCCACTCGATCCCACCCCGATCCCCGACGATTATGTCTGCAACGGCAAACCATCTGCAAGGCGTGCGCCGGCGCATCCGTAGCGCTGTGGAAGCAGCGCAACGAGACCCCGCGTCGGTCGAGCTGATCGCGGTCACGAAGACCTTTCCGGCCGCGTCGGTGCTGGAAGCGATGGCCGCCGGACAGCGGGCCTTCGGCGAGAACTACGTGCAGGAAGCGATCGACAAGATCGGCGTGGTCGCCGCGACGCCGGCCGCCGCCGCCGACCGCCCGGTCTGGCACTTCATCGGCCCGATCCAGAGCAACAAGACGCGCGCGATCGCGACGCACTTCGACTGGGTACACGGCGTCGATCGCATCAAGGTCGCCGAGCGGCTTTCGGCCCAGCGTCCGCCGGATCGCGGCCCGCTCAACGTGCTGATCGAGGTCAACCTCGACGGCGAGGCGAGCAAGAGCGGCGTGCCGCCGTCAGCCGTGGGTGATCTCGCCCGCGCGATCGTCACGCTGCCGGGACTGCGGCTGCGCGGCCTGATGGCGGTCCCCGCGCCGCGCAGCGACACCGCCGCCCAGCGCGGCGTGTTCGCCGAACTGCGCACGCTGGCGGAAACGCTGCGCGCCGCCGGCCTGCCGTGCGAGCATCTGTCGATGGGTATGTCGGGCGATTTCGAGGCGGCCATCGCCGAAGGCGCGACGATGGTCCGGGTGGGCTCGGCGATCTTCGGCGCACGAGCGCCCGGGAGGACCCACGTGCAGGACGCGCAAGGAGCAGCGACATGAAGATCGGCTTCATCGGCGGTGGCAACATGGCGCAGGCGTTGATGACCGGCATCGCGGCCCGTCACGGCGACGCGACCTTCGTCGTGATCGAACCCCATGCGGCCACGCGCGCCACCGTCGCACGCATCGTGCGCAACGCGGCGCTGCACTACGTCCCGTCGGCAGACCTCGCCGGTTGCGATGCCGTGATCATCGCCGTCAAGCCGCAGAACTTCCGCGAGGCGGTCACCGCCGCCGCGCGCTGGCTGGACGGGCCGCTGGTCATCAGCATCGCGGCGGGCATCCGCACCAGCGAGATCGCGCACTGGCTCGCGCACGACACCCGCCCGCGCCCGATCGTGCGCGCGATGCCCAACCTGCCGGCGCTGATCGGCGAAGGCATCACCGCGCTGTACGCGATGGCGATGGTCGACACGCGCGAGCGCGAGCTCGCAGAGCGCCTCCTCAGCGCGGTCGGGCAGACGCTGTGGGTCGACGACGAGGCCACGCTCGACGGCGTGACGGCGGTGTCGGGCAGCGGCCCGGCCTATGTCTTCTCGTTCATCGAGGCGCTGGAGCAAGGCGGCCTCGAGCTGGGCCTGTCGCCCGAAGACGCGCGGCGCCTCGCGGTCGCGACCTTCGTCGGCGCCAGCCGTCTCGCGTCGCAATCCGAAGAGCCGATCTCCGTGCTGCGCGAACGCGTCACGTCGAAAGGCGGCACGACGCACGCGGCGCTGATGCACATGAACGAGAGCGGCTGCCACCAGGCGATCGTGCGGGCCATCCATGCAGCCGCGAAACGGTCCGCCGAACTCGGGGACGAATACGGCCGGGAGCGGTGACGCCGTGAGGGCATTGCGAGATTTCCAGCGACGGGCGCCGTAGCACGCGACGCACA
>JBBRRW010000226.1:0-5492 GCA_038245975.1 Burkholderiales bacterium
CGGTCGGCCGGGTCCGGCACGATGATCGACTCGCGCAGATGTTCGGTGGTCTCGCCGGCGTTGCGCAGGATGTCCTGCTCCATCGTCTGCAGGCGCACCTTGAAGAACTGCAGCTGCGCAGCATTCATGTAGTCCTTTTCGGGGGCTGCAAGAATCTCGGCCTCGGCCATGGGCTTGCCGGTGTTGCGCGGGGTCACGACGACGCGCGGGGGCGGCGCGACCACGACCGGCTCGTCGGCTTCGACGTACGACTCGTCGATCTCGACAGGTACGGCCTTCTTGGCCGGCGGCACGCGCTTCGCGGCGGGCTTGTCCTTGGCGACGGCGGTCTTGGCGATGGCGGTCTTTGCTCCCATACGTTCCTCTATGCTTCGCTTGGCCCGCGATCCCGGAGGACGCGTGCTTCAACACTCCAAACATCGGTGCTCCCGCGCGTGACGACGCGGAAGTGTCATGAAAATCAGTGGCGAGGGCAGGCCGGCCGGGTGGTGCGCATGCGGCTCGGTCTGCGTCGCAAACTCCAAAAAGACGTTGTCCATCAACGCTCTTCGGGACGCCGCGCAATAGGTCCGCGGGCGTCGAGGGGCCGGATTAAAGCACAGTGAGGTGCGCGGCGCAATCGATTCCCTTCCGTCGTCGGCGCGCGGTGTTCTCGCCCGGTCGGCGCGTTGGTACCATCGGGCGAGCCCCGGCCCAGCCACCGCCCACGCCGCCACGATCGACGGACATCTCCATGCGACGTTCACGCCACTCGTTCTCCCGCCCCGTGCTTCTCTGGACCGCCGCGCTGCTCGCGGTCGGCGCGCTCGTCGGCGCCGCGCAGGCCCGCGACTGGTCCACGGTGCGCATCGGCGTCGACGCGACCTACAAGCCGTTCACGTTCAAGACCCCCGACGGCAAGCTGACCGGCTTCGACGTCGACATCGCCGACGCGCTGTGCGCCGAGATGAAGGCGAAGTGCAGCTACGTCGAGAGCAGCTGGGAAGGCATCATCCCCGGTCTCCGTGCGAACAAGTTCGACGCGATCATCTCGTCGATGTCGATCACGGAGGACCGCAAGAAGGCCGTCGACTTCAGCGACAAGTACTACCAGACGCCGACTGCGGTGATCGCGAAGGTCGGCGCGATCGACGGGTCGGTCGCGAGCCTGAAGGGCAGGCGCGTCGGCGTGCTCAAGGCCTCGGTGCAGGAAGCGTATGCGAAGGGCGTGCTCGCGCCGGCCGGCGCGGACGTCGTCTCGTACGACTCGACCCAGCAGTCGTATCTCGACCTGAAGTCGGGCCGCGTCGACGCGGTGGTGGTCGACAAGTTCGAAGGCCGCGGCGGTTTCATCGATACGCCCGAGGGCAAGGGCTACGCGTTCGTGGGTCCCGACCTGACCGACGTGAAGTACTTCGGTACCGGCGCGGGCATCGCGGTCCGCATGCAGGACACCGACCTGCGCGACCGCTTCAACGCGGCGCTCCGGACGATTCGCTCCAACGGCACCTGGAAGAAGATCGCCGACAAATACTTCGACTTCGACATCTACGGCAAGTAGGCATGCACCGCGCGGCCAGGCCGACGGTCGGCGGACCGCGTTGAACACGTCCTATCTGTCGTACGTGGCGGCCGGCGCCGGGCTCACGCTGGCGGTGGCAATCGGCGCATTGGTCCTGTCGACGCTGCTCGGTATCGTCGCGGCCGCCGCGCGGCTGTCGTCGCATCGCGGGCCGCGTGCGATCGCCACGCTCTACGCGACGCTGATCCGCGGCGTGCCCGACCTGGTGCTGATGCTGCTGATCTTCTACGGCGGCCAGATCGCGGTGAACGGGGTCGCCGCGCGCTTCGGCTGGGGCGGCGAGACGGGCTCGATCGATATCGATCCGTTCGTCGCGGGAACGATCACGATAGGCTTCATCTACGGCGCCTACTTCGCCGAGACCTTTCGCGGCGCGATGCTGGCGGTACCGGTCGGCCAGAGCGAGGCGGCCTTCGCCTGCGGCATGTCACGCACGCAGGTGCTGGTGCGCATCGTGCTGCCGCAGATGGTCCGGCACGCGTTGCCGGGCTTCACCAACAACTGGCTGGTGCTGGTCAAGTCCACGGCGCTGGTCTCGGTGATCGGCCTGACCGACCTGATGTACCGCGCGAAGCAGGCCGGCGCCGCGACCCGCGCCGCGTTCTTCTACTTCGTCGTGGCGGCAGCGATCTATCTCGCGATCACGTCCGTGTCGCTGCTCGCATTGCGCGTCGTGGAACAGCGCCACGTACGCGGCGTGCACGGCAGCGCCGCCTGATGGACTTCGAGACCCTGCTGCAGCCCGACACGCTCAAGCTCTACGCGAGCGGCATCGGCGTCACGCTCGAGCTGCTGGTGATCTCGCTCGCGTTCGGCATCGCGCTGGCGATCCCGCTCGCCATCGCGCGAGCCTCGCGGTCGCGTCTGCTGTCGGCGCCGATCGCGGCCTTCACCTTCGTCCTGCGCGGCACGCCGCTGCTGGTGCAGGTCTACCTGATCTATTACGGCGTCGCCCAGCTCGACTGGGTACAGGCGCGCTGGGATGCGGTGTGGCCGTGGGTTTTGTTCAAGCAGCCGCTGTTCTGCACGTTGCTGGCCTTCGTGCTGAACACGACCGCGTACACCGTCGAGCTGATCGCCGGCGCCATCCGCCAGACCCCGCACGGCGAGATCGAGGCGGCCCGGAGCTTCGGCATGGGCCATGCGACACTGATGACGCGCATCGTGCTTCCCTCCGCGCTGCGGCGCGCGTTGCCGGGTTATGGCAACGAAGCGATCCTGATGCTGCACGCGACGGCGATCGCGAGCGTCGTGCCCGGCATCGTCGACATCACCGGTGCGGCCAACAGCGTCTACGCCACGTCTTATCTCCCGTTCGAAGCCTATATCGCCGCCGGCATGATCTATCTGGTCCTCACCTTCACGCTGGCCGCCGCTCTCCGCTGGATCGAGAAGCGGGCGCTCGCCCATCTGCGGCTGCCGGGCAGCGCGACGGCATCGACCGCGCTCGCGCCCGCGGCGCCCGACGACGCGCACCCGGCATGAAGCGCGTCGCCCATCGCCTCTCGCCCACGCAGATCGGCACCGAGCGGACGGTGACCAGCCTGCATTACGGCACGTCCGGCCGCGGCGAGAAGGCCTACCTGCAGGCCAGCCTGCATGCCGACGAGCTGCCCGGGATGCTGGTCATGCACCACCTGGTCGGCCTGCTCGACGCGGCCGAATCCGCGGGACGGCTGCGCGGCGAGGTCGTGCTGGTACCGGTCGCCAACCCGATCGGTCTCGCGCAAGGGCTGCTGCACGGACGCATCGGTCGCTTCGAGGCGGACTCCGGCGAGAACTTCAATCGCGGCTACCCGGACTATCTGGCGGCGATCACGCCCGCCGTCGAAGCCCGTCTCGGCGACGACCCCGACGCCAACCGGGGCATCGTCCGCGCGGCGATGCGCGCCCATCTTGACGCGATCGAGCCGGCCACCGAACTCGCGTGCCTGCGCAAGATACTGACGTCGATGGCCTTCGATGCCGACGTGGTCATGGATCTGCACTGCGACCTCGAGGCCTTGCTGCATCTCTATTGCGAAGCGCCGTACTGGCCGCAATGCGAGCCGCTCGCGCGGCTGCTCGGCGTCGAGAACACGCTGCTCGCGAAGAACAGCGGCGGCGCGTCGTTCGACGAACACCTGAGCAGTCCGTGGTGGCAGCTCGACGAACGTCTCGAACGCGAGCGCGGCGTCGACCGGCCCGCGATCCCGCTGGCGTGCATGGCGGTCACGGTCGAGTTGCGTGGGCAGGCCGACGTGACGCACGAACTCGCGGCCCGCGACGCGCGCGGCCTGTTCGACTTCCTCGTGCATCGCGGCTTGATCGCCGCGCACAACGACGCGTTGCCCGCGCTGCCGCCGCTGCAGTCCGAGCCGACGCCGCTCGCCGCGTCGGAGAACCTGATCGCGCCGACCGCCGGCGTCGTCGTCTTCCTGAAGCGACCCGGCGATGCGGTCGAGGCCGGCGACACGGTCGCCGAGATCGTCGACCCGGTCGCGGGGCGGGTCACGCCAGTCCGCGCGACCTACGCGGGCCGCATCTATGCCCGCGCGCTGCGGCGCTACGCCAGCCCGGGCGATTCGATCGCGCACGTGGCGGGCACGGTGGCCTTCCGCACGGGCAACCTGCTGAGTCCATGAGCCCTGGCGCCGCGAAGCTGCGGGTCAGCGGCCTGCACAAGCGTTATGGCGAGCATCCGGTCCTGCGCGGCGTCTCGCTCGAGGCGCGCGCCGGCGACGTGATCAGCGTCATCGGCGCGTCGGGCTCGGGCAAGAGCACGCTGCTTCGCTGCATCAACCTGCTCGAGCGACCGAACGCGGGCACGATCGAGGTCGCCGGCGAGACGCTCGCACTGACCCTCGCGAAGGACGGCATGCTGCGGGCCAGCGATGCGAAGCAGCTGCAACGCATCCGCGCCAAAGTGGCGATGGTGTTCCAGAGCTTCAATCTCTGGTCGCACAAGACCGCGCTCGAGAATGTCATCGAGGCGCCGATGCACGTGCTCAAGCTGTCGAGGGACGAAGCGATCGCACGCGCGCGCCGCAACCTCGACAAGGTCGGCCTTTCCGATGTGGAGGATCGCTATCCCGCCTTCCTCTCTGGCGGCCAGCAGCAGCGCGTCGCGATCGCGCGCGCGCTGGCGATGGACCCGCAGGTGATGCTGTTCGACGAGCCCACGTCGGCGCTCGATCCCGAGCTGGTCGGCGAAGTGCTCGCGGTGTTGCGGACGCTGGCCGGCGAAGGCCGGACGATGATCGTCGTGACCCACGAGATGGCGTTCGCGCGCGACGTCTCGAATCGCGTCTTGTTCCTGAACGAAGGCAAGATCGCCGAGGAGGGTGACCCGAAGGCGCTGTTCGACCGACCGGCTACGGAGCGCCTGCGCCGATTCATCGGTCGGTACGCCTAATCGCCTACATCGAACTGCGGCGCTACACAAGCATCGGGCACCCGGTGCAAGAACAAACATCCGTTTTTGTGGCAATGTTGCAGGGCTGCGCGCCGCCATGGACTCGCCGCCCCAACCAATGACCTCCACCGCGCGCAATTCGATCCGAGATCGTTCCCGGCATGCCCTCTTCGTCATCCGGATCGCCAAGACGGTGGCGATGGCCGCGACCTTGGCGCTGGCCGCGTGCCAGCCTGCCGTACTCGATCCGCGCGGCCCGATCGCGGCTGCCAACCGCACCATCCTCATCGACTCGCTCGCGATCATGCTGGCGATCGTCATCCCCACTATCTTGGCAACCGTCGCGTTCGCCTGGTGGTACCGCGCCGGCAACAAGAAGGCGACCTACCTGCCCGCCTGGGAGTTCTCCGGTCGCATCGAGATGATCGTGTGGGCGATTCCGACGATGACCATCGTCCTGCTCGGCGGCGTCATCTGGATCGGGGCACATCAACTCGATCCCGCGCAGCCGATCGCTTCGAACGAACCCGCCATCGA
>JBBRRW010000227.1:0-5490 GCA_038245975.1 Burkholderiales bacterium
ATCCGTCAGCGAGACCACCACTTCATCGTCCGTGCAGTGCACGGACGAGGCACGGGCACCGGTTCAAACGCCAAAGAACTCATCCCATGCTTTCACGAATACCGATTGGTTCTCATCGACCAGGCACAGCAACCGGTTGAGCATCACCGGACACGTGCTCAACGTCGACGGCGGCCTGCTGTCGGCGGGGTTGATGGAATGACGCGACGTCACTCGTCGGTACTGCGACAGACCGCTTCGATGTTGTTGCCGTCGGGATCGAACACGAACGCGCCGTAGTAGGACGCGCTGTATTGCGGTCGCGGACCGGGCGCACCGTTGTCGTTGCCGCCGGCGATCAGCGCGGCCGCATGGAACCGGCGGACGTGTTCGCGCGTGGCCGCTGCCAAGGCCAGGTGCACCGAGCCGTTCGGCCGGTCGCTGCCGGCGATCACGAACTTGCCGTGGCGCGGTCCGCCCAGTGTGACGAAGTGCTCGTTCTCCACGACGATCACGATGCCCAACGGTCGCAGCGCTTCGACGAAGAAGCGACGGCTGGCGGCGACGTCGCGGACCTTGAGGCTGACGTGATCGAACCGGGCGGATCCCGCTCGGCGGACCGTTTGGCTAGCGCGCCGCGATCGCGGCGCTCTGATACGGGGGCAACTGGTCGACGGGCCGCCCGATCGCTTGCGCGTACAGCGGCAAGACGGCCGGCATGCGCCGCTGGATGTCGGCGATGCGGTTGCGGTCGGCCGGATGGCTCGACAGCCACTGCGGCGGCGAACCCTGGGCGGCCTGCGCCATCTTGGTCCACAGCGCGACGCCGGCCCGCGGGTCGTAGCCGGCACGCGCTGCGAGCTCGAGCCCGATCGCGTCGGCCTCGCTCTCGTCGCCGCGCGAGAAGCGCAACTGCAAGAGGCTGTTGGCCGCGCGGGCGCCGAGGTCGGTGATGTTGGGATTGATGCCCAGCCACGACGACAGCAGCGCGCCGCCGGCACGTGCCGCGAGATCGCCGTAGGCGTGGTTCTTCGCCTGCTCGACGCCGTGCTCCCTCAGCGCGTGCGTGATCTCGTGGCCCATGACGATCGCGATCTCGTCGTCGCTGAGCTTGAGCTTGGTGATGATCCCGCTGTAGAACGCGATCTTGCCGCCCGGCATGCAGAACGCGTTGACCTGCGTGCTGCCGAGCAGGTTGACCTCCCATTGCCACTGCTGTGCGCGCGGATTGACGGCATAGGTGAACGGCAGGATGCGCTGCTGGACGCGGCGCAGGCGCTGCAGGTCCGCGTTGCCGTCCGGCGCGAGCGCCCCCTTCGCCCGCGCCTCGTCCAGCAGTTGCCGGTACTGCTGCGTGGCCTGCTGCTCGAGCTGAACGTTGAGCGACTGGCCGCGCGCGACCGTCGGGACCAGCGTCGTGGCCATCCCGCAGGCAAGAACCGCTGCGACGACGATGCGCGTCGCGCCTTGCAACTGGTGTTTCATGGTGTCTCCTCGAGTCGCGTATCGGGGTCGATGTCCTTCTTCGGCCCACGCGGGCCGCCATCTTGCCGCCACGGGGCGACCTTCGGCAACAGCAGCAGCCCGGGCAGTCCGAGCGCACCGCAGATCAGGAAGAAGTCGAACCATCCTGCGCCTTCGACAATGAAGCCGGCGCCGGCGTTCGCGAAGGTGCGCGGCACCACGGCCAGGCTGGTGAACAGCGCGAACTGCGTGGCCGTGAAGCGCCGGTCGGTGGCGCGCGCGATGAACGCGCTGAACGCGGCGGTCCCGAGACCCACGCTCGCGAAGGCCTCGAAGCCGATGGCGAACGCGAGCACCATGCGGTCGGGCCCGGCCCTGGCGAGCCACGCGAAGCCGAACACCGCGACGAGCTGCAGCACGCCGAAGATCCACAGTCCGCGATTGATGCCGAGCTTGATCAGCCACGCGCCGCCGAGCAGACCGCCGGCGATGCTGGACCACAGTCCCACGTTCTTCGCGATCAGGCCGATCTCGGTCTTCGTGAAGCCGAGGTCGAGGTAGAACGCGGTCGACAGCGCCGTGGCCATCGAGTCGCCGAGCTTGTAGAGGAAGATGAACGCGAGGATCAGCAGCGCCTGCGACCAGCCGTCGCGCGTGACGAACTCGACGAAGGGGAGCACCACCGCGTCGCGCAGCGACTTCGGCGGCGCGCCGAGCGTCGCTGGCTCGTCGACGAAGAAGACCAGCACGATGCCCGGCAGCATGAAGGCCGCGGTGATCGCGAACACCGCGTCCCACGGCAGATGGTCGGCGAGGATCAGCGACAGCGATCCCGGCACCAGCCCGGCGAGCTTGTAGGCATTGACGTACACGGCGGTGCCGAAGGCCAGCTCCTCGTCGGGCAGCAGCTCGCGGCGGAACGCGTCGATCACGATGTCGAGGCTGGCCGAGAAGAACGCGAGCGACGCGCAGAGGATCGCGATGGTCGTCAGGTCGCTCTTCGGGTCGCGCAGGCCGAGCACCGCGACGAGTCCCATCACGATCACCTGGGTGGCGAGCATCCAGCCGCGACGGCGGCCCAGCATCGACAGCCCCGGCACGCGATAGCGGTCGATCAGCGGCGCCCAGACGAACTTCCACGTGTACGGGAACTGGATCAGCGCGAACAGGCCGATGTCCTTCAGCGACACGCCTGCGGTCTTCAGCCACGCCTGCATCAGGTTGAGCAGGATGAACAGCGGCAGCCCCGACGTGAAGCCGAGGAACACGCAGATCAGCATGCGGCGGTTGAGCAGGGCGCGCCAGGTCCCTTCGGTCTTCGCGGCCGCGGTCATGCCCCGCTCATGCCCGGCAACGCGCGACCGGCTTCGTCGACGACCGGTGCGCTGCGTTCGCAGGGAAAGGGCCGCGCCCGCACGCGTCGGCGCGCTTCAGCTCGCGAGCCCGGCGAGCGCCTGGCCGGTCATCTCGACGGCGCGCTCGACGATGCTGCGCTTCCAGGCATCGGTGTCGACGTAGAAGGCGTCGCGGAAACGGCGCTTCAGCGCGCGGCCGATCGGCGTGTCGAAGTTGACGTCGCCGTGCAGGTGCATCCACGCTTCGGCGCGCAGCACGTCGAGCACGATCTCCTCGGGCAGCGTGCCGAACTCGAGGGCCAGCGTCGTGATCTCGGGCCGGTTCTCCGCATCGTCGAAGAACGACGACACCGCGTTGATCATCGGGCCCTGCACGATCACCGAACTCGAGTTGCCGGCGTAGATCGCCGTGAGGTCCGGCCCATACCATTCGCGTGCGCGTTCGGCCTCCGCGGCGTCGTCGCCGGTGTAGATCGGCTCGCCGTAGCCCATCGGACCGAGGCCGGTATGGAAATCGATCAGCGCGACGCGTTGCTTGCCGTGCGCGTAGCGCGTGACGATCTCCTTGAACGTCCGCGTCGACCACACCGGCGCGGCGCCGCCGTAGAACAGGCCTTCGGGATGCGTGTACTGGCCCCCGGTCACGACTTCCTGGAAGCGACGCAATCCCTTCGCCTCGATGAAGGCCTTGATGACGCCTTCGGCCGGCGCCAAGTCGTCCCAGGCGCATGGGACGAGATGCGGCGCGAGGGCGAGGAAGTCGTCCTGGGCAGCGGGCAGGCGGGTGAAGTCGATCGAATTACGGTTCAGGTCGACGTTGTCTTCGTTCACGCGCCGCAGCCACGCGAAGCCGTAGGGATTGATCGCGTGGACCACCAGCACTGCGGTGCGCGCCGGCAGCGCCGAGAAGCGCAGGCTCTCCATCATCGTGACCTGCCCACCGGACCCGGCGAAGCCTTCGACGCCGTGCGTGCCCGAGACGAGGATCAGCAGCTTCGTCGCGTCCGGCGGCCCGAACAGCGCCACGTCGGTCGCGAGCGCCTCGCCGGTCGGGCCCTTGCCGATCGGGTTCTCGAAGGTCTCCAGCGGTGCGCCGGTGCGGATCGCCGCCTCGAGGAAGCGGGTCCGGGCCTCGGCGTAGTTTTCGGAGAAGTGTCTGACGGCGAGCATGAGCGAAGCGGGTCGGGTGGCGGGGACGGCGGATCGGAACAGGCAAGTGTAGCGAAGGACGCGGCACAACCCCACACCGCTTGCATCGCGTTACCGCGCGGCGCGACGGTGGGTCGCTTTCCAGCGAGCGCACCGTCAGCGCGGGTTGCCCGCCAGACGGAACACCGCGACGTTGCCGAACAGGTTCGGCAGCAAGCGCACGACGCGGCCGCCGCGCAGCGCGAAGCGGTCGCGCAGCGTGAAACCGCTCTTGCGCGTCAGTTGCAGGAAGTCGGCGAAGGTCGCGAAGCGCAGGTTCGGCGTGTCGTACCACTCGTAGGGCAGCGACTTCGAGACCGGCATGCGGCCCCGCATGATCGCGACGCGATGCGTCCAGAACGCAAAGTTGGGAAAGCTCACGATGCTTTCGCGACCGACGCGGCTCAGCTCGCGCAGCATGCTTTCGGTGTGGACCACCATCTGCAGCGTCTCGAGCTGCAGCACGGTATCGAACGACGCGTCGGAGAACAGTGCCAGGCCGTCCTCGAGGTTTTGCTGGATCACCTCGACACCCTGCTTCGCGCAGGCCAGCACCTTCGCGTCGTCGAGCTCCACGCCGACGCAGCGGCAACCCTTCTCGCGCTGCAGCCAGGCGAGCAGCGAGCCGTCGCCGCAACCGAGGTCGAGCACCGACGAGCCCGGCGCGATCCACGCGGCGATCGCCGCGAGCTCGGGACGCAAGGCCTTCGTCGACGGATTCATGACGTTCCTTCGGCCAGTGCGACGTGGATGCGCTCGAAGTAGGTCGCGACCAGCCGGTGATAGCGCAGGTCGTCGAGCAGGAACGCGTCGTGGCCGTGCGGCGCGTCGATCTCGGCGTAGGTCACCGGATGGCGGTTGTCGAGCAGCGCCTTGACCACCTCGCGGCTGCGCTCCGGTGCGAAGCGCCAGTCGGTGGTGAACGACACGATCAGGAAGCGCGACGTGGCCTGCGCGAGCGCGCGCGTCAGCGAGCCGTCGAAGGCCGCGGCCGGGTCGAAGTAGTCGAGCGCCTTCGTGATCAGCAGGTAGGAGTTGGCGTCGAAGTATTCGGAGAACTTGTCGCCCTGGTAGCGCAGGTAGCTCTCGATCTCGAACTCCGCGCCGTAGCCGAAGGCCAGGTCGTCGGCCCTCAGCGTGCGGCCGAATTTCTCGGCCATGTCGTCGTCGGACAGGTAGGTGATGTGGCCGATCATCCGCGCGACGCGCAGCCCATTGCGCGGCACCACGTCGTGCGCGTAGAAGTCGCCGCCGCGGAAGTCGGGGTCGGTCAGGATCGCCTGGCGCGCGACGTCGTTGAACGCGATGTTCTGCGCCGACAGACGCGCGGTCGACGCGATCGAGATGCAGTGCGCGACGCGACCGGGATAGCGCGTGCTCCACGCCAGCGCCTGCATGCCGCCGAGCGACCCGCCCATCACGGCCGCGAAGCGCTCGATGCCGAGCACGTCGGCCAGGCGCGCCTGCGCGTCGACCCAGTCCTCGACGGTGACCACCGGGAACG
>JBBRRW010000228.1:0-5469 GCA_038245975.1 Burkholderiales bacterium
AATCTGCGCTTCATCAGACCGGCCCTTGCGCTGGCATTGTCGTGCGTCGCGAGCCTGGGCTGCGGCGGCACCGCGTGGGCCGAAAGCGAATTCGGCAAGCCGCTCGTGATCGGCCACCGCGGCGGCGGCAGTGGCTATTTACCCGAACACACGCTCGAAGCCTATGCGCTCGGCATCGAACTCGGAGCCGACTTCGTCGAACCCGATCTCGGCTCGACCAGGACGGTCACCTGATCGCACGTCACGAGCCGAACATGATCGACACCACCAACGTGAAGGATCTGCCGCAGTTCGCTGGCCGCCGTCGCCAGGTGATGGTCGACGGCGTCGTGCAGGACGGCTTCTTCGCATCGGACTTCACGCTCGCCGAAATCAAGACGCTGCGCGCGACGCAGCGCCTGGCATTCCGCGCCCAGCGCTTCAACGGCGACTACGAGATTCCCTCCCTGCAGGAGATCATCGACTTCGTGAAGCGCAAGACGCGCGAGAAGGACCGTGCGATCGGCATCTATCCCGAGACCAAGCACCCGACCTACCTATCAGTCGATCGGGCTGCCGCTCGAGGATCGGCTGTTGCAGGTGCTCGAGCGCAACGGATGGAACAACCACAACGCCCCGGTTTTCATCCAGTCCTTCGAGCACGCCAACCTCAAAACCCTGCGCAAGAAGACATCGGTCAAGCTGATCCAGTTGATCGATGGAGACGACGTCGCGCTCGACGTGACCGTCACGTTCGCGAAGCCGTCCGACCGTCCTTACGACTGGACGGTGTCGGGCCGCACCGACCTGTTCGGCTATCTGGTGACGTCGCGGGGTCTGGCGGAGGTCAAGACCTATGCCGACGGCATCGGACCGTGGAAGCGCTACATCGTCAGCGTGGTCGGCACGGACAAGAACAAGGACGGCAAGGCCGACGACGTCAACGGCGACGGTGCCGTCGACGACTCGGACAAGCAGACTGCATCGCCGACCAACGTCGTTCGCGACGCGCACCGCGCCGGCCTCCTCGTGCATCCGTTCACGCTCCGCAACGAGCCACGTTATCTGGCGGGAAACTACATCGCCCAACCGACGAACGAGTACATCCAGTTCTATCAGCTGGGAGTCGACGGGCTGTTCAGCGACTTCGCCGATACGGCGGTCGCGGCGCGAGTGATGTACTGGCTGTTGAAGGACCCGGACTATGCGCGATGCCTGGTCCGCGGTGCCAGGAGCCGCGCCTGCGATGAAGAAGGCTGAGCTTCAGCCGGTGGACCGCGGGGCGCGCCTGAGGCGGGCGCGCTCCATCGCGGCGGCGACGATCGCCGCACGCCGCGTCGTCGCATCGACCGGACCGCCAGGCGCCGCGATCGCACTTTGCGGCTCCCGTTCCGCCCTTTGGCGCAGCAGCCGGCTGTTGCGCGCGACGTGGCGCGTCCTGGCCGACGCGGCGCTGGCGTCGTCCCAGGAGCGATCCGCGGGGCGCATCTCGATGCAGTCGACCGGGCAGGGCGGCAGGCATAGCTCGCAGCCGGTGCAGAGGTCCGCGATCACGTCGTGCATGCGCTTCGCCCCTCCTGCGATCGCGTCGACCGGGCAGGCCTGGATGCACAGCGTGCAGCCGATGCAGAGTGCTTCGTCGATGACCGCGAGGGCGAGCGGCCTGGGTACCCCGTACGCGGGGTTGAGCGGGATGGTCGGGCGCCCGACGACTGCCGCGAGTTGCACGACGCCGCGCTCTCCACCCGGCGGGCATCGGTCGATGTCCGCGTCGCCGTTCGCGATTGCCGTGGCGTAGGGGCGGCAGCCGTCGAAGCCGCATTGACGACATTGCGTCTGCGGCAGAACGGCATCGATGCGTTCGATCAGTGGAGCGGCGTGCGGGGATTGCATACCGACATCGTCACCCGCATGTCACGCGTGCTTGCGGATGAAATCGTGAATGCGCGGATAGATCACCTTGCGCCAGCGGCTGCCGCTGAAGATGCCGTAGTGGCCGCATTCCGGCGCCGTGAAATGCTGCTTCATGTTCTTCGCGATGCCCGAACACAGTTCGTGCGCGGCTTCGGTCTGGCCGCTGCCGGAGATGTCGTCGAGCTCGCCTTCGATGGTGAACAGCGCGACGTTCCGGATGTCCTCCGGGGCCACCTTCGTGCCGCCGACTACCCACGTGCCCCGGGCCAGGGCATGGTCCTGGAACACCGTCTTGATGGTGTCGAGGTAGTACTCGGCCGGCATGTCGAGGACTGCGTTGTACTCGTCGTAGAAGCGACGGTGGTCGGCGGCGTCATCGTCGTCGCCGCGCACCAGCTGCAGGTAGAAGTCGTAGTGCGAGTTGACGTGACGGTCCGGATTCATTGCGACGAAGCCGGCGTGCTGCAGGAAGCCTGGATACACGCGGCGTTTGGAACCCGGGAAGTTGGCCGGCACCTGGTAGATGACGTGGTTCTCGAACCACGAGTAAGGCTTCGTCGTTGCGAGGTTGTTGACCTCGGTCGGGCTCTTCGCGGCATCGATCGGGCCGCCCATCATCGTCATCGAGCGCGGCAGCTTCGGGTCCTTGGCCGACGCCATCAGCGCGATCGCCGCGAGCACCGGCACGGTCGGCTGGCACACGGAAATGACGTGGACGTCCGGCCCGAGCAGGCGGATGAATTCCTGCACGTACGCGATGTAGTCGTCGAGATGGAACGGGCCTTCCGAGACCGGCACCATGCGGCCGTCGGTCCAGTCGGTGAGGTAGACGTCGTGCGCGACGATCAGCTGGCGGACCGTGTCGCGCAGCAGCGTCGAGTGATGGCCGGACAGCGGGGCGACCAGCAGCACCTTCGGGTCGGCCGGACGATCGGGTGAGTCCTTCGTGAAGTAGCGCTCGAAGTGCAGCAGCCGACAGAAGGGCTTCGCCAGTTCGACCTTCTCGAGCACGGGCACCTCGACGCCGTCGACGACGGTGGAGTGCAGGCCGAACTCGGGTTTCTCGTAGTCCTTGTTGATGCGGTAGAACAGTTCGTAGCCGGCGGCCATGCGGCTCGCGAACGGCATGTACGACAGCGGGCTCTGCGGGTTGGAGAACATCGTGGCCCCGGCGGCGGCGAAAGCCGTCATCGGGTTCAGCATCGCGCGTTGCATCTCATGCAGTTGATAGAGCATCGGTTTCCTGACTGTTCGCTGTTCGGTCGGCGCGGGGCGCCGACCCCTCGGGCGCACCGGATTATGGGTGCGAGGCCTTCCGGCCGCAAATCAGCCGACCGCTGTTTCCGTCTGCGACCTGCGCCTACCAGAAATTCTCGGTGATGTACTGGCCCGGCGTCTCGCGCCGGACCGGCGTCATGCCGCGGGCGCCGAGCAGAACCCGCGTGTCCTTGATCATCGACGGATTGCCGCAGATCATGAGTCGCGAGTCGGCCGGGTCGAGTGCCAGGCCCGTCTGTCGCTCGAGGCGACCGTCGGCGATCAGCCTCGTGATGCGTGCGTCCAGCATGCCGTCGACGGAGCCGCCTTCCGCGGTCAGCGTCGGCAGGTAGAGCAGGACCGCGCCGCGGAACGGCGGCCTGGTCGCCCAGGCTTCGAAGTCGTCGCGATAGGCCAGTTCTTGCGGCCGGCGCACGCTGTGGACGACGACGATGTGCTCGTAGTGTTGCCAGATCGCCGCATCGGCGAGCATCGACAGGAAGGGCGCGATGCCGGTGCCGGTCGCCAGCAGCCAGAGGTGGCGGCCGGACTCGAAGCGATCGGCCCGAAGGAAGCCGTAGACCATCGGCGCGATGCGGATCGCGTCGCCGACGCGGTAGTGCGAGAGGGGCTGCGTGAACGGGCCGTCGGGCACCACGATCGAGTAGAACTCGAAGTGGTCCACCGAAGGCGCCGAGGCGATGGAGTACGCGCGCCAGACCATCGCGCCGTCGCTGCCGGGAACCCCCAGCCGGACGAACTGCCCCGGCACGAAGGCGAGCCCCGCGGGGCGTGTCGTGCGGATGGAGAAGAGGTGAGGCGCCCAGTCGTGGCGCCAGGTGACGAGACCGTCGACCGAACGGTCCTCAGCGCGCATTGGCCGCCCGCGGGACCACCGCCCGACGGACGATCACTTCTCCAGGTACTGGAGCTTGTCCTTCACGTCCTTCCAGTCGTCGGCGTCGGGGAAGTGCGGCTTCATGCGCGTGATGCTGGGCCACCCCTTGGACAGGTCGACGTTGATCGCGATGAAGGGCTTCTGGTCCTCGGGCACGTCTTCTTCGGCATAGATGGCGTTGACCGGGCACTCGGGGATGCAGACCGCGCAATCGATGCATTCGTCCGGGTCGATCGACAGGAAATTGGGGCCAACGCGGAAACAGTCGACGGGACACACGTCGACGCAGTCGGTATAGCGGCACTTGATGCAGGATTCGGTGACGACATGCGTCATGCGGGCACTCCGAAGGACGGCTGGACGAGGGCTGGATTCTACCGCAGCGCCATCGTCGCAGAGCGCCGCCGCCCTCGCGATCGACCGTGGAGAATCGGCCGGCGGCCTTCGATCCGCGTCACCGGCCGCCGCGCAGGGGGTCGCCTATAATCCGGCACCGCCCGCGAGTTGCGCCTCGAGACGCAGGCCGCGGCCAACGAGACCATGCCGATCAATCTGCCGATCCTCCTCACCTGGTTGCGCATTGTCCTGATCCCGCTCGTGGTCGGGGTCTTCTTCCTGCCCGACCTGTGGATGAGCGGCGCCGAGAAGAACGCGACCGCGACCGTGGTATTCGTCGTCGCCGCGCTGACCGACTGGCTCGACGGCTGGCTGGCTCGGCGCTGGCACCAGACCTCGAGCTTCGGCGCTTTCCTCGACCCGGTCGCCGACAAGCTGATGGTGACCGCGGCGCTGCTGATCCTGCTGCAGCTCAGCCGCATCAACGCGTTGATCGCCCTCGTCATCGTCGGCCGCGAGATCGCGATCTCGGCGTTGCGCGAGTGGATGGCACAGCTCGGTGCGAGCAACAGCGTGGCCGTGCACTGGCTCGGCAAGCTGAAGACCATCGCGCAGATGGTGGCGATCCCGATGCTGCTCTACGACGACTGGTTCATTTTTTTCGATTCGCACCGGGTCGGTACGGTGCTGATCCTGGTCGCCGCGGCATTGACCGTGTGGTCGATGGGTTACTACATGCGCAAGGCCTATCCCCGCATCCTGGCCCGCACGCGCAAGCCCAGGCACCGCCGGCGCCTCGCGAAGCGCGTCGCCGACATCGAGCCGCCCGCCCAGTGAAGTCGCGCTGCTTCGCGCTGATCCCCGCGGCCGGCATCGGCTCGCGCACCGGCACCGCGATCCCCAAGCAATACCTTTCGATCGCCGGCACGCCGATGATCGTGTATACGCTCGCGGCGTTCGCGGCGCTCGCCGCGATCGAGAGGATCTTCGTGGTGATCGCGCCGGACGACCGGCACTTCGACCGACTGGAACTCGCGCCGGCTATCGACGCTCGCGTCGAGGTCGTGCGGGCCGGTGGCGCGACC
>JBBRRW010000229.1:0-5427 GCA_038245975.1 Burkholderiales bacterium
CATCGTTGGACAGCCCCGACACGTTGACGAACGACACGCCCAGGTTGGGTCCGCCGGTCGAGCCATCGGCCGCGGCGCCGCCGTTGTAGTAGTTCCTGACGTCGCCGTTCGAAAAGTCCCAGGTCTTCTCGAAGTTCACCGTGAAGGCCGACGGTGATGCGAATGCAGGTGTGGCGACGAACAGCGCCAGAGCGGCGGCAGTAAACAGCTTCATCGAAAATTCCCCTTGTGAAGATGAGTTGAATGCGTGAGTTGAATGCGGCCGCAGCTCCCCGCTGTGGCACGAGACCGTCGGAGCTTAGGGTCGGCAAGAGACAAACTCGTGACGAAACCGAGTCAATTCGCTGCTCGGACCTAGGAGAAACCCGCTGGTCGCGCGGCACACCATGGGCGGCCAGTCCCATGCACGCCGTGTCACAAGAACGTCACGCTCCCGTCACCACGCGTCCTTAGCATCCGCCGGCAACGCGTGGCTCCGTGTCCCAACACGTCGAGCCGCGGTGCCGACCGATTCGTTTTCAACAACAGGGAGCCGTCTCGATGGACTTCGCATTCAGCAAGAGCCAGATCGCACTCGCGGTCGTCGCGACCCTCGGCGCCACCGCGCTGGTCGGTGTGCCGACCGGCGCCACGGCAGCCAAGGTCGCCGGCAAGTACGTGGCCGGGGACTTCCACAACCACACCACCTGCTCGGACGGTTCCCAGTCCCTGCAGAAGCTGGTCAAGAAGTCGACCGACCGGGTCGAGACACCGTGGGGCCTCGACTGGTTCGTGCAGGCGGGCCACGGCAACAGCGGCGGCACGCGCAATTGCACGCTGACCGAAGACGCGTCCCTCGACACGCCGCTCTATCCGTTCGTGCCGGGTTCCGGCCCCGGTACGACCTGGACGGCCAGCATCGGCAGCGCCAAGGTCAAGGGCGACACGACTTCCGGCGTCGGCTACATGTGGCGCTGGCAGTCGATCCAGGAATACGAATATCCGGCGCTCGAGTATCTGGCGACGTTGAAGGGTCTGCCGCTGTTTCAGGGCATCGAGCAGAACCCGCCCGGCCACGAGCACATGTCGATGTCGATCATCACGGGCCAGATCCCGGCCTCGCTCGACACCGCCGTGCTGCCGACGACGCCGCTGCCGATCTCTGGTCAGCGCTACCTGCCGGTCGGTAACGCGAACGCGCTGGCGCAGCACACCTACTGTTTCGACCGCACCCTGACCGATCGCAGCCGCGGTAACGCGACCGGCTCGACGGTCGGCAACAACTGGGACTGCTCGAATTCGGCCAGCCCGGACTCGTTCAGCCCGGCGCTCGGGTTCAACGATGCCGCCAAGAAGCTGATCCAGCCGAGCGGCGCGGGCTCGGGCAACGTCGGTCACGCCATTTCGGTCGAGGCGGTCAAGTGGATGGCGCAGTTCCATCCGGACGCCAGCTACTGGGTGCCGGCCCACCTCGAGCGCGCCGGCCCGTTCAACCCGAACGGCAGCAACGGTTTCAACATCGAGCACCTGCGCGACTTCAACAACGTGGCCCCGAAGATCGCGTTCGGCTTCGAGACGCAACCGGGCCACGGCGCATCGAGCGAGCGCGGCGAGTACTTCCCGAGGCGCAACAACTTCGGCACTTCCACCGCCCCCATCCTGATCGACTCCGTCGGCGGGACGACCTACGGCGGCACCGGCGTGTACGGCGCGTACGTCGGCGGCGTATGGGACGCGCTGCTCGGCGAGGGCCGCAACTACTGGTTCTTCGCGAGTTCGGACTCGCACAACCGCGGCATCTTCGGCAGCGACGACCGTCGATCGACGCAGGATTTCCAGCCCGGCGAATACCAGCGCAACTACACGATGGTCCGCAACGGCACCGACAAGCTGCGTCCGCAGCCGATCGTCGACGGCCTGCGGACGGGCAACAACTGGGCGGCTTCCGGCCAGCTGGTCGATCGCGTGTCGTTCGTCGCCTGCGCGTCGTATGCCGGTCCGGCCAGGCGCACCGACGCCGCCGTGCAGTCGATCGCCGTGGCGGCGGCCACGAACAACACCGACACCGACGTATCGGGCTGCGCGACGATGGGCGAGAAGCTCGTCGTCCGTCCGGGTGCCGAGATCGTCGTGTCGATCGTCGTGCGCGATCCGGCCGGCACCAGCTACTCGCCTTATTCGTTCGCCAATCCGTCGCTGGCGCAGATCGGCGTCCTGCAGCCGCTCAACGCGCCGGTGCTGCACCACGTCGACCTGATCCGCGGCCTGGTGACGGGCTACAAGTTGCCGGGCGCCAGCGACTACGCGGGACAGTGGCCGAACACGTGGCTGGCCGACGTGTTGGCCGGCAAGACCAAGGCAGAGCTCGACGCGACCGTGCCGGTCGCCGCGAAGAACACGTCGGCCGCCGTAATCCGGACCTTCAGCGGCAGCGGTTCGACCCCGTGGACGCCGGTGACCTCGACGGTCGACGGTACGCAGTTCCTCGCGATGACGTATCGCATCGGCGCCGTGTCGGCGTCGCAGTACGTCCGCGTGCGCGGCACCAACCTGCCGGCGGCCGTGCCGTTCGAGACCGATGCCGACGGCAACCCGCTGCCGGACCTGCACACCAACGCGACGACCACGGTCACCGACGCGGCCGCCACGGCGACGCGTCCGGCGACGGCCGGAACGCTAAGGATCGCGTGCACCGTCAACTCGGGTAGCAACGTCCCGGCCAACGGCGTGCCGTATCCGGTCACGGCGGCGCCGATCGACGCGTGTCCGAACCACCTGCCGGTGGTCGGTGGTGTGAAGTACGTCGCCTACGACGTGGCGGCGTGGGCGGACCTGTGGTTCTACAGCAACCCGATTTACATCCAAGTCTCGGGTGCGACGGTAGTCGCCGGCGTGCAGTAAGGCGCCAGCAACTCCCGAAGGAGGGCGCTGCGGCCGAAAGTCGCAGCGCCCTTCGTTTCTTTGGGACGGCCCCTCGACGCACCGGGCGTCGAAGGAAACCCTTTCGTCTTAGAACTGACTTCTTGTCGACTTAGTATTCCCAGCCACGATGCGACACCGGACCGGGATCCTCGGGCACGGCACGTGTCTTCGACGACCCACCCGCCGGCCCGCAGCCGCATCCCTCATGTCCGTTCAGTCGCTCTCTTCGCCACGGGACGCACCCGTCGCGCCCCGTCGCCACCGCCCTTGGCCCGCATGGTCTCGCGAGCCGCTCCTCCACTTCTTCGTGCTCGGCGCGCTGCTGTTCGGCATCGACCACGTCTTGTCCACACGGGCCGACGATCCGCGCACGATCGTGATCGATGCCGCCGCCGACGATGAGGCGCGGCAGGTGTTTCGCGCCGCACGCGGCCACGAGCCCGATGCGTCCGAGATGGCTGCGCTGCGCGGGGTGTGGCTCAACAGCGAGGTGCTCTATCGCGAGGGCCTCGCGCTGCAGGTCGACCGCGGCGACAAGGCGATCCGCGACCGCGTGATCTTCAAGGCGCTCAGCGTCGTCGACGCCAACGTCGCGCTGCCGACACCGGACGACGCCCTGCTGCGCAAGTGGTTCGACGGTCACCGCGCGACCTACGACGAGCCGGCGCGCTTCGACTTCCAGGAGGCCGTGCTCTCCGGCGACGCGTCCGAATCCGCCGTGCGGGCTTTCGTCGCGGCGCTCAACGCGGGGACGCCGGGCGATGCGAAGGCCGGCCTGCGGGTCTTCAAGGGACGCCCGGTCGCGAACCTCGACCAGAGCTTCGGCGACGGCTTCGCGAAGACGCTCGAAGCGGCGTCGCTCGGGTCGTGGCAGGCGATGCGTACCCGCGACGGGTGGCGTGCCGTCTTCGTCGATGCGGTCACACCACCGCGGCCGGCGCGCTTCGAGATCGTCCGCAACACCGTGCAGCTCGACTGGACCGATGCGACCGCGGCCGCCCAGCGCACGGCCGCGGTGCAGGCGCTGACGAAGAAGTACAAGGTCGTGATCCAGGCGGATCAGAAATGAGCGTGTCCCTTCGAACGGTGTTGCGTGCCGCGCTGGTCGGCATCCTGATGTTCGTCGGTCCGCTGGCGACCGCGCACGAACTGACGATGGCCGAGATGGAGGTGCGCGAGACGGCCCGCGGTGAGTTCCTGTGGCTGTGGACCGCGAGCGAGAAGCGCGCCAACAACGACGACCTGGTGCCGGTGTGGCCGGCGAACTGCAAGGCGCAGGAGAACTCGCTGCATTGTGGCGACGCCGGCCTGACCGGGCAGCTGTCGATGCAGGGCGTCGGCAAGCGCTATTCGGCGGCGATCGTCAAGGTGTACTGGCTCGATGGCCAGTCGCGGGTCTACACGCTCACCGCCGGCCAGCCGAGCGTGCGTCTGTACGGCTCGGCCGACGATCAGCGCGGCATGGGCGAGATCGCGTCCGCCTACCTGCTGCTGGGGATCGAACACATCCTCAGCGGCTTCGATCACCTGATGTTCGTGATCTCGCTGCTGTTCCTGGTGGGCTTCAATCGACGTCTGCTGTGGACCATCACGGCCTTCACGGCGGCGCACAGCCTGACGCTGGCGTGCAGCGCGCTCGGGCTGCTGGTGCTGCGGTCGCCGCCGGTGGAGGCGACGATCGCGCTGTCGATCGTGCTGGTCGCCGGCGAAGCGCTGCATCGTCGCCAGACGCTGGCCGGACGCTGGCCCGCGCTGGTGGCTTTCCTCTTCGGCCTCGTCCACGGCCTGGGATTCGCCGGCGCGCTGAAGGAGATCGGGCTGCCGCAGAGCCACCTGTCGGTCGCGTTGCTGACCTTCAACGTCGGCGTGGAGATCGGTCAGTTGATGACGGTCGGTGCGGCATGGATGCTGTGGCGGATCGCTCGGCGCTGGCCGGTCCTGTCGCGTGCGCGTACCGCCTTGCTGTACGGCATCGGGTCGGTCGCGGCCTACTGGTCCTTGCTGCGCATCGTCGCGATGGTCGGCTGACGGACGGCGCGCCGCGATGGACGAAGTCATCGGTCTCTTTCCCGTGCCGTTCATGCGGGCGCCGGCGATGCTGCCGCGAACGCTGGTCGCCGGCCTCGTCGACCACTTCGTCGCGATGGCCGTCCAGGACAACAACACGTCCCCGCGGCTGTCGCACACGGCGACGCTGCGCCCCGGCGACAGTCCGCTGCTGGTCGAAGCCGCCGCGCTGATCACGCCGAAGCTGACCGACTTCGGCGCGCTGCTGTTCGGCGAACGGATGGGCTGGTCGGTCAAGGAGATGTGGGTCAACGTGCTGGAAAACGGCGGCCGTCAGGTGATGCACAACCACGCCAACAGCTTTGTGTCCGGCGTGGTGTACCTGACGCCGACCCATGCATCGGCGCGCACCGTGTTCATGAAGTCGCCGGGCGGCACGGACTTCTCGTTCAGGAACGAGCACGCGCGCGTGACGCAGGGACCGTTCAACGCGGACAAATGGATCAGTCCCGCTCCGGA
>JBBRRW010000230.1:0-5423 GCA_038245975.1 Burkholderiales bacterium
GTCGCGTTCGCGCTCTGTTGGGCCGCCACGACAGCACGAGCCGAGCCACACGCGGCCGAAGGCGTGGTCATCGTGTTGACGCCGGCCGAGCGGTCCGACTTCGCGACCGTGAAGGCCTTCCTCCTCGACGGCTCGCATGCATCCGATGCGCGCCTGCGAACGTTCGTCGGGATGAGCCAGGTGTTCCTGGACGAAGACGTGCTCCCCGCGGCGCAACGCGTCCCGGTCGACACGCTCGCCGAACAGGCCCGTGGCTCCACCGATCCGATGGTGCTGTCGCTGTTGATCCAGATGTGCGGCTACGACCGGCTACGCCCGCGACCGACCTGCGATCCGATCGCGCTCGCGCGGCAATGGACCGTCGCGGACACCCAGAACCAGCTCGCATGGCTGACGCTGGCCGGCACGTTGCGATGGTCCGGCGAGCACGAGGCCGGGCGCGCGGCTTTCCTGCGCGCTGCGCAGGCGTCCATCTGGCACGAGTCGTACGACGACGGCTCCCGCCTGATCGCGGCCGCGGCGCCGAAGGCACTCGGTCCGCGGGCCCGTATGGCGTTGCAGTACCAGGCGTTGACCGCCGCCGCGGCCTAGCTGGTGCCGATGAACGCGATGAGCGAGCTGTCGTTCCGCTGCAAGGACGCGACGCTCCGCGACGCGTGTCTGCGGATCACCGACACGATCGACCGGGATGGCGGAACGCTGGTCAGCAAGCAGCTGGCCGTCGGCCTGGCAAGTCGATCCGGCCTCGATGCCGAGACGGTCGACCGCCGGTCGCGGGCACTCGATGCGCTCGAGTACGCCGCGACGCAGGCCGGATTGAAGGGCTGGGACGAGATCACCGATCCGGCCGAACTCGACGTGCAGGCGCGCCTCTTTGATCGACGGATCGCACTCGGCGAACTCGCCTGGTTGAAGGAGGTGCTCGACACCGGCGGAGCGGAGCGCCTCGCGGCAGCGGATCGACACCATCGGGAGCGCGCGGCGGCCCGTGAGCGCGCGGCAGCCGACGAGCTTCGGCGGACCGCGAATCGGTGATCGCCGTAAAAAGCGGGTGTGATGAGAGCGCTACTGCGCTCCGATCAATCGCGCGACCGAAGCGACCTCAGTGCTGGCTCAACGCGTTCGACAACAGCTTGGCCGTGATGTCGACGATCGGCACCACGCGCTCGTAGGCCATCCGCGTCGGTCCGATCACGCCGAGCGTGCCGACGATGCGGCCGTCCACGTGGTACGGCGACGTGACGATGGTCATGTCGTCCATCGGCACCAGTTGCGACTCGCCGCCGATGAAGATCTGCACGCCCTGCGCACGGCTCGACACGTCGAGCAGTTGCATGAACCCGGTCTTCTGCTCGAACAGCTGGAACAGCTGCCGCAGCTTGGCCATGTTGGCCGTGAGGTCGGTGTTCCCGAGCAGGTTGCGCTCGCCCGAGAAGACCATGCCGCTGTCGTCGGCCATGGCTTCGGACCCGGCGTCGACCGCGGCCTCCATCAGCTTGCTGGTCTGGTGGCGCAACGCGTCGAGCTCGTCACGCAGCCGCGCCTTGATCGATTCGAACGACTGGCCCGCGAAGTTCTGATTGAGGAAATTGGCGGCCTCGATCAGCTGCGACTGCGTGTAGGGCCGCTCCGAGAACAGGATGCGGTTCTGCACGTCGCCGTCGGGCGTGACGATGATCAGCAGCACGCGCGCGTCGGACAGGCTGAGGAACTCGATGTGCCGGAACGAAGCGGCGCGGCGCGGCGTCATCACGACCCCCGCGAACTGCGACAGGTTGGACAGCACCTGGGCGGCCGCCGAGATCACGCGCTGCGGCTGGTCGGGCTTGATGCGGCCCTCGACCTCCGACGCGTCGCGCTCCTCGAGCGGCTTGATCGTCATCAGTGTGTCGACGAAGAAGCGATAGCCGCGCGGGGTCGGGACGCGCCCCGCGGAGGTGTGCGGGCTGGTGATGAAGCCCATGTCCTCGAGGTCGGCCATCACGTTGCGGATCGTCGCGGGCGACAGGTCCAGACCCGAGAAACGCGACAGCGCCCGCGAGCCGACGGGCTGGCCGTCGGCGATGTAACGCTCGATGAGCGTCTTCAGCAGGGTTTGTGCGCGTTGGTCGAGAGTCCCGTGGGCCATGGCGGATTCTAGCCCGGCCGTGGCCGGTCCCTCCTGCATACTTCGCCCATGCCCGCGCCAACTTCCCCTCTCACCGTCGCCATCGTCGGAAAGTACCAGGCCGAAGGCATCGCCGCTTCGCTGCTGGAAATCGCCCGCATCGTCTCGGTCGCCGGGCATCGCGTCGTCGTCGACGTCGAGACGGCGCACCTGTGTGCGCTCAAGGACTACCCGGCCCTCACGCACGAGGAGATCGGCCAGCAGGCGTCCGCGGCCGTCGTCGTCGGCGGCGACGGGACAATGCTCGGCATCGCGCGGCAACTCGCGCCGTACAACGTCCCGCTGATCGGCATCAACCAGGGCCGGCTGGGCTTCATGACCGACATCCCGCTCGATGCGATGGTGGTCGTGCTCAACGAGATGCTGGCGGGTCGCTACGAGGTCGAGGAACGCACGCTGCTGGCCGGCAGCGTCCATCGCGCGGCGCGCGACTCGGACCCGGCGTCCGGCGCGGTCGATGTCGACCCGCTCGACCAGGGCAAGGTATTCAACGCGCTCGCGCTCAACGACATCGTGGTCTCGCGCGGCGCCGTGTCGGGCATGGTCGAGCTGACCGTCGATGTCGATGGCCGCTTCATGTACAGCCAGCGCTCCGACGGCCTGATCGTGTCGACACCGACCGGCTCGACGGCCTATGCGCTGTCGGCCAACGGACCGATCATGCATCCGGAACTGCGCGGCTTCCTGATGGTGCCGATCGCCCCGCACTCGCTGTCCAACCGGCCGATCGCGCTGCCCGACTCGTGCCGCATCGACATCACCGTCACCGGTGGCCGCGACGTCAGCGCCAACTTCGACATGCAGTCGTTCACCGCGCTGAAGCTCGGCGACCGCGTCTCGATCGCGCGGGCACCGATGACCATCCGCTTCCTGCACCCGGTGGGCTACAGCTACTTCGCGACGCTGCGCCAGAAGCTGCACTGGAACGCGCCGCCGGTCATGATGGACGGCAAGCCGTCGCGCCGCACGTGAGGGATCGCATCGATACCGCGTTGTCCGATCGCGGCTTGCGGGCTGCCACGCCGAGCGGGCCGTCGCTTCGCGCCCGCCCCGCTGCCTGAACCGCCCTTCGATGTTGCATACGCTTTCCATCCGTGACTTCGTCATCGTCGACGGGCTCGAACTCGAGTTCGAGTCCGGCTTCACCGTGTTCTCCGGCGAGACCGGCGCGGGCAAGTCCATCCTGATCGACGCGCTGGCCCTCGTGCTCGGCGAGCGCGGCGACGCCGGCGTGGTCCGCGAAGGCCGGCCGCGCGCCGACCTGAGCGCGGTCTTCACCGCCGGTCCGGCCGCCTCGGCCTGGCTGTCGGACAACGAGATGGCCGACGGCGGCGACACCGACGTCGGGCACGTGCTGCTGCGTCGGACGATCGATGCGGGCGGGCGCTCCAAGGGCTGGATCAACGGTGCGTCGGCCACGCTCGCGCAGCTCCGCGACCTGGGTGACCACCTCGTCGACATCCACGGCCAGCACGCCCATCAGCTGCTGCTCAGGGCGGGCGCGCAACGCGCGATGCTCGATACGCAGGCGGGGCTCACCGGCTGCGTGACCGAGGTCGCCGACGCGTGGCGCGAATGGCGCGCGGTCACCGCCCAGCGCACGCGTCTCGAGACCGACGCGCGCGCGCTGGAGCTGGAGCGCGAGCAGCTCGCGTGGCAGGTCGACGAACTCGAGACGCTGTCACCCAAGGCCGGCGAATGGGAGGCCATCGGCGACGAGCATCGCCGGCTCGCGCACGCGGCGTCGCTGATCGACGGCGCGCAAGGCTCGGTCGAGGCACTGTCTGAAGGCGACGCCGCCATCGCCACGCAGCTGGCGGCCATCGTCCATCGCCTGCAGCAGCTGGCCGCGATCGATCCCACGCTGAACGAGGTCCTCGCATCGCTCGAGCCGGCGTGCATCGAGATCACCGAAGCCGCCCGATCGTTGAACGACTACCTGTCGCGCGTCGAACTCGACCCGGCCCGACTCAGCGCCGTCGAGGCGCGCATCGAGGCCATTTACGCCGCCGGACGCAAGCTGCGCATCGCACCCGAGAGCCTGCCCGACGAACTGGACGCGCGGCGCCTGCGCCTGTCGGTCGTGCAGGCGGGCAGCGATATCGCGGCCCTGAAGGCGCGCGAGGCGGCGGCCACCGAACGCTATCGCCTCGCCGCGCAGACGCTGTCGGCGCGCCGCGCGATCGCGGGCACGCAACTGGCGGCGGCGGTCACCGACGCGATGCAGACGCTCAACATGACCGGCGGCAGTTTCGTGATCGCGCTGATCGGCACCGAGCCCACGGCGCACGGCACCGAGGAGATCGAGTTCCGCGTCGCAGCCCATCCGGGCGCCACGCCGCGCGCCATCGCGAAGGTCGCCTCGGGTGGCGAACTCGCGCGCATCAGCCTCGCGATCTCGGTCATCGCCAGCGTCGCCACCACCGTTCCGACACTGATCTTCGATGAGGTGGACAGCGGCATCGGCGGCGCCGTGGCCGAGGTCGTCGGGCGCCTGCTGCGACGCCTGGGCGAGACGCGCCAGGTGCTGTGCGTGACGCACCTGCCGCAGGTGGCGGCGCTCGGCAACGAGCATTTCGCGGTCCGCAAGCGCATCGACGAGAGCGGCGACGACGCGCTCGCGCTCACGCGCATCGAGAAGCTCGACACCGCGACCCGCGTCGACGAAGTGGCCCGCATGCTCGGCGGCATCGAGATCACGACGACCACCCGCAAGCACGCGCGCGAACTGCTGTCGGCGGCATGAGCATCGGCATCAAGCAGCGTCCGCTGCGGTCTGTTCCGTAGCCGCTTCCGCGGCGCGCTCGACCAGAGGCGGCGCGACGGCGCGCGCGTTCGCGATGCGCCACCAGCGCGGCAGCAGCGCAGCAACTTCGCGCCGCGCGAAGCGGTCGTCGATGAGGTGGACGCTGCCGGTGTCGGACAACGTGCGGATGACGCGGCCCGCCGCCTGCGTCACCTTGCGGATGCCGGGGAACAGATAGGTGTAGTCGTAGCCGGCACCGAAGAACCCGTCCATCCGCCGCCTCAGTTCTTCGTTGACCGGATTGATCTGCGGCAGGCCGAGGGTGGCGATGAAGGCGCCGACCAGGCGGCTGCCGACCAGGTCCACGCCCTCGGCGAACGCGCCACCCAGGACCGCGAAGCCGATGCCGCGACCGTCCACTTCGAAGCGGTCGAGGAACGCGTCACGCTCGCCTTCGCTCATGCGTCGACACTGGGTCCACACCGGGATGTCCGGATACAGACGCACGAA
>JBBRRW010000231.1:0-5402 GCA_038245975.1 Burkholderiales bacterium
TCGGTGCGCACCGCCTCGGCACCGGTCGCCGCGGCATAACGCCGGGCCACAGGTTCGGCCTCGATGCTCTCGATGGTCAGATGATCGAGCGTCCGCAGGCCGTTGTCGTGGACGAGCCATTCGTCGCGCCAGACCAGTTCGGGCGTCAGGTGCTGGCACCAGTACACGCGTCCGGCCGCGAACACCGACTGCGGTACCCCGACGGTCCGGAACCGCGCGGGGCGTTCGCGGCCGTCGATCGTCACCGGTCGCGAGAAGTCCTGGATGTCGCCGGGATGCAGGCCGAGTTCCTGCAGACGTCGGCGGGTCGCGTCGATGTCGTCGCTGCCCGGCACGAGACCGCTGGGGCCGTGGGGACTGTCGAGCACCTCCTGGCGGATGCGATCGGCGTCGCGCGGCAGGCCGACGAGTTCGACGTAGGACCCCGGCAGCATGATCAGGTGGTTGATGCTGCCCAGCGAATGACGACCGCGCGGCGTGAGCTGGAAGCCGAGAGACTCGAACAGGGACGCGGCGACGTCCATCTCGAACAGCACGTTGATCACCAGGTGATCGAGATGGTCGACGCTCACGGTTTCGGGGGTGCGGTGCTGTAGACGCCGCGACCGCTCGCGAGCAGGTTGCCTTCGAGGTCGAGGATCTTCGCCTCGGCGACCGAGAACTGCTTGCCGAACTTGATCACGCTGCCGATGCAGCGCAGGTCCCCCGGCATCGCCGCGCGGTGGTAGTCGACGCGCAGGTCGATGGTCGGCACGCCTCGGCCGGTCTTCGACACGAGGGCCCAGTCGGCGGTCAGGTCGACCAGCGTGGCCAGGATGCCGCCGTGCGTGTAGCGGCCGTCGGGATTGACGATCCACTCCTCGCGCCACCGCGCCGTGAGCTCGATCGTGCCTTCGCCGACCGACTCGACCGTGAGGCCGAGCCACTGGTGGAATGGCCCGTGCAGGAGGCGGGCCTGGATGTCTTGCGGAGTCAGTGCTGCGTTGTCGGACACAAGGGTCTCCTCAAGGCGTGACGATGATCTTGCCCATGACTTCGCGGTCGCGAATCATGCGCAGGCCCTCGGCGGCCTGTTCGAGCGGCAGTACCTTGTCGATCACCGGCTTCAAAGCGCCTGCCTGGATCATGTCCATCAGGCCCTTCAGGTTCTCTTCGTAGAAGCTGTTCGAGCCGATGATGCGGAGTTCGAAACTCCATACATAGCGCAGGTCTTCCTTCGGATCGTGGCCGGCAGTCGCGCCACAGACCAGGATGCTGCCGCCACGCTTGACGCACTTCAGCGACGGCGCCCAGGTATCGCCGCCGGTGAAGTTGATCACCACGTCGACCCCGCCTTCGTCACTGCGACGCTGCGGCTTGCCGTACTTCTCGATAGCCCACTTCGAGAAGTCGGTCGTGCGGTAGTTGATGACGTGGTCGGCGCCGAGTTCTTTCAGGCGGTCCATCTTGTCGTCGCTGCCGGCGCAGGCGATCACTTCGGCGCCGAGGTGCCTCGCGAGCATCACGCAGCCGGTGCCGACTCCCCCGCTGGCGCCGAGTACAAGCACCTTGTCGCCGGGCTTGATCGTGGCATGGGTGATGATCATGCGATGCGCCGTGCCGTAAGCGACCGGCAGCGACGCGGCGTCCTCGAAGCTCACGTCGGGCGGCATCATGATCAGCTGCGACGCGTCCATCGCGCAGTATTCGGCCATGCCGCCGTCGAGCATCTCGCCCATCAGCCCCTTCTTGTTGAGCGGATTGACCAGCACGCGGTCGCCGACCTTCCACGGCGCCACGCCGTCGCCGAGTTCGGTGATCTCACCGGCCATGTCGAGGCCGATCACGATCGGCAACGGCACCTTGATGCCGGGCATGCCCTTGACGGTGAACACATCGTGATAGTTGAACGACGCCGCCTTGACGCGGATCACGACCTGCCCCGGCCCCGCCTTCGGCATCGGGTGGTCGTCGATCACGGTCAGGTCGTCGACGTCGCCGTGCTGCCGCAACAGCAGGGCTTTCATGGTTTGCGTCATGTCGTTTCCATTCACTTCATCGATTTGGACTTCTCGTACGGTGCGGTCGCGAATGCGGTCGCCGGCAGGTCACCCTTCACGGCGCCGACGCTCTTGAAGATCTCGAACTGCTTCTTCATCGACGCCACGTCGGACGGCTCCATGCCGATCGTGTAGAGGCCGTCCCACAGGTCGGCGTACTGCTTCGCGTTCTCGGCGCTCAGGTTCGCGGCCTTCATCAGCACTTGGGCCACCACCGGCTTGTTGATCTTGCCGAACTCGTAGGTCTTGCGCATCGCGACGACGAGCTTGGCTGCGCCGTCGGGGTTCTTCTTGAGCCAGTCGCTACTCACCAGCGCCACCGCGAGCACGGGTGGGGCCTTGCTTCCGATCAGCTTCGACCATTCATCCGGGATCGACGCCAGATAGCGCAGCTTGACGGTGTCCATTTGCGCAATGGTCACCGAGCGGATGCATGCCGCGTCGATGTCCTTCTGCGCGAGGAACTGCGCGAGCCGCGACTCGTTGCCGGGCACCGCGGTGTACTCGGCGGGCTTGATGCCGTAGTTG
The DNA here is from genome assembly GCA_038245975.1 of Burkholderiales bacterium. GTDB lineage: Bacteria > Pseudomonadota > Gammaproteobacteria > Burkholderiales > Burkholderiaceae_D > CAHJXF01. Next base: position 2,568 of record JBBRRW010000231.1, read on the forward strand.
CCCTCGAGGACGGCGGCCGTGATCGCCGCCGTGGCGCTACCCGGCGGCGACATGCCGATCTTCTTGCCCTTGAGATCGGCGACCGACTTGATCGGCGAATCGGCGAGCACGACGAACGACAACTGCGCGACCTGCGACGCGAGCAGGATCTGCACGGGAATGCCGTCGCTGGCGATGCTCATCGCGCCGTTCGCGCTGGCGCCGATCGCGAAGTCGATCGCGTCGGCCGCGATCGCCTTCGTCGGCGCGTTGACGTCCGGGAACTGGATCCACTCGACTTCGAGTCCTTCCTTCTCTGCGAACTTCTCGGCCTGCATCACCGCGCCGAAGCCGAGGCTCACGCCGCTGTTCCAATAACCGATGCGAACCTTCTCGGCACGGGCCGGTGTCACCATCGTGGCCAGGGCCAGGGCGGTGACCATCAACGACGCACGAACATTCAATTGCATGGAAAGACTCCTTGGCTTGCAGGGGATTGCGGCGTCAGGACCGCGCCGGTTTCTTCCATCGGAAGAGATGGTTCTCGAGCGGTTTGAGGATCAGCATCTCGATGACGATCATCATCGCCACCAGCGTCAGCGTCCACGCGAAGACCTGGTCGGTCTGCACGAGATCCGCGGCCTGTCTCAGGCGAAAGCCGATGCCGTTCGTGGCGCCGAGCGTCTCTGCCACGAGGCTGACGCGCCAGCCGAACCCGAAGGCAAGCCGGGCACCCGAAAAGAAGTACGGCATGATCGTCGGCAGGTAGATCTTCTTGATCACCTTGAAGCGCGACATGCGGAACGTGCGCGCGAGTTCGAGGTGATCGGCGCTGACGGTCTGCGTGCCCGCCCAGACGTTGGTCAGCACCAGCGGCATCGCGGTCATGAAGACGACGAAGATCGTGGTCGCGTTCGAGATGCCGAACCAGATGATCGCGAAGATCGCCCAGATCGCCGACGAGATCGTGTTCATCACCGCGAGAATGGGCTCGAAGAACGAGGCGAGGGCCCGGCTCGATCCGAGGATCAGGCCGCCGGCAGTCCCCGCCACCGCGGCGAGCAGGAAGCCCACGACGACGCGTCCGAAGGTCGCGCCGAGGTCGCGCCAGAACGTATCGGTGACCACCAGCGATCGCCACGCGTTCCAGACTCGCTGGGGGCCGGGGAGCACGAAGGCGGGCGTGCCGGAAGCCGCGATGAACCAGATCAACAGGACCAGCAGCGCCAGCAGGACGCGCCGGCCGACCATCTGCCAGCGTTCGCGACGACGTTCTCCCACGGCGTCGCGTTGCAGGTCGGTGGTGGCGAGGGAGGTTTCCGGATGTTCAGTCGTCACAGGCGTCCCCGCAGAGCGCGGACCTGCTCGGCGACGGCGATGCCGGTCGCATCGCGCGGATGATCGAGGGGCATGGGGACGACCGCGCGAATCCGTCCCGGTCGCGGCATCAGCAGCACGATCTGGTCCGCGAGAACCACCGCTTCCTCCACGTCGTGCGTCACGAAGACGATCGTCATCGACTTCAGTCCGGCGATGCGCAGCAGTTCGACGTGCATCTGCGAGCGGATCCCCGGGTCGAGCTTCGAGAACGGCTCGTCCATCAGGAGAATCTTGGGGCGCGTGACGAGGCTGCGTGCCAGGGCGACGCGGCTGCGCATGCCGCCGGACAGCTCGAACGGATAGGTGCCGGCAAAGCCTTCGAGGCCGACGAGCGTGAGTTCTTCCATCGCCCGGTCGCGCCTTTCGCCACGCGACATCGAGATCGCCTCGAGGCCGAATGCCACGTTGTCGAGCGCGGTGCGCCAGGGGAGCAACCGGTCCTCCTGGAACATGTAGCCGAGCGACCGCCAATCGTCGAACTGCGCCAGCAACGTGCCGTCGAGTCGCACCTGCCCGCGATCGGCGTCGACGAGTCCGGACACGATGTTGAGCAGGGTGCTCTTGCCGCATCCGGAGGCGCCGAGCAGCGCGGTGATGGACTGCGACGGCACGTCGAAGCTGATGTCCTGCAGCACGTGGAGCGGTTCCGCACCGCGCCGTGCGAACCACTTGCTGACGCGGTCGAGCCGCACCATCGGCGCGAGCGACGTCGACAGGGCGGAATCAGGCGCGGCCATCGAGGTTTCGGATCGGACCGACCGGGACGAGCGCGACGGAGTCGTGCAGGCTCGCGAGAACCTTCTCGAGCGTCATCTCGCGAAAGGTCTCGACGTGGCGACGGGCGACCATTTCCGCGGCACGCGCGTCGCCGTTCACGAGGTGTTCGATCAACGCTTCGTGATCGTGGCGGATGGCCGGCCGGACCCGCTGCACGCCGAAGCCGAGTGCGACGAGGCGCGTCATCTCGTCGAGCAGGCCGGACAGCGTGCGGCACAGCCGCTGGTTGCCGGTCGCTTCGGCGATCGCCATGTGGAAGCTGCGATTGGCCTCGAGGAAGAAGTCGATCTGGTTCCCGACGTCGCCCGGCACTTCGGCGCGGCAGGCCTTCTCCAGCCGTTCGAGCTGGGCGCGATCCACGCGGCCGGCCGCCAGCCGTGCCGCGAAGGGCTCCAGCTGCAGGCGCAGCCCGAAGATTTCCTCGACGTCCTTGACCGTCACGGGCACCACCGTGTATCCGTGTCGCGGGATGGACTTCAGGAACCCGGCCTGGATCAGGCGGAGCAGCGCGATCCGGCAACTAGACTTGCCCAGCGCGAAGCGGTCCATGATCGTCGCCTCGGTCAGTTGCGTACCCGGCAGGATCCGGCACGAGACGATTTCGAGTCGCAGGCGTTCGTACGCCTGGTCGCCGCGCAGCGCTTGGTCCGGGAGCGACGTCACGCCGCCGGCTTGCAGCGACAACTTAGCGGCGTTGAA
>JBBRRW010000232.1:0-5398 GCA_038245975.1 Burkholderiales bacterium
GTGGACAACCGCACAACGACCATCGCATGCGGTGGGCGCAGCCGGCACGGAGACCGGCCCGCGGCCCTGACGCTCAGGCGACGCTGAGCTTGACGTCGATGTTGCCGCGCGTCGCGTTCGAGTACGGGCAGACCTGGTGCGCCTTCTCGACCAGCGCTTCGGCCGCCGCGGGATCCATGCCGGGGATCGTGACCTTGAGCGCGACCTCGATGCCGAAGGCGGCGCCCTTGGGCCCGATGCCGACGCTGCTGTCGATCGTCGTATCGGCGGGCAGGGCCACCTGCTCGCGGCCGGCCACGACCTTCATCGCACCGAGGAAGCAGGCCGCGTAGCCGACGGCGAAGAGCTGCTCGGGGTTGGTCCCGGTGGCGCCGCTGCCGCCGAGTTCCTTCGGCGTCGTGAGCTTGACATCGAGCACCCCGTCCGACGACTTACCGGTGCCTTCGCGGCCGCCGACGGCCGTGCCGTGGGCGGTGTAGAGAACTTTATCCAGAGACATGTGGTTCCTTTCATGGATCGGTGAACGCTGCGGCGCGCGAGAGCCGGTCAGGGAAGCACGGCCTCGCGGTCCACTGGCACGACCCTCTGCTGCAGGTCGCGACGAGCCCCGCTACCCAGCGGGGCGCCCATGATATAGACCTCGCGAATGGCGCGATCGTCGCCCATCGTCATCAGCATGAAGAGCACTTCGTCGATGGTGTTGCAGTGCTTCATGCGCAGCCGCGTGAGCGGCGAATGCGCGAGATCGAGGACGACGAGGTCCGCCTCGAGACCCGGCGCGATCGAGCCGATCCGGTCTTCGAGTTGCAGCGCTTTCGCGGCGCCGCGCGTCGCGAGATACAGCGACCTGGCCGCGCTCAGCGCGTGCCCGCCGAGCTGCGCGATCTGGTGAGCGGCACCCATCGTCGCCAGCATCGACAGCGTGGTGCCACCGCCCACGTCGCTCGCCAGCGCGACCGACACGGGGCGTCCCGCGTTCTTCGCCATGGACCAGTCGAACAGGCCGCTGCCGAGAAAGGCGTTCGACGTCGGACAGTGGACGATGCTGGTGCCGCTGTCATGGCAGCGCTGCCATTCGCGTTCGGTGAGGTGGATGCCGTGGCCGAGCAGCGTGCGCGGACCGAGCAGGCCGTAGTGGTCGTAGACGTCGAGGTAGTCGAGGCGCGTCGGGAACAGCTCGGCGATCCACGCGACCTCGTCGCGCTGCTCGGAGATATGGGTCTGGCACCACGCGTCGGGGTTCTCGGCCAGCAGCGTCCCCGCGAGTTCCAGCTGCTCGGGCGTGCTGGTGATCGCGAAGCGTGGCGTCACGGTGTAGCCCAGACGACCCCGTCCGCGCCAGCGCTCGATCAAGGCGCGCGACTCGTCGTAGCCGCGCTGCGCGGTGTCGAGCAGTGCGGCGGGCGCGTGCCGGTCCATCAGCGTCTTGCCGGCGATCATCCGCAGGCCGCGCGCTTCGGCGGCCGCGAAGAACGCGTCGACCGATTGCGGGTGCACGGTGCAATACACCGAGGCGGTGGTCGTGCCGTACGACAGGCAGGCATCGAGGAAGATGCTGGCGACCAGGTCGGCGTGGTCGCGATCGACGAACTGCGCCTCGGCCGCGAAGGTGTACTGGTTGAGCCAGTCGATCAGTCGCCAGCCGCCGGCCCCGATGATCTGGGTCTGCGGATAATGCACGTGCGCATCGATGAAGCCCGGCACGATCAGCGCGTCGCGATGATGGGTGACCGGCACGCCTTCGGGCAACTGGCCTACCGTCGCTCGATAGTCACCGAAGGCCGTGACGCGGCCGTCCACGATCACGATCAGCGCATCCGCCTCGTAGTGCATCGCCGCTGCGTCGCCGACCGCGAAAGGATCGTCGCGCAGCGTCAATGCCGCGCCGCGCAGCGCGAGGGTCGATGGGTAAGCAGGCGGTTGTTGCATGATCGTCGGTCAGGTCGCTGCGGAAGGCCGGCCCGCATGCGGCGCGGTGGCCGGCGCACGGTCGACATATCGTAACGGCGTTCCATCTTCGCTGCGCCCCCCGATCCACTTCGACGACAAGGCAGGACTCGAACGACATGGCAAGTCAACAACAGGCGTTGCGACGAACGGTGATCGCCGCGGAGGAACCTGCAGCGGCCGACCTGCCCGCGCTGAACGGCCTCGCGCCGCTCGGCGATGCCGGCGCGCGTGTGCTCGTGCTGGGCAGCTTCCCCGGCGAGGCCTCGCTGGTCGCGGCCGAGTACTACGGTCATCCGCGCAATCATTTCTGGCGCCTGATCGGCGGGGTCATCGACGAACCGCTGCAGTCGCTCGCGTATCCCGCCCGGGTCGACCGACTCGTCGCGCACGGCATCGCGGTCTGGGACGTGATCGCGCAGTGCGAGCGCCGGGGCAGCCTCGACAGCGCCATCCGCGCCGAGGTAGCCAACGACATCGGCGGGCTGCTGCGCCGCTGGCCGCGGATCGCGACGATCGCGTTCAACGGCGGCAAGTCGGCGTCGTACCGCAAGCGGTTCGCGCTGATTCCCGAGGCGGCCCGCTGCACGCTGGTCCGGCTACCGTCGTCCAGTCCGGCCAACGCGACCCACAGCCTGTCGGTGAAGCACGCCGCTTGGGATGCCGCGTTGCGACCGGTCGTGCGGCGCGCATGAAGGCCGACCGCCGCAAAGGCGCAGGGCGCGGGACGAAGATCGAGGCGACGCCGGCACGCCGGCGCATCGTCTATGCGCCGGTCACGTTCTCGGAAGAGGGCGGCGTGCGCTATCTGCACTTCGGTACCGAATGGGTCCAGGGCGCGATGCGCCTGCGCAAGCCCGATGCGCTCGAGCTCGAGTACGCGCAGCAGATGATGGCCTGGTCGCTGTTCATCGACGCGCCGCGGGCGATCACGCAACTCGGTCTCGGCGCCGCCGCTCTGACGCGCTTCTGCCACCGGCATTACCCGGACGCCCAGATCACGGCGGTCGAGCTGAACCCCGCGGTCGTGATCGCCGCGCGGTCGATGTTCGGCTTGCCTGACGACGACCGCTCGCTCGAGGTCATCGTCGGCGACGCGCAGACCTACGTCGACGACGAGGAGCGGCACGGCACGCTGGACGCGCTGCAGGTCGATCTCTACGACGCGACCGCGCGCGGCCCGGTCCTCGAGTCCGAGGCCTTCTATGCCGCGTGTCGCGCGTGCCTGCGGTCGCCGGGCGTCCTGACGGTCAACCTGTTCGGCGTGCATGCGAGCTTCGCGCGCAACATGCGCAGCCTGAAGGCGGCGTTCGACGGACGCGTGGTCGCGCTGCCGGAGGTCCATGAAGGCAACCGCGTGGCCATCGCGTTCAGCGGGCCGCCGCTGAGCGTGCCATGGACCACGTTGCGCGAGCGGGCGGCGGTGATCGCGTGGACGCTGAAGCTGCCGGCCTCGACCTGGGTCGACGGGTTGCGCGAGGGTTCCTGCGAAAGACCGACGAAGGGTCGGCCGGTCGATCCCGCGACGTTTCGGGTCTAGCGGGTTGAAGTCGCTGCGGGGATCGGCCGCACGAATCGTGGTGCGGCCCGTCGTGCCTCGGCCGATGCCAGGAGGCCGCGCCCTATAATCCGGCGTCTCAGTCTCCGCGATGATCGAGTTGCCATGAGTGCCCTGCCGACCACGAATGCGAAGGACCAGCATCTTTCGCTGGAGCGCGTGTTGCAGTGGATGCTCGCCGACGGCCTGATCGAACATGCGCAGGCCGAACTGCTCCAGCGCGACGCGATCCGCATGCGCAGCGAGACGCATCCCCTGATGATCCTGGCCGAGGCCAAGCTCAAGTCGCTGGTCACGCCGCACCGGCTGCTGACGCTGGACGTCCTGTCCGAATGGCTCGCGACCAAGGTCGACCTCGCGTACACGCGCATCGATCCGCTCAAGGTGGACTTCTCGAAGATCTCCGACCTGATGTCGGTCAACTACGCGACGCGCTTTCGCATCCTGCCGATCGAGATCAAGGCCAACGAAGTGGTCATCGCGACCTCGGAGCCCTTCCTGGTCGAGTGGATCCCCGAGATGCAGCGGATCTGGCGGCGCGACGTGCGGCGGGTGTTCGCCAACCCGAGCGACGTCACCCGCTACATCGCGGAGTTCTTCAGCCTCGCGCGCTCGGTCAAGGGCGCGGTCGCGAAGGGCGGGGCGGCGGCGCAGAACAGCTTCGAGCAGCTGGTCGAGCTCGGCAACTCGAAGGCCGGCGCGCGGCAGTACGACTCGAACGACGCGCACATCGTGCAGATCGTCGACTGGCTGTGGCAGTACGCGTTCGACCAGCGCGCGTCCGACATCCATCTCGAGCCGCGGCGCGACCAGGGCGTGGTGCGTTTCCGCATCGACGGCGTGCTGCATCAGGTCTACCAAGTGCCCACCGCGGTGATGTCGGCGATGACCAGCCGCGTCAAGCTGCTGGGGCGCATGGACGTGATCGAGAAGCGTCGGCCGCAGGACGGCCGCATCAAGACCCTGACGGCGACCGGCGTCGAGGTCGAACTGCGGCTGTCGACGCTGCCGACCGCCTTCGGCGAGAAGCTCGTGATGCGCATCTTCGACCCCGACGTGGTGGTCAAGGATTTCGCCGAACTCGGCTTCTCCGACGACGATGCGCGACGCTGGAACGCGATGACCGAGCGACCCTACGGCATCGTGCTGGTCACCGGCCCCACCGGATCGGGCAAGACCACCACCCTGTATTCGACCCTCAAGACGCTCGCGACCGAAGAGGTCAACGTCTGCACGATCGAGGACCCGATCGAGATGGTCGAGGGCGCGTTCAACCAGATGCAGGTGCAGCCGTCGATCGACCTGGGCTTCGCCGACGGCGTGCGCGCGCTGATGCGCCAGGACCCCGACATCATCATGGTCGGCGAGATCCGCGACCTCGAGACGGCCGAGATGGCGGTGCAGGCGGCGCTGACCGGCCACCTCGTTTTCTCGACGGTGCACACCAACGACGCGCCGTCGGCGATCACGCGGCTGCTCGAACTCGGCGTGCCCCCTTACCTGCTGAATGCGACGGTGATCGGGATCATGGCGCAGCGCCTCGTGCGCACGCTGTGTCCGCACTGCAAGACACCTGGCATGGTCGAGGCCGAGACGTGGAAGGCGTTGATCGCGCCGTTCAAGACCGAGCGACCGATCGAGTTGCAGAAGCCGGTGGGCTGCATCGAATGCCGCATGACCGGCTATCGCGGCCGCACCGGCATCTACGAGATCCTCGAGATCACCCCGGACATCAAGGCCTTGATCTCGAGCGCGCCGAGCATCGACGCCATCCGCCAGCGCGGCCTGCGCGACGGCATGCGGCCGCTGCGCGTCTCCGGCGCGATGAAGATCGTCGCCGGCATGACGACGGTCGAGGAAGTGCTGAAGGCGACACCGACGATCGAGGGGTGA
>JBBRRW010000233.1:0-5296 GCA_038245975.1 Burkholderiales bacterium
CGAGTTCGGCAACGAGTCGCCGATCGTCTATCCGGGCGACGCGGGGTCGTTCTGAAACTTGCTGAACCCATCCCCTCCCCGGCCCTCCCCTTGAAGTGGAGGGTGAGAAGTGAGCGGAGATGGAGCCGCCGCTATGAACGATCGGGGATCGGTCCGCATCCGCAGCAGGTTGTGGTGGCAGCCGGTGAGCTTCACGCGTGTCGCTTGGTCGGCCCCGCGTCGCGGTCGCGGACCAGGCTCTGGATCCAGAAGAAGCAGCCGACCCGCGCACCGCGCGTGACCGGCTCGACCCGATGCAGGCTGGTGGCCGGATAGACGATCAGGTCGCCGGCTGGGAGCTTCACCGAATGGACCCCGAACGTGTCCTCGATCGGCAGCGCGCCGCCGACGTATGCACCGAAGCGCGCGACGACCGCCTTGACGCGGCACGCGCACGGCGACGGATCGAAGGCCCGACTCGAAATCAGGTACAGCGTCGCTGCGACGATGTGTGGCCTCTCCTGTGAGCGCGGTCGGCCGAACGGTTTCGATGTCAATCGTTGGGATCATCGGAGCGACTTTCCTTTCGCGAAGACCACGACGTGCTGCCACGGCAGCGTCTCCACCGTCTTCACCCAGAGCAGTCCGGCCGCCGCGGCCTCGCGTCGGATCTGCGCCTCGCTCATCTTGTGATGCGGCTTGATCGGTACCGCCGGATCCTCGGCACGGTATTCGACGAACACGATCCGTCCGTCGGCCTTCAGCGAACGCGCGAGCGCGGCGAGCATCTCGCGCGGGTGATCGAACTCGTGATAGACGTCGACCATCAGCACGAGGTCGACGGCAGCGGGCGGCAGGCGCGGATCGGTGAACGTGCCGAGCACGCCGAGAACGTTGGTCACGTTGCGCTGCTTCATCTCGCGCGCCAGCAGCGCGATCATCTCCGGCTGCACGTCGACAGCCAGCACGCGGCCCGACGGCGCGACGCGAACCGCCATGCGCCAGCTGTAGTAGCCCGTCCCCGCACCGATGTCGGCGACCTGCATGCCGGGCTTCAACGCGAGCGCGTCGAGCAGGAAGTCGGGGCGTTCCTCGGCGAAGCGTTCGGGGCGCTCGAGCCAGTCGGCGCCCTCGTGCCCCATCACCGAAGCGGTCTCGCGCTCCATGTAGACGATGCCGGTGCCGTCGGCACTGGGCGGTACGCGTCGATAGCCCGCCTCGTCGGCCGCGACCGCCGTTCCGACGAGTAATGCGAGCATCCACGTGCAGGCCACGGCGCTACGGATCACGGCGAACCCCTTTCTGGAGACGAACGGACGAGCCACCGGACAACCTCAGCGGGCTCGTGTCGCGACACGTCGCTGCCGCACCGATTCGTAGAGACAGACGCCGCTCGCGACCGACACGTTGAGACTCTCGACCGCACCCTGCATCGGAATCTGCACGAGTTCGTCGCAGGTCTCGCGGGTCAGTCGGCGCATGCCCTCGCCTTCGGTGCCGAGCACCCAGGCCACCGGACCCTGGAGGTCGATGTCGTAGATCGATGCGGGCACGTCGTCGCTGGTACCGACGATGCGGATGTCGCGCTCCTTCAGTTCCCTGAGCGTGCGCGCGAGGTTCGTGACGGTGATGTACGGCACGGTCTCGGCCGCACCGCTCGCGACCTTCTCGACCGTCGCTCCGATGCCTGCGGCCCGGTCCTTCGGCGCGACGACCGCATGCACGCCGGCGCCGTCGGCAACCCGCAGGCAGGCGCCCAGGTTGTGCGGGTCGGTGATGCCGTCGAGGACCAGCAGCAGCGGGATCGCGCCGCCGGGCAGGTCGTCGAGCACGTCATCGAGGCTGGTCGCCACCTTGATCTCGTCGGCCATCGCGACGACGCCCTGATGCGGCGCGTTGCCGGAGAGGCCGTCGAGTCTTCGCGCGTCCACCGGGATCGTGCGGACGCCGGTCTCGGCGGCGCGCGCGATCAGGCTGCGGATGCGCGCGTCGTGGCGCGCCGCGTCGACGTAGAGCTCCTTGATGCTCGACGCGTCGTGGCGCAGCCGCGCCGAGATCGCGTGGAAGCCGTGCAGTGCGCGGAGTCGCGCCACGTCACCGCTTCTTCGAGCGGCCGCTCTTCGTCATCACCGCCTTGCGCGCGGTCCTTGCCGTTCCACCCGGCGCACCACCCGCGTGGTGACCGCCGGCCGCCTCGGCCGACGCGGGACGCTCGCGCTGGTCGGCGCTGCGCGGCTTCGCCGCCCGCTTGCCGGCCGGTCGGGTCGGACCCTTGCGCACGCCGCCGGCGTCCTCGGGCAGCACGCCGCGCATCAACTCCTGGTAGCTGCTGCCCTTCACGAGCCTGAACTCGATCTTTCGCGCTTCGAGGTCCACGCGCGCGACCTGCACCGTGACCGGGTCGGTGAGGCGGAAGCGCTGCCCGGTTCGTTCGCCGCGCAGCTCGTGCATCGCTTCGTTGAACTGGAAATAGTCGGTGCCGAGTTCGGACACGTGGACCAACCCTTCGACGAACAGTCCGTCGAGCGTGACGAAGACGCCGAACGGCGCGACACCGGTGACCGTGCCGCGGAACTGCTCGCCGACTTTCTCGCGCATGAAATAGCACTTGAGCCACGCGAGCACGTCGCGGCTGGCCTCGTCGGCGCGGCGCTCGTTGGCCGAGCACTGGAGGCCGAACTGCTCCCAGATGCCGTGGATGTGCTGACGATCGTTCGCGTCGAGAGACGCGTTGGCGACAGGCGTCGCGATCGACGCGTGTCGTGCCTCGCGGACATCGCCATCGCCTTCGCGATCAGGCAGATGCGGCACGTAGGTCGTGTTCGCGATCAGCGCCTTCAGCACGCGATGGACCAGCAGGTCCGGATAGCGACGGATCGGCGACGTGAAGTGCGCATAGGCGGGATACGCGAGACCGAAGTGGCCCCCGTTGTCCGGCGAATAGATCGCCTGCTGCATCGAACGCAGCAGCATGGTCTGCAGCAACGGGGCATCGGGCCGCGGCTTGATCCGCGCGATGACGGCCGCGTAGTCGCTGGCCTGCGGATCGTCGCCGCCGGCCAGCGTCAGCCCCAGCGTCTTGAGGAAGGCCCGCAGGTTCGCGAGCTTCTCCGGCGTCGGGCCGTCGTGCACGCGATAGAGGCCTTCGTGCTTCTTGCGCGCCATGAGGTCGGCGGCGCAGACGTTGGCGGCCAGCATGCATTCCTCGATCAGCTTGTGGGCGTCGTTGCGCGTACGTGGCAGGATCTCCTCGATGCGACCCTGCGGGTCCGCGACGATGTAGGTCTCGGTCGTCTCGAAGTCGATCGCGCCGCGGCTCGCCCGCGCTGCGAAGAACGCTTGGTACACCGCGTACAGATGCTGCAGCATCGGCCATTGCGCGCGCTTGTGGGGCGCGACGGCAGGCGTGCCCGATCCGTCGGGCGTGGTGGACAGCATCGACCACACCTCGTTGTACGTCAGGCGCGCGGCCGAATGGATCACCGCGTTGTAGAACTGATAGGCCGTGACCTCGCCTTCGAGGCTGACCACCATGTCGCACACGACCGCGAGACGGTCGACCTGCGGCATCAGCGAGCAGAGCCCGTTGGAGATCTTCTCCGGCAGCATCGGGATGACCCGGCGCGGGAAGTACACCGACGTGCTGCGCTCGAAGGCATCGCGATCGAGCGCGGTACCGACGCCGACGTAGTGACTCACGTCGGCGATGGCCACGAGCAGTCGCCAGCCCTTCTTGCGACCGTCGAGCGGTTCGCAATAGACCGCGTCGTCGAAGTCGCGTGCGTCTTCGCCGTCGATGGTGACGAGTGGAACGTCGGTGAGATCGATACGACCGAGCGCGTCCGCGGGACGGACCGCGTCGGGCAACGCCAGCGCCTCGGTCTCGGCGTCCGGCGAGAAGACGTGCGGCACGTCGTACTTGCGCACGGCGATCTCGATCTCCATGCCGGGATCGTCGATCTCGCCCAGCACTTCGTCGATGCGGCCGATCGGCTGCGTGTAGCGCGACGGCTGTTCGACGATCTCGACGGTGACGACCTGGCCGGGCTGCGCCTTACGCACCTCGCCGGGCGGGATCAGGATGTCGTGCTTGATCCGCTGATCCTCGGGGACGACGACGAAGACGCCGCGCTCGCTCAGCAGGCGGCCGACCAGCCGCTTGGTGCGTCGCTCGGTCACCTCGACGATCGTGCCTTCCGGCTTGCCGCGGTAGTCGGTCCCGGTGGGCTTGACCAGAACGCGGTCGCCGTGCAGGACCTTCAGCATCTCTTTCGGCGCCAGCCAGATGTCCGGCCCGCTGCGATCGTCGCGCATCAGGAAGCCGTAGCCATCGCGGTGGCCGACCACCCGTCCGGCGATGAAGTCGAGCTTGTTGGCGAGCAGCAGCACCCCCTTCCGGTTGGGCATCAGCTGCCCGTCGCGCTCCATCGCAGCGAGACGCCGGTCGAAGCCGGGCATCTCGTCGGCCGTCACGTTGAGGCGCGCCGCGAGTTCGTCGGGCATCAGCGGCATGTTGGCCGTCCGCAGCTCGGCGAGGATCGCCTCGCGCTCGGGGATCTGATATTCGAAGCGTGGCGCGGCCTCGTCGACCGAGACCTTGGGCTTGGCGGACTTCGGTGGCCGCGACGATCGCGCCGGGGCGGCGACCGCCTCGACGGGGGGCTTCGAGACCTCGGGCAGCGGTGCGATGAACGTTTCGACCGGCGGGGCCGAGCGCTTGGTCTCGACCTGTTGAAGGGGCGTTGCGGCGCTCAGCAGCGCAGCAGTGGTTCGCGAGCGTGTGCTGCGAACCGGTTTTTCGTTTGACAAATTGGTCTTTCTCTTTAAACTGCGCCACTCGCTTGAGCAGACGCTTGTAGGTGATCGGTGTTTGCTCGTCGTGCCCAGGTGGCGGAATTGGTAGACGCACATGGTTCAGGTCCATGCGCCGCAAGGTGTGGGGGTTCGAGTCCCTTCCTGGGCACCATCATAAAGGTTCGCAACGCGAACCTTTTTTCTCGTTGAAGGCTTGGCCCGGCAGAGAAGCGCCTGCGCACTTCTCGCAGGGACTCGAAAGGTTTCGCTTGCAAGCGAAACCGCGGTCGCGGAACGTGACCGAATCCCCGTCCGCGGGCGACATTATAGAGGTTCGCGCAACGCGAACCTCCATCGCTTCAACGCTTTACGGAGTCGGCACGCGCCCCGACGCTCACTTCGAACCCCGACGTATCCAGGCCTCCAGCTGCTGGGGACGCAGGCTGTCGTATTCCTCGAACGGCTGATGGATCCACGGATTGTTGGGGAGATGCTCGACGTAGTAATCGGGCTCGACTTTCGA
>JBBRRW010000234.1:0-5214 GCA_038245975.1 Burkholderiales bacterium
AGATCAGCACGCCGATCAGGCCGGTCGCCGCGCCGACCGCGATGAACAGCCCGGTGGCCAGCGTGTACGCGGCGCGGCTGCCCATGCGCTTGTACGCCGGGTGGCCGATGTACGGCGTGTTCTGCACGACGCCGCCGCATACCGCCGCACCGAGCGTGGCGATGCCTTCGACCAGCAACACGGTGCGCGTCGAATAGCGGTCGCCGGCGAGCGCCGCCGATTCGGTCACGTCGATGCCGCCGACCACGGTGAGGAACGCGGCCGGGATCGCGAGCGGAATGTACTTCCACGCGAGGTCCAGCCCTTCGACGAACACCAGCGTGGGCAGCGGCAGGTGCAGCCCGAAGCTGCCGCCGGCCGACAGGATGACGGGCGGCAGGTAGCCGAGCCACTTGGCGACGGCATACGCGGCCAGTCCCGCGACCACCGACGCGATGACGGCCGGGACGTTCCACGGCAGGCGGATGCCGCCGACCAGCGTCAGCAGGATCACGCCGAGGGCCACGAACCCGCCGATCGGCTCGGCCATGATCTTCTGGAACGGGAAGAACATGATCAGTGCCACGCCGACCGCGCTGATCGCGCCGAGCAGCGCGGTCTTGGGCAGGATGCGCCGGATGGTCTCGCCGAAGAACGACGCGACCAGCTTGGCGACGCCCATCAGCACGAGTACCGCCATGCCGACGGCCCACGCCTCGTTAGCGTCGTGGTTCTGCAGGAAGGCCGGTCCGACGACGCCGAACGACAGCGCGAACATCGACGGCGTGTCGATGCCGAGCGGCATCGCGCACACGTCGTGGCGCCGCTCCTGCTTCGCCAGGCGGAAGGCGAGCCACGTGTAGATGGCGTCGCCAATCAGTACGCCGATCGCGGTCCCCGGCACCATGCGCCCGAGCACGATCTCGGCCGGCATGCCGAACACGCCGATCAGGATGCCGCTCATCGAGACCAGCAGCGCGAGGTTGTCGATCGACAGCGCGAAGAAGCCGTTGATGTCGCCGCGGGCGGCCCAGCGGTAGCGGAACGGTTCGCGCGCGGGGTCGTTGATCGAGCGGTCGTTGATCGAGTGGTGGTTCATCGGTGAGACGTGAGGTTCGGGGACCGGCGACGCACGGGCGTCACCGCGGACGACGGGTCAGGAGAGCTTCTGCACCAACGCGTACCCGGCGAAGCACGCCACGAGTGCGCCGAGGACGTGCGCCGCCGCATGCGCGAAGGCCCAGCCCGGCCGCCCTTCCTGCAGAAGCAGCATCGACTCGGCGGTGAACGACGAGAACGTGGTCAGGCCGCCGAGCAGGCCGGGGATGACGAAGATTCGCCACTGCGGCGGCCAGTCCGGCGCCCCCTGGAAGACCGCGACGGCGATGCCGATCACGAAGCCGCCGACGACATTGACCAGCAGCGTGCCGAGCGGCAGCGTCGGCAATACCGGATTGAGCACGATCTGCGCCAGCCACCGCAGCGTCGCGCCGATCAGCGAGCCCGCAAAGAGCGCGACGAACCCGCCGAAGGTCACTGAGCTCATCGACGCCGGGTCACGCGGAGCGGGTCATGCGGGTTCCTTCGACGCACCGGGCGCGGCTGCGTCCCACTTGCGCGCGGCGACCGCGTCGCTGTCGCGGGACTCGACCCAGCGCGGGCCGCGATCGGTCGTCTCCTTCTTCCAGAACGGCGCCTGCGTCTTCAGGTAGTCCATCACGAAGCTGCAGGCCGCGAAGGCTTCGCCGCGATGCGCGGCACTCGCCGCGACGAACACGATGGGGTCGGTCGGCAGCAGCGTGCCGTAACGATGGATCACCAGCACGTCGATCAGCGCCCAGCGACCGCAGGCCTCGTCGCAGATGGCCTCGAGTGCGCGTTCGGTCATGCCCGGGTAGTGCTCGAGCGTCAGCGAACCGACCGCGGCCTGTTCGCCGGCCACGCCGTTCACGTCACGGACGATGCCGATGAAGCTCGCGATGCCGCCCACCTCGGGCTTGCCGATGCGCAATGCGGCGAGCTCCACGCCGGGGTCGAATTCTCCCGGCTGCACCCGGACCGCGATGGCCATCGTCAGCCTCCGGTGACCGGCGGGAAGAACGCGACTTCGGCGCCATCGCGCAGCGGCGCGTCGGCGACGGCCATGACCTGGTCGACGGCCGCGCGCACGTTGCGGCCCTCGGCGAGCGCCACGGCCCACGGCCCGCCGCGCTCGCGCAGCCAGCCGCGCACGCGCTGCGGCGTATCGATCCCTGCCGGCAGGTCGCAGGTCTCGCGCCCGATGCCGAAGGCTTCGCGCAGGCTCGCGAAATAGAGCAGCGTCACGCGCATGAGCTGGGGCGTTGGAACGGCATGCGGGCTCAACCGATCAGCGCCGCGAACGGCAGGAAACGGACGAGGTCGCCCTTCGCGATCGCCCGGCCCGGGGGATTCTCGACCAACCCGTCGGCCCACACCGTCGACGTCATCACCGCCGATCCCTGCTGCGGGAACAGGTCCAGGCCGCCGGCGGGGTTGGTGCGCGCACGCAGGTATTCCTGCCGCTGGTCCGGACGCAGCCAGTCGAAGTCGGCGCGCAGCAGGTAGGTGGCGGGCGCCACGTCGACGATGCCCTGCAGACGCATCAGCAGCGGGCGAACGAACAGCAGGAAGGTGACGAAGCCCGAGACCGGGTTGCCCGGCAGGCCGACGAACAGCGCGTTCCCGACGCGGCCGAAGGCGAGGGGCTTGCCCGGCTTGATCGCGATCTGCCAGAAATCGATGCTGCCTTCGGCCGCGACGGCCGGACGGATGTGGTCCTCCTCGCCGACCGAGACGCCGCCGGACGTGACGATGCAGTCGCTGCGGCCGGCGGCCCGCACCACCGCGTCGCGCGTCGCGGCCAGCGTGTCCGGGACGATGCCGAGATCGACGACCTCGCAGCCCAGCGCCTCGATCAGGCCGCGCATCGTGTAACGGTTGGAATTGAACAGCGTGCCGGGCTTCAGGTCCTCGATCGCGACCTCGCCGGGCATCGCCAGCTCGTCGCCGGTCGAGAAGACCGCGACGCGGGGACGCCGCACCACCGCGATGGTCGCCGTGCCGATCGATGCCGCGAGCCCCAGGTGCTGCGGTCCGAGGCGCGTCCCGGGTTCGAGGATGGTCTGACCGCTGCGGATGTCCTCGCCGCGATAGCGGACCCATTCGCCCTTTGCCGGTCGCTGCGAGAAGCGCACGACGCCGGCACCCGCATCGGCGACGGCGGCCTCCTGCATGATCACCGTGTCGGCGCCGTCGGGCAGCAACGCGCCGGTAAAGATGCGCGCGACGCTTCCGCTGGCGAGGGGAGCGGCGACGTGCCCGGCCGGGATGCGCTGGGAGACCGGCAGCGCGACCGGCGACGTCTCGCTGGCCGATGCGAGGTCGGCGGCACGCACCGCATAGCCGTCCATCTGCGCGTTGTCGGCGGCCGGGACGTCGATGCGCGAAAGCAGGGCTTCGGCGAGGACCCGGCCACGCGCCTCGAAGGTCGAGACCGATTCGTGGTCCGCGATCGGCACGACGCGGTCGAGCAGCGACGCCAGGGCGTCCGCGACGGAGGTCAGCGCGTTGCGCGGGCGTTCGGCACGCACTGGTGCGGAAGTTGCATCGAGGGAGAGACCGGCTGTCATCGCGACATTCTATTCTGGCGAGGCTCGCGCGCCGCACGCGGTATCATTCGCCCTGCAATATTGTGCATCGCAACAATCCGATGCCTGCGATACGTTCAACCGGGGCCCGTGCCCTGCCGTCAAGGAAACTCCGATGATCCTTCAGCCCGTCATTCTTTCCGGTGGTTCCGGCACGCGTCTGTGGCCGATGTCGCGCGAGAAGTATCCGAAACAGCTGCTGTCGCTGACCGGCAGCGACACGATGCTGCAGTCGACGGCGATGCGCCTCAACGGCTTCAAGGGCTCCGTGCCCGTGGCGTCCGCGCCGATCGTCGTGTGCAACGAGGAATATCGCTTCCTGTCCGCCGAGCAGATGCGTTCGGCCGGCGGCAGCGGCGGCCGCATCCTGCTGGAACCGTTCGGGCGCAACACGGCGCCCGCGCTCACGCTCGCGGCGATGCTCGCGGTGGCGGACGGCGAAGACGCCCTGCTGCTGGTGATGCCGGCCGACCACGTGATCCTCGACCTCGCACGCTTCCACGCCGCGATCGAAGCGGCGATCGCGCCCGCGCTGGACGGCGCCATGGTCACCTTCGGCATCGTCCCGGACCGTCCCGAGACCGGCTACGGCTACCTGCACGTCGGCACGTCGATCCTCGGCGCGAACCCCGATGCGCTGGCGACGCAGCCGCTCCTGGCCTTCGTCGAGAAGCCACCGCTGGCCGTCGCGCAGCAATACCTCGAAGGCGGTCGTCATCTGTGGAACAGCGGACTGTTCCTGATGCGCGCGTCGGTATGGCTGAAGGCGCTGGCCCATCTCGCGCCCGCAATGCACGCGGCCTGCGAAGCGGCGATGAAAGCCGGTGCCGTCGATCGCGACTTCGTGCGCATCGGCCGCGACGCGTTCGCCGCCTGTCCGTCGGATTCGATCGACTACGCGGTGATGGAGAAGCTGCAGGGCGCGACCGGGCTGGGCATCCCGGGCGTCGTCGTGCCGCTGTCCGCGGGCTGGTCGGACGTGGGCGCCTGGGACGCGGTGTGGGCGTCGGCGACCAAGGACGCTGACGGCAACTCGGTGCAGGGCGACACGATGCTCGAAGACACGCGCAACAGCCTGGTGCTCTCCGAAGGGCGGCTGGTCGCGTGCCTCGGCCTCGACGACATGATCGTCATCGAGACGCCCGACGCGATCCTGGTCGCACGGAAGGACAAGACGCAGGACATCAAGAAGATCGTCAACCGCCTGAAGGCCGAGTCGCGGCCGCACGCGGACAACCATCGCAAGGTCCATCGGCCGTGGGGCTACTACGACTCGATCGACCACGGCAGCCGCTTCCAGGTCAAGCGCATCGTCGTCAAGCCGGGCGCGAGCCTGTCGCTGCAGATGCACCACCACCGCGCCGAGCACTGGATCGTCGTGTCGGGCACGGCCCGCGTCACGCGCGGCGAAGAGATCATCATGCTGACCGAGAACCAGTCGACCTACATCCCGCTGGGTACGGTCCACCGCCTGGAGAACCAGGGCAAGATCGACCTCGAGATGATCGAGGTGCAGTCGGGCAGCTATCTCGGCGAGGACGACATCGTGCGGCTGGAGGACAACTAC
>JBBRRW010000235.1:0-5211 GCA_038245975.1 Burkholderiales bacterium
CACCGAAGATCTTCGGGCAACTGGTCGCGATGCTCGGGCCGCTGTTCCCGAAGCGCTCGCCCGAGACGCGTTGAAGGGGTCGACAGCGCGACGGTGACCGTCGGCGCGTCCGGGTCCGCGCCGGAGTTGGCCCGGGCCTGCGCCGGCTACTCCTCCAGCGGACCCCGAGTTCATGCCGTCATGCGCCCTTCACGCCGAACGCATCGTCCTGACCGGACGCCAGCAGGGTCCTGCACCTGCGGCACACGCTCGCCCGCGTGGCCGCTCGTGTCGCGGCGCATGACGTATTGGTCGTCCTTCATAGGCGCTCCGCTTCGACGCTTGCCAGGAGCGATCGCCGCCACCGCGTGACATCGCATGGCGTGGCGAGTGCCGACCGTGACGTCCGGTATTGCCCGTCGCGCAGGGCTTGCCTATGCGGAACTACCCTTTCGTGCCGAGCGCTGCCGCGGGATCGCTGTCGCGCGGCCCGTCCGCCGCGGGGCTATGCAGCGCGTTGCGATGAAGCGCGAGGCGCACGCCCGAAGCAGGTCCTGCGCCGCGTGCACGGGCCGAAAGCTGGGACAATCGGCGACGCGTCCGAAGCGCCCGCTGCAGCGGACGCTGCCATGTAGCGTCCCGGACACGTCCGGACGCGCGAATCGATCGTTTCAGAGGGAAGAACCGGCGGTGTCGAAGAGAGGAAATGCTCCCGCAGTCGAAGATCTTGCCGGCCATACGCCGATGATGCAGCAGTACCTGCGCATCAAGTCCGCCCATCCGCAGACCCTGCTGCTGTATCGGATGGGCGACTTCTACGAGGTCTTCCACGACGATGCGAAGCGCGCCGCGCGCCTGCTCGACATCACGCTCACCGCGCGCGGCCAGTCGAACGGATCGCCGATCCCGATGGCGGGCATCCCCTTCCACGCGCTCGACGGCTATCTCGCGAAGCTGATCGCGCAGGGCGAGTCGGTCGCGATTTGCGAGCAGATCGGCGACCCGGCCACGGCTAAGGGCCCGGTCGCGCGCCAGGTCGTGCGGATCGTCACGCCGGGGACGCTGGCCGACGCGGGCCTGCTGCCCGACAAGGCCGACCGGCTGCTGGCCGCGATCGTCGTCAGACGCTCCGCGCGCACACGGTCGCGGCTCGCGGGCCTCGCGTGGCTGAACTTCGCGACCGGAGACCTGCGTCTCCTCGAATGTCCGTTCGAGGCCGTCGAGCGCGTCCTCGATCGTCTGCGGCCCGCCGAGACGCTGGTCACCGACGAGGCCGAGACTGAGGCTGAGACTCACGAAAACCGGCGCGGCGCGATGCCGAACACGGTGACTTGGCCATCGCAGGACTTCGACGTGGAGACCGGGCGCCGGGCGCTGTGCAGCCACTTCGAGGTCAACGACCTCGCCGCGTTCGGCGTGACCGACGAAACGCTGGCGCTCGGCGCGGCCGGCGCGCTGCTGAAGTTCCTGCGACGCACGCAGGCGCTCGACGGCGTCGACGGCGACGCGGCCAGGGGCACTGCCGGCCCGCAACGCACGCTCGCGCATCTGCGCAGCCTTGCCGTCGAGCGCGCCGACCGGACGATCGCCCTCGACGGCCCGACGCGGCGCAATCTCGAGATCAGCGAGAGCCTGTCGGCCGGTGAGCCGCGTGGTCGCTCGAGCGCACCGACGACGCTGTTCGGCCTGCTCGACGTGTGCGCGACGCACATGGGCAGCCGCCTGCTACGCACCTGGCTCCACGAACCGCTGCGCGATCGCGACGTGCCGGCGCGGCGCGCGTTCGCCGTCGAGTCGCTGATGGCGAGGCATGGCGCGGCCACGCATGCCGAAGGCCTCCATGCGCAGCTGGCCGGCATCGCCGACGTCGACCGCATCGCCGCCCGTATCGCATTGCGCAGCGCCCGACCGCGCGACCTCGCCGGACTGCGCGACTCGCTCGCGCGGCTCGACGGTCTGCGCGAACGGCTCGCGGCAGTCGCTGACCCGACGACGATCGCCGGGTTGACCGACCCTTCTCGCGGAGCGCAGCAGCATCCTTCGATGATCGTCGAACTGATCGACGCGCTCGCCACGCCGCGCGAGGCCTGCGACCTGCTCGTGAAGGCCGTGGCCGAAGTCCCCGCGACGCTGATTCGCGACGGCGGGGTGATCGCGACCGGCTACGACGCGGAGTTGGATGAACTGCGTACCCTGTCGACCGATGCCGGGACCTTCCTCGTGGCGCTCGAGGCGCGCGAGCGTGCGCGGACCGGCATCGCCACGCTGCGCGTCGAATACAACAAGGTGCACGGCTTCTATATCGAGGTCACGCACGGCAAGACCGACCAGGTGCCCGACGACTATCGCCGCCGCCAGACCACCAAGAACGCCGAGCGCTACATCACGCCCGAACTCAAGGCATTCGAAGACCAGGCACTGTCGGCCCGCGAACGCTCGCTGACGCGCGAGAAGCATCTGTACGAACAGGTACTCGATCGCCTGGCTCCGTCGATCGGCGACCTGCAGCGCGTCGCGCGCGCTCTCGCCAGCGTCGACGTGCTGTGCGCGTTCGCGGACCGCGCCGATGCGTGGACGTGGACCCGGCCCGAGCTCGTGACCGAGCCCGGCCTGCGGATCGACGGCGGCCGTCATCCGGTGGTCGAGGCGCAGTGCAACGAGCGCAACACCGCGAACAGCGTCGAGCGCTTCATCGCGAACGACAGTCGCCTCGGCCCCGACCGCCGGATGCTCATCGTCACCGGCCCGAACATGGGCGGCAAGTCGACCTTCATGCGGCAGGCGGCGCTGATCGTACTGATGGCGTATTGCGGCAGCTTCGTGCCGGCGACCCGCGCGGTACTCGGGCCGATCGATGCGATCTTTACGCGCATCGGCGCGTCAGACGATCTGGCGGGCGGGCGCTCCACGTTCATGGTCGAGATGACCGAGGCCGCAGCGATCCTCAACCAGGCCACGGCGTCCAGCCTGGTCCTGATGGATGAGGTGGGGCGGGGCACGTCGACCTTCGACGGTCTGGCCCTGGCCTGGGCGATCGCGCGCCGGCTGATCGAGCACAACCGGGCGCTGACGTTCTTCGCCACCCACTACTTCGAACTGACGCGTCTCGCCGACGAGTACCCGTCGGTCGCCAACGTGCACCTGTCGGCGATCGAGCACGGTCGCGACATCGTGTTGCTGCACGCGGTCGAGGAAGGACCTGCGAGCCGCAGCTACGGGCTGCAGGTCGCGCGACTCGCGGGCGTGCCGCAGAGCGTGATCCGCGCGGCCGAGAAGCAGCTGGGCGTGCTCGAAGAGGCCGCGCGCAACGCGACGCCGCAGCGCGACCTCTTCGAGCTGCCGGCCGGCGACGGCGCGACGACGGACACGATCGACGACGGCGCGGTCGCGACCGAAGTGGTCGACGCGCTCGCGTCCCTCGATCCGGATCGCCTCGCACCGCGCGACGCGCTCGATGCGCTGTATCGCCTGAAACGAATCGCGAACGGGGACGCGTCGTGAGAGGGCTGCGCATCCCCGCGGCGGGAGGACTGCGGACCCTCGGTATCGTCCTCGCGTACACGTGGACCGTATCGGCCGCGGCGCAGCCGATCGGCATCAACGAGGCGCCGACGACCATCGACGCGCCGGCGGCATTCAGCTTCGCGGTCATCGGCACCGCGAGCGGCGATGCTGACCGGTCGACGTCGACCTTGCTGCGAGCCGTGGACGCGAGTCCGTCCCGCTTCGTCGTCCACTTCGATCTGTCCGCGCCGTCGGACACGTCGTGTTCCCATGCCGCGCGCGAACGCCGGCGTGCGCTGCTCGACGCCAGCGGCAAGCCCGTCGTGCCGGTGCTCGCAGCCGTCGAATGGGCCGCCTGCGGCAACGCGACGGGTGATCCGCTCGAACGGCTCGAACGGATCGGCGACAGCTTCTTCAGCACCGACGAATCGCTCGGGCAGACACGGATGCCGTGGCTGCGCCAGAGCGCGTTCGCGCGCTTCCACCGCTACCGCGAGAACCTGCGGTGGCAGGTGGGGCGGGTGCTGTTCGCCACGATCAACCTACCCGACAACAACAACAATTTCCGCATCGCCGCGGGCCGCAACGGCGAGTTCGAGGAACGCCTCGTCGCCAATCGGGCGTGGCTGGAACGCACCTTTCGCCTCGCCGCCGAACGGCGCCTCGCCGGCATCGTGCTGTTCGTCGATGCTGCGCCACGATTCAGTGCGCCGATGCGTGTTCCCGACGCGCGGACCCGGGAGCGGGACGGGTACTACGAGTGGAAGCGGGCTTTCCGCGACTTCGTCCTGGCATTCAAGGGGCAGGTGCTGCTCGTCCAGGCGCGCTATGCGCCCGGCCCGCCGGGGCCGCCCGACCTGGACCATCCGCTGCAGAACCCGGCCGGTAAGGCGATCGCCAATTTCACGCGCATCGCGCTGAAGGACAGCGGCGCGATGAGCTGGTTGCGGATCGATGTCGATGCGGCCGACGTCCGCATCTTTCGTGTCACCGCCGAACGGGTGTTCGACGATCCGAGCGGCGAGCTGTACGGCGCCGGCCGGGGACCGCAGACCCGGCCCTGATGGTCGATCGTCCGTGGCAGAAGGAGGTCCGGTTGTTGCGTCGACAACCATCTTCGTTCGCCTGCTCGACCCGCTCGTACGATGTAATGATGATCGAGGCGCGAGTTCGCAGTCTTCAAGAGGCTCGCCGAAGGGCGAAGCGGCGCGAGACCGCCAGCGAGGTCTTCGTCTCGTCAAGACGGTCCCGCACGACCGCATTCACAGTGTCCAGAAGACGAGCATCAAGAACAAAGGCGACCTGAACCTGTGCGCGATCCGCAACGACTGGATCGAATGCACCGCGGCGAGCGTGGGCCGGTACAATTCGCCGCTGGGGAACGGTGGCCGAGCGGTTTAAGGCTCCAGTCTTGAAAACTGGCGAAGGGGCAACTCTTCCGTGAGTTCGAATCTCACCCGTTCCGCCAGAAATGCTTGTTAACGGCGCTTTTTCTGAAGTCCTACCTCCTTTCTAACCCCCGCACCATGGGCTGCTGCCGGTTTCAAGGACACCTTGTTAAGGTGTGTGGACTGCCCCTGGTGCAGTAGAGAGCTGGCCCCACCGATCTGAACAGATCCGATCGATTTATAAGTGGACGCTGCGGGTCAGGCTGCCAGTTCCAGAGTCTGCGGCAGCGAAGTGAAGTACACCACGTCTGGCGTTCGCGCCTGGTGGCTCGAGTGCGGC
>JBBRRW010000236.1:0-5188 GCA_038245975.1 Burkholderiales bacterium
AGACCAGTTCCACCGCCAGCGCCGTCGCCTCCCCGCCGCCGATGCACAGCGACGCCACGCCCTTCGTGCCGCCGGTCTTCTTCAGCGCATTGATCAGCGACACGACGATGCGCGCGCCCGACGCGCCGATCGGATGGCCCAGCGCGCATGCGCCGCCGTGCACGTTGACCTTGTCGTGCGGAATGCCGTGTTCCTTCATCGCAGCCATCGGCACGACCGCGAACGCCTCGTTGATCTCGAACAGATCCACGTCGGCGGTCGTCCAGCCGACCTTGTCGTAGAGCTTCTGGATCGCCCCGACCGGCGCGGTCGTGAACTCGGCCGGCAGCTTGGCGTTGGTGGTGTGGCCGAGGATGCGCGCGAGCGGCTTCAGGCCCATCTGCTTCGCGGTCGACTCGCGCATCATCACCAGTGCCGCGGCGCCGTCGTTGATCGAACTCGAGCTCGCCGCGGTGATGGTGCCGTCCTTCCTGAAGGCCGGCTTCAGCGTCGGGATCTTGTCGAGCCTGGCCTTGCGCGGACCTTCGTCGCTGTCGATCACCGTATCGCCGGCCTTGCTCTTAATGGTGACCGGTGCGATCTCGTCCTTGAAAGTACCCGCAGCGGCGGCGGCCTGCGCGCGCTTGACCGAGGTCGTCGCGAAATGGTCCTGCTCCTCGCGCGTGAACCCGTACAGCGCCGCGCACTCTTCGCCGAAGGTCCCCATCGAGCGACGGGTGCCGTTGGGCGCGATGTCGTACGCATCCTCGAGGCCGTCCATCATCATGTGGTCGTAGATCGCGCCATGGCCCATGCGGTAGCCACCCCGTGCCTTGGTCAGCAGGTACGGCGCATTGGTCATCGACTCCATGCCGCCCGCGACGATCACGTCGGAGCTGCCGGCCTTCAGCGCGTCATACGCGTACATCGCGGCGCGCATGCCCGAACCGCACATCTTGTTGACCGTCGTGCAGCCCACGCCCACCGGCAGACCCGCGCCGAGTGCGGCCTGGCGGGCCGGCGCCTGGCCCTGGCCTGCCGGCAGCACGCAGCCCATGATGACTTCGTCGACCTGTTCGGGCCTGACGCCGGCGCGCTGGAGCGCGGCATCGATCGCGACCGCGCCGAGTTGATGGGCGGCCATCGACGACAGCTCGCCCTGGAAGGCACCCATCGGGGTGCGGGCACCGCCGACGATGACGATCGGATCCTCGTTCATTGCTGAAACTCCCGTGATGGACCGCCGCGCGCCGGTCGTTCAAGCCGCGCAGACGAAAGGACTCAATGTTACTGCGCCCGCACGCGTGGCCCGCCGACGGTCCGGCGGAACGATCTCGGCTACAACTGGAAGCCCGCCCACAGCACCAGCCCCTCGGCGATATCGGCGATCCACCCCGGCTTCTTCGCCTCGTAGCGCACCGCGCCCGGCCGCTCGCGCTCGAACCACGCGATGAAGTGCGCCACGTCGGCACGGTCGTGGAACGCCACCATCAGCTCGTAGTTGAGATACAGGCTGCGACTGTCGATGTTGGCCGAGCCGGACAGCGCGAGCACGTCGTCGAACACCGCGAGCTTGGCGTGCAGCATGCCGGGCGCGAGCCAGATGCGGCCGCCCGCGATGGCCAGCGTGCGCAAGGCGCGCTGCCGCGCGATGTCGGACATCGGATGGTTGGAACGCGCCGGCATCAGCAGGTCCACCGCGACGCCGCGACGGGCGGCCATGCAGAGTGCGGATAGCAACGCGGTGTCGGGCACGAAGTACGGCGTGACCAGCACGATCCGCTGCTCCGCCTGATAGGCGCCGGTCACGAGGATCGTCTGGATGGTGTCGTCGACCTCGTCCGGTCCGGACGCGACGAGTTGCGCGCAGCACTGGGCCTGCGCCTCGATCAGCGTCGCCCGCCTGCGCGGCGCGGCCTCGATGCGCTCGCCGCTGCCGTAGGCCCAGTCGCGTTCGAACAGCGCGGCGGCCTGCGCGACGAGGGCGCCGCCGACGTCGAACGTGAGGTCGCGCCAGCCGGCCTCGCCATCGCGGCCTTCGAAGTATTCGCTCGCGAGATTGCGACCGCCGCTCCACAGCCTGCGATCCGGGAGCGCCGCGTCGACGATCACCATCTTGCGATGGTCGCGAAGATTGGCGCGCGCGCGGATCGGCAGGCGCAGCGGCGGCACGAACACCGTGAAGCGCGCGCCCGCCTCGACCAGCGGCGACAGGTCGGGGTGGCGGTGCATCAGTTGTCCCATGCCGTCGACCATCACGCGGACGCGGACGCCGGCACGGGCCTTCGCGACCAGACGCGCGACGACGGCCTCGCCGACCTTGTCCTTGCCGATGATGAAGGTGCACAGGTCGATCGATTCCCGGGCCGCGTCGAGCATCCGCCACAACGCGTCCAGCGCCTCGCCGCCGTCGGCGTGCACGACCAGGTCGCGATAGCTCGCGGGCGCAGGCTGCCCCAGCGCAGCGATCGCGCGGATCGCCCACGGCGCGCTCGTCGACACCGGCTTGGGACCCGGCAGCAGCAACGGACGAGGCTGCTTGCGCGATCCGAAGACCAGGAAGGTCGGCAGCGCGACGTAAGGCACGAGCAGGATGAAGAACACCCAGGCGATGGCCGCCGTCGGATGCCGGCGCTGGTTGAACGCGTGCGACGCGACCACATAGGCGAGCAGCGACAGCACCACCATCAGGCCGTGCAGCGTGATGCCGTAGGTGGCGGAGATGCCCGTGGTGAGTCCGTGAAACATGCGCGGACGATAACTGATCGCTTCGTGCGGCAGTCGGCGCCGCGACCGCGAACGCGGGGTCGGGGACAGACCGCATAGAATTGGCCCCGGGCAAGACCGCCAGGATCCCTTCAGTCATGAATCCCCTAGAAGCCGAACTCGACTATCCCTTCGCCGACGCGCTGCCCGACCCGGGGCAGAAGCGGCTGATCGCACCGGGCGTGTACTGGATCCGCAAGCCGCTGCCGTTCGCGCTCGATCACATCAACCTGTGGCTGCTGCGCGATCGCTTCGACGGTCGCGACGGTTGGACCGTGATCGACTGCGGCATCGCCTCCGACACCACGCGCGCCCTGTGGGAACAAGTCATCGCGAACGAACTCGAAGGGCTGCCGATCGTGCGCATTCTCTGCACGCACACGCATCCCGACCACCTCGGCAACGCCGCATGGCTGCAGCGCCGGACGCCCGGCGACCGACCGCCACCGCTGTGGATGACCCTCGGCGAATACGCGATGGGCCGCATCCTGCAGGCGGCGCTGCCCGGGACCGACGGACCCGGCATCGCCGCGCACTACGCCGCGCACGGACTGACCGACGCGGCCACGCTCGCGGAGATGGGCCAGCGGACGGGCTACTTCGCGAAGTTGGTGCCCGACATGCCGGCCGCCTACCGGCGCATCGCGGCCGGCGAGGCGATCGCCATCGGCGACGACCGGTGGCGCGTGATCCCGGGCTTCGGCCATTCGCCGGAACACGCGGCGCTGTATGCCGAGAAGGCCAACATCCTGATCTCGGGCGACATGCTGCTGCCGCGCATCTCGACCAACGTCAGCGTCCACGCGATGGAGCCCGAAGCCAATCCGGTGCAGCAGTTCGTCGACTCGATCCGCCTGTTCGAGCCGCTGCCGCACGACGCGCTGGTCCTGCCGTCGCACGGCCGGCCGTTCCGCCACCTGCATCGCCGCGTCGAGCAACTCTGCGAGCATCACGAAGCGCGTCTCGGCGAAGTGCTCGACCACTGCGCGACACCGCGGACTGCCGCGGACATCGTGCCGATCATGTTCCGCCGGCCGCTGGACACGCATCAGCTCTTCTTCGCGTTCGGCGAAGCGCTCGCGCATCTGCACGCGCTCTGGTACGCGGGCTCGTTGCGACGCGAGCGCGATGCCGGGGGTGTCTACCGCTTCCATGCCGGCTGAACGCAGGCGTCGGCGGCGGTGTCCGGCCGCGGTTTTATGCGCCGACGTCGACCGCTTCCGTCACGTTCATCGTCGATAGCGACGGTCCGTCGCTCGGCGTCCGGGTTTCGTCGCAAGCGCGGTGCGAGCCCGAAATGTCTTGCCTACTCTTCGCTGCATCGGACGCACGTCGTGTCCGCCCACCCGAAGGAAGACAGGATGAAATCCACGCTCGGTACGTGCGCCACCTTCACCGCGTCGCTCGTCGTCGGCTGCGCCGCCGCGATCGCCTTCGCGAGCGCAGCCGCCGTCAGCCAGGTCGCCCCGTCGCTGCGCACGCCGGTCCGGACCGCGCCGGTCGAAGTGATCCGCCTCGAACCGGTCGTCGTGACCATCTCGAAGGCTTCGTTCGATGCAGTCCGCGCCGGATCCACCGAGTTGGCCCGTTCCAGCAACGTCAAGAAGGTGACGCGTGGTTGACCCTGTGACGGTGTGATGGCGCTGCGCGCATCGCACCGTTGCGGGTGGACGGGCCGACCTGCCGGGTCGCGAGGACCACCGCCCGCATCCTGCAGACTGAATCGACCGCACTGCCGCTTTGATCGATCGCCGCAATAGTGACGAAGAGTTCCGCGATAATCGAGGCTTGCCCAACCCGGGATCAACGCCTCCGCCATGTCTCCTCTCCCGCGTGTCTCCCGCCGTACCTGCTTCGCGTTCTGCGCGCTGCTCACGTTGCCGCTGGTCGCGACCGCCGCCGATGTCAGCGACGCCTGGGCACGATCCACGGTCAAGGGCCAGATGGCGTCCGTCGCCTACATGACCGTGACCAGCGCCACGCCCGGGCGGCTGGTCGGCGTCACGTCGCCGGCCGCCGCGGTGGTCCAGGTGCACGAGATGTCGATGCAGGGCACCGTCATGAAGATGCGCGCCGTCGACGCGGTCGACCTGCCGGCCGGAAAGCCGGTCGAGCTCAAGCCCGGCGGCATCCACGTGATGCTGATGGACCTCCGGCAGCCCCTCGCGAGCGGGGACCGGGTGCCGCTGATCCTGCGCATCGAAGGGCCGGACCGGAAGATCGTCGAGCAGGCCGTCTCGGTCGAAGTGCGCGACGCGGCGCCGATGATGAAGTCGCATTGAGCGCGATCGCGTCCGACCTGCCCTGCGTCGTCGCCGATGGCCGATCGCGCCCACAAGACCCGTCAGAAGATGACGTTCCGCATCGCGCCGGTCAAGCCGCGCAATCCGCTGGTCGCACCGGCCATGAAGCGCGTCGCGGGTCCGCACCGCAAATCGCAGGG
>JBBRRW010000237.1:0-5176 GCA_038245975.1 Burkholderiales bacterium
ATCGCGCCGTTGCTGGCGTTGCTCGGCGTCAGCGCCAGCCACGCGGTGACGACGTCGGGCCGGCTGAGCCCCCAGTAGGTCGAGTCCTGGTGCCACGACACGAAGGCCGGGTGGTGCGCTTCCTTGATGAAGAAGTTGGTGGTCCAGCACAGCAGGTCGGGCCCGTACAGGTCCTCGATCGCGTCGACGATGTGCGTGTCGCGCGCCAGGTCGTTGAGCCACGGGAACAGCAAGTGGGTCTTGTGCCGCAAGTCGCCCTTCAGCGGGCCGCCGGTCGACGCCTCGAAGGCTTCGAGCCGCTCGCGGATCGCGATCGCCTGTTGCTTCGACATCACGCGGATCGGAAAGACGCAGCCGTCGCGCCAGAAGGTGTCGATCTGTTCCTGGGTCAGGATCTTGGGCATGAAGGTCTCCTCATGAAGCCGGGCGGCGTCACGCCGCACCGTTGATGATGCGCATCACTTCCGGCGGGTAGGTGTCGCCCGGCTTGCCGCCGTAGATGATCTCGCCGCGCTCGAGCACGTAGAGGCTGTCGGCGTAGTCGGGGATGTGATGCGCGTTCGACTCGGCCATCAGGATGCCGTGGCCGAGGCTGCGGATCGACGCGATGCCTTCGCTGATGCCCGGGATGATCGCGGGCGACAGCCCTTCGAAGGGCTCGTCGAGCAACAGCAGCTTCGGATCGAGCGCGAGCGCCCGCGCGATCGACACCATCTTGCGTTCGCCGCCCGAGAGCTGGTTGCCGCCGCGCGCCGCGTAGTGCAACAGCTTCGGAAAGATCGCGTACGCGAGATCGATGCGCGTCTTCGAATCCCGAACACCCCGGCGGCCCTGCGGCCGTGTCCAGGTCGGCAGCTCGATGTTCTCGGCCACCGTCAGGTCGCCGAACACCTGGCTCTCTTCCGGCGAGTAGCCGACCCCGAGCTGCGCGATCCGGTAGGTCGGCATGCCGACCAGTGCCGCGCCTTCGAAGGCGATGGTCCCGTCGACCGGACGGATCATCCCCATGATGGTCCGGAAGGTCGTCGTCTTGCCGGCCCCGTTGCGGCCGACCAGGCACACGAGCTCGCCTTGGGAGACCTTCAGCGAGATGCCGCGCAGGATGCGACTGGCGTCGATGTCGACGGTGAGCCGGTCGATGGTCAGCATGTCAGGCCGCTCTCACGGCGTGTTTGCCGACCGGCTTCCCCACGATGGCCGCGATGATCTCGGGATCGCTGAAGAAGTCGTCGGGCTTGCGGTCGGCCAGCACCCGGCCCGCCTGGATCGCGACGATCCGCGACGAGTATTCGGCGACGAGGTCCATGTCGTGTTCGACCAGGATGATCGCCTTCACGCCAGCCCGTTGCGCCGCGTCGATCAGCGTCTTCATGATCCCGTGCTTGTCGCCGCTGGCCACGCCGCTGGTGGGCTCGTCGAGCAGGATCACCTCGGGTACCAGCGCGAAAGCGCTGGCGATGTCGAGCAGCTTCTTCTCGCCCTGCGACAGCAGCCGCGTCTGCGCATCGAGCTTGCCGTCGAGGCCGAAGATCGCCGCGACCTCGCGGACCTTCTCGCGCACCGCCGCGTCGCTGCCGATCGACGACAGGAAGTCGAGGCTGCGCGCGGTCTGCGAGATCACCGCGACGCCGATGGTCTCGGCCACCGTCATCTCCGGAAAGATGTGCACCAGCTGGAAGGCGCGCGCCATGCCGTGCTTGGCGAGCTTCACCGGGCCGATGCCGGCGATGTCGTCGCCCTTGAAGCGCACCACGCCGCTGGTGGGCTTGAGCAGCCCGGTCAGCACGTTGACCAGCGTGGTCTTGCCGGCACCGTTGGGGCCGACGATCGACACCATCTCGCCGTCGGCCACGGTCAGCGACACACCGTTCAACGCGATGAAGGCGCCGTAGGCCTTCTTCACGTCGACCGTCTCGATCAGCGGCGTCGGCGGGCTCACCGTCGTGCTCATCTTCGTGCCACCTTCGCCCACAGGCCCTGCGCCATTCCCATCAGTCCGCGCGGAAAGCCGATCACGATGATCGCCAGCGTCAGCCCGAGGAAGAAGCGCCAGTACTGCGTGGCGCTCATCAGCTCGGACCGCAGGAAGATGAACGCGAACGCGCCCAGCACCGGTCCGAAGAAATTGGCGAAGCCGCCCAGCACCGCCATGAACACAAGGTCGCCCGAGTGCGTCCAGTAGGCGAGCTCGGGGTCGGCCTGGCCGGTGTTGATGCCGAGGATCACGCCGCCCACCGCGCAGTAGAACGCCGAGACCAGGAACGCGATCACGCGGAACAGGCGCACCCGCACGCCGAGATACTCGGCCTTGCGAGCGTTCTCGCGGATCGCGACCAGATGCAGCCCGAACGGCGAATGCACCACGCGCCACATCAGCAGACCCAGCACCAGCAGCAGCGCGAGGCAGTAGTAGTAGAACGGTCCGATCAGGAACGCAGTCTTGTCGAGCGCCTTGAAGTCCATCCCGAAGAGCGACGGCCGCAGGACGCGGATGCCGGTGTCGCCGCCCGTCAGGTCGTAGAACTTGAACAGGAAAGAATGGAACAGCATGCCGAACGCCAGCGTCAGGATGCCGAAGAAGATCTTCACGTAGCGCACCGATAGCAATGCGACCGGCAACGCGATCGCCACCGCCGCCGCGCACGACAGCAGCAGCACGAGTTCGAAGCTGTGGATGCCCATGCGGCTCGACAGCACCGCCGCGCCGTACGCGCCGATCGCGACGAACAGCGCATGGCCGAACGACAGCAGGCCGGTGTAGCCGAACAGCAGGTTGAAGCCCAGCAGCGCGATCGCATAGGCGAACGCCGGGATCACCAGCGTGACGTAATACGGCTCCGCGTAACGCGGCACGAGTGCCAGCGCCACGGCCCCCAGCAGCACTAGGCCGAACAGCACGCCGTGCTTCGCGAGTACGTTCATTCGACCGGCTTGCCGAAGAGGCCGGCGGGTCGCGCGACCAGCACGACGATGACGATCAGGTAGATCGCGAGGACCTCGAGCTCGGCGTAGTAGCGGATCGCCGCCGCGCGTGTGAGCCCGACCACCAGCGCGCCGACCAGCGCACCGCGCATGCTGCCGAGACCGCCGATGACCACGACCGCGAAGGCTTCGACCACCAGTTCGACCGGCATGTCCAGCGACGCGGCCGACGTCGGCACCACCAGCGCACCGCCGACGGTGCCGAGCAGAGTGCCGAGCGTGAACACGCTGGAGTAGATCCACTTGACGTTGGCGCCGAGCGCTGCGCTCATCTCGCGGTTCTCGGCCGTGGCCCTCAGGATGCGGCCGTAGCGGGTGCGCTTGAGGAAGAGTCCGAGGCCGATCGCGATGGCGAGGCTGGCGACCATCACCAGCACGTTGTAGGTCGGAAACGAGACCTCGCCGATGCGGACGTTGCCGTAAGTCATCGACAGGTTGCCGAGCTGCTGCGGATTGGCGCCCCAGACGAAGCGCAGCACGTCCTGGAACATCAGCACGAACGCAAACGTGAGCAGCAACTGGAACGCCTCGTCGCGCTTGTAGACGGTGCGCAGGATCAGCTCGATGAACGGCCCGATCGCCGCCAGCACGACGCCCGATAGCAGGAGCACCGGCAGGAATGCCCACCCCGGCGCGCCCCACGCCATCGCCCAGTTCACCGCGGAGATACCGAAATAGGCGCCGAGCGCGTAGAACGAACCGCACGCGAGGTTGACGATGCGCTGCACGCCGAACACCAGCTGCAGTCCGGCCGCGACGAGGAACAGCACGGAGGCGTGGAAGACGCCGCCGAGGAGAATGTCGAAGAAGGAGGTCACGGGGATCGGACGACCCGTCCGAATTCGTCATTCCCGCGCAAGCGGGAATCCAGTGTCGTCGCTCGGTCGACCTTCCGGCACCCGGCGCCGCTGGATTCCCGCGTATGCGGGAACGACGGGATTGTCATGTCCGCGCCGGATCAGCCCAGCTTCAGGTTCGCCGTTTCGATCCATTTGAAGAACTCCGCACCCGGCGGCTTCTGCAACTGGTCCGAGAACATCTTCGTGACGTCGGTGATGGTCGCGAAGTCGAAGCGGTTCTTGTGCGTGGTCAGTCCCTGGTAGAAGGTCTGCTCGGCGATGTGGTCCTTGCGCATCATCCCGGGACCACCGAGCGATTCGATCTTCAGGCCTTCCATCGCGTCGATCACGGCCTCCTTGTCGGGCCACGCGTTCTTCGCCTTGTAGGCCTTCTCGACGCCTTCCTTGTAGACGTACATCGCGAAGTAGGCGCGATCGGCCTCCCAGTTCGGGTAGTCCTTGTACTTGGCCTCGTACTCCTGCACGAACTTCTTCTGCAGCGGCGTCGGGTTGTCGAGATCGAAGTACAGCGTGTTGTGCCCGAAGATCATGCCCTCGGGCGTGAACTCCTTCTTCAGCAGCGTGTGCTGGAAGCCCGCGGCCGGGAACACGAACTTGGTCTTGCCGTCCATCAGGCCCGCGCCGTACGCGGTCTTCATGAACACCGGCAGGTCGGCGAACAGCAGCGACGAGAACACCAGATCGGGCTTGGCGGCCTTCAGCGCCGCGACGTGCGACGTCAGGTCGAGCGTGCCCACCTTCGGCCACTGCTCGGCGACCACCGGCACGTCGATGGCGAATTTTTTCAGCAGCGCCTGGAAACCGGCGAAGTTGTTGCGGCCGTACGAGTAGTCGGGGTTGATCCCGGCGACGGTCTTGAACTGGCCTTTCCAGTGCTTGATCGCCAGCAGCGAGCTCATCACCGCCTCGCACTCGTTGTCGGTGCTGCGAAAGACGTAGCGCGGGTTCAGCATCGTCTCCTTGACGCCGTCCTGCGTGGTGCCGTCCCAGAAAATCGTCAGCGCCTTCATCTCCTCGGCCACCGCGCCCATCGCGAGGCTGACGCCCGACGACACGATGCCCTGCGTGCAGTCGACCTTGTCCTGCAGCACGAGCTTGCGCAGCCGGTCGATCGAGTCCTTCGGATTGGTCTCTTCCTCGACGATCAGTTCGACCTTGCGCCCCGCGATGCCGCCGGCGGCGTTGATCCGTTCGACCGCGAACATCGTGCCGCGCAGGCCGCATTCGCCGATGGTGCCGGCGATACCCGCGCGCGGCGCGATGATGCCGATCTTCAGCGGCGTGTTCTGCGCGATGGCCGGAAAGCTCATCAGCGGCTGGGTCGCCGCGACGAC
>JBBRRW010000238.1:0-5169 GCA_038245975.1 Burkholderiales bacterium
ACCAGAACGCGTCGTCCTTCTCGCCATCGAAGAAACGGCCGAGGGTCTGCAGCGCGGCGGCATAGAACGTCCGGCTGGCGGCGAAATCATCGGTGATCAGGTGCAGGTGATCGATGAGGCGGCCGGTGTGGGTCTGCATGGACAATCGGATGTGGCGTCCTCTCCTTCGGGGAGAGGCATGGGCGAGAAACGGGGGGGATCGAACGCGGCCAGCGACGTTGTCCGCGGACCGGGAGCC
The DNA here is from genome assembly GCA_038245975.1 of Burkholderiales bacterium. GTDB lineage: Bacteria > Pseudomonadota > Gammaproteobacteria > Burkholderiales > Burkholderiaceae_D > CAHJXF01. The sequence goes on from JBBRRW010000238.1 coordinate 239, forward strand.
CCGGACCCTCCCTACGAGGGCAGGGAGCAGCGTCGTCAGGTCGCTTCGCCGACCGCCCGTTTCGTCAACACCGGGATCAGGTGGGCGCGATATTCGGCCGATGCGTGCAGGTCGCTGTTGAGGCCGTCGGCGCTCATCGTGATGCCGTCGCAGCTCGCCGGCGCCCAGCTCCTGTCGAGCGCCTCTTCCAGCGCCTTCATGCGGAACACCACCGGTCCCGCGCCGGTCACCGCGACGCGCACGCCAGCAGCCGTCTTCGCCACGAACACGCCGACCAGCGCGAAGTGCGAGGCCTGCTGGCGGAACTTTTGGTACGCGGACTTCTCGGGCTTCGTGAACGTGATGGAGACCAGCAGCTCGTCCGCTTCGAGGGCGGTCTCGTACAGGCCCTTGAAGAAGTCCTTCGCCTCGATGGTCCGCTTGCTGGTCTTCAGGCTGGCATCGAGCGCGAGCACCGCAGCCGGGTAGCAGGCGGCGGGATCGTTGTTGGCGATGCTGCCGCCCATCGTGCCGCGGTTGCGCACCTGCCGGTCGCCGATCATCTCGGCCATGTGCGCGAGGGCGGGGATCAGCGCCTTCACGTCAGCGGACGCCGCGATCTCCGCGTGTCGCGCCATCGCGCCGATGGTCACGCGGTCGCCGTCGCGCGTGATGCCCTTGAGCGCGTCGACCCGTTCGAGGTCGATCAGCAGGTCGGGCGAGGCGAGACCGAGCCGCATCGACGGCAGCAGCGACTGGCCGCCGGCCAGGTACTTGACGTCGCTGCCGCCGGCGCCGAGCGCCTTGACGGCATCGGCGACGGTCCGGGGTTGCTGGAACTGGAAGGCTTGCATGGTGACTCCGGGAAATTGGGTCGCTTAGAGCGCCGGTCGGGCCTGGATCGCGGACCATACCGTGTTCGGCGTGGCCGGCATCGCGACGTCCTTCACGCCGAGCGCGTGGCAGATCGCGTTGATCACCGCCGGCGGCGAGCCGATCGCGCCCGCTTCGCCGCAGCCCTTCACGCCGAGCGGGTTGTGCGAGCACGGCGTGCCCTTGACGGTCTCGACCTTGAACGTCGGCAGGTCGTCGGCACGCGGCATCGCGTAGTCCATATAGGTGCCCGACAGCAGCTGGCCCGACTCGTTGTCGTAGACGCCGTGCTCCAGCAGCGCCTGGCCGATGCCCTGCGCGAGGCCGCCGTGGACCTGGCCCTCGACGATCATCGGGTTGACGATGTTGCCGAAGTCGTCGCACGCGGTGAAGCGGTCGATGCGTGTGACCCCGGTGGCCGGGTCGATCTCGACCTCGCAGATGTATGTGCCCGACGGATACGTGAAGTTGGTCGGGTCGTAGAACGCGTTCTCGTTCAGCCCCGGCTCGAGCTTGTCGAGCGGATAGTTGTGCGGCACGTAGGCCGTGAGCGAGACGGTCGCGAACGGCACGGCCTTGTCGGTCCCGGCCACCTTGAAGATGCCGTTCTCGAACTCGACGTCGGTGTCGGCCGCTTCCATCAGGTGCGCCGCGATCTTCTTGCCCTTGGCGATCACCTTGTCGACCGCCTTCACGATCGCGCTGCCGCCGACGGCCAGCGAACGCGAGCCGTAGGTGCCCATGCCGAACAGCACCTTGCCGGTGTCGCCGTGCTGGATGTCGACGTCGTCGATCGGGATGCCGAGCTTGTCGGCGACGACCTGCGCGAACGTCGTCTCGTGCCCCTGGCCATGGCTGTGGCTGCCGGTGAACACGGTGACCTTGCCGGTGGGATGCACGCGCACTTCGCCGGCCTCGAAGAGACCCGCGCGTGCCCCCAGCGCACCGGCGATGTTGGACGGCGCGAGGCCGCAGGCCTCGATGTACGCCGAGTAGCCGATGCCGCGCTTGAGGCCCTTGCCTTCGCTGTCGGTCTTGCGTGCCGCGAAGCCCGCGACGTCCGCCAGCTCGATCGCGCGCGACATCGTCGCTTCATAGTCGCCGACGTCGTAGGTCAGGCCGACCGGCGTCGCATACGGAAAGGTGGTGATGAAGTTGCGGCGACGGATCTCGGCCGGGTCGATGCCGAGGTCGTGCGCCGCGGTCTCGACGATGCGCTCGACGACGTAGGTGGCCTCTGGGCGGCCCGCGCCGCGATACGCGTCGACCGGCGCGGTGTTGGTGAACACGCCGGTGACCTCGGCGTAGATCTTGGGGGTCTTGTATTGGCCGGCGAGCAGCGTCGCGTACAGGATGGTCGGCACGCACGACGCGAAGGTCGACAGGTAGGCGCCGAGGTTGGCGGTGGTGTTGACGCGCAGTGCGAGGAACTTGCCGTCGTGGTCGGTGCCGAGCTCGACCGTCGTCACGTGGTCGCGGCCGTGCGCGTCGGTCAGGAAGGCTTCGCTGCGTTCGGCGGTCCACTTGATCGGCCGCCGGATCTTCTTGCTGGCCCACACCAGCGCCGTCTCTTCGTTGTAGAGAAAGATCTTGGAGCCGAAGCCGCCGCCGACGTCGGGCGCGACCACGCGCACCTTGTGCTCGGGGATGCCGAGCACGAACGCGCACATCAGCAGTCGCTCGACGTGCGGGTTTTGGCTGTTGACGTACAGCGTGTAGCTCTCGTCGGACGGGTTGTACGACGCGTTGCAGGCGCGCGTCTCGATCGCATTCGGGATCAGGCGGTTGTTGCGGAACGACAGCTTGCTGACGTGCGGCGCCGACGCGATGGCGGCGTCGACCGACGCCTTGTCGCCGCAACCCCAGACGCAGCAGACGTTGTCGGGCGCGGCGTCGTGGACCGCCGAGCCGAAGCCCGCGGCCTTCGCGGTATCGACGACCGGCGTGTGCTCGTCGTAGGCCACGTCGACCAGCGCCGCGGCATCAACTGCCTGCGCCAGCGTCTCGGCGATGACGACCGCGACCGGGTCGCCGACGTACCGCGCCTTGCCGTCGGCCAGCACCGGATGCTTCGGCTCCTTCATCGGCGTGCCGTCGATGTTGTTGATCAGCCAGCCGCACGGCAGGCCGCCCACCTCGCGGAAGTCCGCGCCGGTGAAGATGCCGAGCACGCCGGGCGCCTTCATCGCCGCCGCGCTGTCGATGGCGCCGATGGTCGCGTGCGCGTACGGCGAGCGGACGAACACCGCGTAGGTCTGGCCTTCGAGCCGCAGGTCGTCGGTGTACTGCCCGCGGCCAGTCAGGAAGCGCTGGTCTTCCTTGCGCTTGATCGGCTGGCCGATGAAACCTTGTCGTGCGTTCATAAGCTCTCCGTGGCCACCGTCATTCCCGCGAAGGCGGGAATCCAGTGTCGTGGGTTTTGGCGCTGCCGCGCAACGCCGCTGGGTTCCCGCTTTCGCGGGAACGGCGTACTAACTGACCATTCCCGCAGCACCCGTCTGCACCGCCTTGACGATGTTCTGGTAGCCGGTGCAGCGGCAGAAGTTGCCGACCAGCGCCTCGCGGATCCTGCGATCGTCGGACGCGTTCTCGGCGTGGTTCTTCACGAGGTCGATCGCGCTCATGACCATGCCCGGGGTGCAATAGCCGCATTGCAGCCCGTGGCATTCCTTGAACGCGGCCTGCATCGGATGCATGGTCCCGTCGGCGGCTTCGACGCCTTCGATGGTGGTGACGTCGCAGTCCGCGGCCTGCAACGCGAGCACGTTGCACGACTTCACCGCATGACCGTTCAGATGGACGGTGCAGGCGCCGCATTGCGCCGTGTCGCAGCCGATGTGGGTGCCGGTCAGCCGCAGCGTCTCGCGGAGGAAGGTGACGAGCAGGGTGTTCGGCTCGATGTCGCGCGCGACATCCTTGCCGTTCACGCGCAATGAAAGCGTGGTGGTCATGCAGTCTCCCGGGGATCGCTACGAGTCGGCACCTGAAGATCCGTGCCGTGATTTCGCCGCATTATGCGACGTGATCCCCTCGTTGCAAAGCATCCGATCCACCGGACCGGTCGCGGGCCGGGCGCAGCGGCTCCAGGCGGCGCCGTCCCCGACGGGGACGTCGTCCCACGGCCGGCCCTGCTCTTTCGAGGCATCATGCGGCGCGGGCCCCGGCGGCGCGACTGCGTCGGCCCACTTCCGCTTCGAACCTGTCGATCCTCCATGGACAACGTCGACCTCAACGTACTGAAGACCATCGTGGCGTGGCGTGCCGAAGGGCGTCGCGTCACGATGGGCACCATCGTCCGCACGTGGGGTTCGGCGCCCCGCCCCGTCGGCGCGATCGTCGCGATCGGCGAGGATGCGGCGGGCCTGGCCAGCATCGCGGGCTCGGTATCGGGCGGCTGCATCGAGGACGACCTGGTCGACAAGGTGCGCGGCGCCGATGGACAGGGCTGCGCGATCGACAAGCCCGAGCGCGTCAAGTACGGCATCAGCGCCGAGGAGGCGAACCGCTTCGGCCTGCCGTGCGGCGGTACCATCGAGCTGGTGTTGGAGCCGATCGGCGACCGCTCGCGCATCGAGGAACTGGCCGAGGCCATCGGCAACGGCCATCGCGTCCGTCGCACGCTGGACCTCGACCACGGCACCGTGACCATCGACGAGGCCGATGCCTACGACCGGCGCGGCGAGACGCTGACGCTGACCGACCACACGCTGTCCACGCTGCACGGTCCGAGCTGGCGACTGATGATCATCGGTGCGGGGCAGATGACGCTGTACCTCGCGCAGATGGCGCAGGCCCTCGACTACCGCGTGATCGTCTGCGACCCGCGCGAGGAGTACACCGCGCAATGGCACGTCGCCGGCGCCACGCTGACGACCGCGATGCCCGACGACGCGGTGATCGAGATGCGCCCCGATGCGCACACGGCGGTCGTCGCGCTGACCCACGACCCGAAGCTCGACGACCTCGCGCTGATGGAGGCCTTGAGGGGCGAGGCGTTCTACGTCGGCGCGATCGGCTCGAACGCGAACCAGCAGAAGCGCCGCGAGCGCCTGCTGGAGTTCGACGTGACGCCCGAGCAG
>JBBRRW010000239.1:0-5141 GCA_038245975.1 Burkholderiales bacterium
AGCGCGGTCTGCGTGGCGGGTCGTCCGCATCGGACTTACCATCTGCGGCCTGCACACGGCTCGGACGATGGGTCGGCCCGACCGCGACATGAAGCATCGCCTCCAGGAGACGTCATGAAGATCGAATCGCCCCCACCGCTGCTGGTCTCGCGCGCCGACGGCATCGCACGCCTGCGCTTCAACCGCCCGGACCAGCTCAACACCATCGACATCGCGATGGCCGAGGCCTTCGCGACGGCCTGCGACGACATCGCGGCCGACCCGGCGATCCGCGTGGTGGTGCTGAGCGGCGAGGGCCGCGGCTTCGGGGCCGGCGGCGACCTGTCGGCCTTCCATACCGATGCGGACACCACCGCGGTTGCGATCATCGGCCCGATGCACGCCGGTGTACAGCGGCTGGCCGCGCTCGATGCGCCGGTGCTCGCGAGCCTGCACGGCGTGGTCGCGGGCGGCAGCATGAGCCTGGCGATGGCCTGCGACCTGGCGATCGCCGCCGAAGGCACGCGCTTCAACCTCGCGTACGTCAACATCGCGGCCAACTGCGACGTGTCGGGGTCGTATCACCTGCCGCGCCTCGTCGGCCTGCGCAACGCGATGGGCATCGCGCTGCTCGGCGAGACCTTCGATGCGAGCGAGGCGCTGCGCCTCGGCCTGATCAACAAGCTCGTGCCTGCCGACCGACTCGCCGACCAGACCGAGACGCTGGTGCAGAAGCTCGCGCACGGCCCGACGCGTGCGATCGGCCGCATGAAGCGCCTGCTGCGCGTGTCGCTGGACAACTCGCTCGCGACCCAGCTCGACCTCGAGCAGGAGGCGTTTCGCGGCAGCGCGCAGACCCGCGACTTCGCCGCAGCGCTCGATGCGTTCTTCAACAAGCGGAAGCCGGTCTTCGAAGGGCGCTGAGCGCCGTGCATCGCGGTCGTTGATCGAGGAGCGTTCATGAGTCGAGACGTGTACGTCGTCGGGGTCGGCATGATCCCGTTCGCGAAACCCGGCGCGCACGCGCCGTATCCGCTGATGGCCGGCGATGCCACGCGCAACGCGCTGGCCGACGCGGGCCTGACCTACGACGACGTCCAGCAGGCCTACGTCGGCTACGTGTACGGCGACTCCACGGCCGGCCAGCGCGTGCTGTACGAGGTCGGCATGAGCGGCATCCCGATCGTCAACGTCAACAACAACTGCTCGACCGGCTCGACCGCCCTCTTCCTCGCGCGGCAGGCGGTCGCGAGCGGCGCCGCCGACTGCGTGCTCGCGCTCGGCTTCGAGCACATGACGCCGGGCGCGCTCGGCGCCGTGTTCACGGACCGGCCCAGTCCCTTCGAACACTTCGACGAGGCGACCGACGCGCTGGTCGGCAACGGCCACATTCCGCTCGCGCTGCGCTACTTCGGTGGCGCCGGCCTCGCGCACATGACGCAGTACGGCACGCAACTGTCGACCTTCGCGAAGATCCGCGCGAAGGCCAGCCGGCATGCGGCCAACAATCCGCTGGCGCTGTTCCGCACCGTGCTCACCGAGGACGACGTGCTGAACGCGCCGATGCTGTGGCCCGGCGTGATGACGCGGCTGATGGCGTGCCCGCCGACCTGCGGCGCCGCGGCCGCGATCGTGTGCTCGGACGCGTTCGCGAGCCGTCACGGGCTGGACCGCAGCGTGCGCATCCGCGCACAATCGATGACCACCGACCGTGCGATCGCGTTCGACGGCCAGGACATGCGCGAGGTGGTCGGCTTCGGCATGGCGGCCGAGGCGGCCCGCAACGTGTACGAGGCCGCAGGTATCGGCCCCGACGACGTCGATGTCGTCGAGCTGCACGACTGCTTCGCGCACAACGAGCTGATCAGTTACGAGGCGCTCGGCCTGTGTGCGCGCGGCGATGCCGAACGCTTCGTCGTCGACGGCGACAATACCTACGGCGGCAAGGTCGTCACCAATCCTTCGGGCGGCCTGCTCAGCAAGGGGCATCCGCTCGGTGCGACCGGCCTCGCGCAGTGTACCGAGCTGGTCCAGCAACTGCGCGGCACCGGCGAACGCCGCCAAGTCGACGGCGCGCGCCTCGCACTCCAGCACAACCTCGGCCTCGGCGGCGCCTGCGTCGTCACGCTGTACGAGCGCGTCTGAGGGCACCGGCGGCGCGGCCATCGCTGCGCGAGTACGATGCCGCGACGCATCGAGTCCATCGCTCGCGCCCCACCAAGGATCCCGCATGTCCCACGCATTGCCGAGCACGTTCCTCCAACTCCATTCGCTGATCAGGGCCGACGGCACGCTCGAGCTGTCGCTGGCCGACGTGCCGATGCCGGTGCCGGCCGCGAACGAAGTCCTGATCCGCGTCGACGCGTCGCCGCTCAACCCGTCGGACATCGGCCTGGTGTTCGGCCCCGCCGACATGCGCACCGCGACGGTGTCGGGCACACCCGCGCGTCCGGTCGTCACGGCCCGCGTGCCGGCGGCCGCGATGAGGAGCGTCGCCGCGCGCGTCGACCAGCCGATGCCGCCCGGCAACGAGGGCGCGGGACTCGTGGTCGATGCCGGCGCGTCGCCCGAGGCACAGGCATTGAAGGGGAAGCTGGTGGCGGCCCTCGGCGGCGGCGGCATGTACGGGCAGTACCGCTGCGTGGCGGTGGCGCAATGCCTGGTGCTGCCCGACGGCGCGACGGCGGTCGACGGCGCGTCGTCGTTCGTCAATCCGCTGACCGCACTCGGCATGACCGAGACCATGCGCCTCGAAGGCCACACGGCGCTGGTCCATACCGCGGCCGCGTCGAACCTTGGCGTGATGCTCAACCGCATCTGCATCCAGGACGGCATCGGGCTGGTCAACATCGTCCGCAAGCCGGAACAGGCCGATCTGCTGAAAGGCATCGGCGCGAAATACGTCTGCGTGTCGAGCGCCCCGACCTTCCTCGACGACCTGACCGACGCCATAGCCGCGACCGGCGCCACGCTGGCGTTCGACGCGACCGGCGGCGGCAAGCTGGCCGGACAGATCCTCGGCTGCATGGAAGCGGCGCTGAGCCGCACCGCGACCGCGTACAGCCGCTACGGATCGTCGACGCACAAGCAGGTCTACCTCTACGGTGGACTGGACACGAGCCCGACGGAGTTCGTGCGCAACTTCGGCATGGCGTGGGGCATGGGCGGCTGGCTGGTCTTCCCGTTCCTGGCGAAGGCCGGGGCCGAGCGGACGAAGGCGCTCAAGCAGCGCGTGGCCGACGAACTGAAGACCACGTTCGCCAGCCACTACCAGCAGGAGGTGTCGCTGGTCGAGGCCTTGCAGCTCGATAGGATCGCGGCCTACGACCGGCGCGCGACCGGCGAGAAGTTCCTGATCGTGCCGAGCAAGGGGCGCTGACCGCAGAAAAAAAGAACGGCCCCGCAGGGCCGTTCTTCAGCGCGCCGCCGCAGCCGGGCTCAACCCATCTGCTGGATACCGGCGATCAGCCACGGATCGTTGGCCGCGGTGGCCGAGCGGCGCAAATGCCAGACCTCGTCGAACGGCACCGCCGGCGCGCCGGCGGTCTCGCGGATCATCCCCGAGTAGCGCAGGCTGGCGATCATCAGGCCGTTCTCGACCACCACCTCGAGCAGTTGCGCGTCGAGCGTGACGACGTCGGTCTTCTGCGGCGCGTCGCCGCGTTCGCGGATCTGCATCGCCAGTTCGGCGTAGACCTCGGGCGTGGTGGTCCCGCGGATGTCGACGAGGTCGCGATCGTCGTTGGCGGCCTGCAGCCGCAGGAACGAACTCTGCGCCTGGCGCACGAAGGGCTCGATCTCGAAACCGGGCGGAACGTTCAGCCCGGCCCTGACCACGGCCTGGCCGCCTACGGGCGCGTTCATCGACGGCGCGACGAAGGGCTCGCGCTGGAACGGCGCGGCGCCGAACGACGGGCCGCCGGCACCGGCGAACTGCATCCCGGACGGTGCGCCGGCGATCCGCCGGCGCGAGACGAAGAAGCGATAGGCGAGGTACAGCACGCCGACGATCAGCAGGATGTTGATCAGGCCGCCCAGTCCGGCGCCGAAGCCGCCGAGATGACCGCCCAGCAGCGAGCCGAGCAGTGCGCCCGCGCCGACGCCGGCGATAACGCCGCCCCAGCGGTTCATGAAGCCGGGCTTGGGCTGCACCTGCGGCGGCACCGGCGCGGCCGACGCGGGCTGCTGGATCGGTGCCGGGGCGGGCGTCGAGCGCGGCGCTTCGCGCATCGCGGGGCTGGCGCTCTGACGGCCGATGCTCGAGCCGCCGCCGAGTCGACGAGCCTCCGCCGACGGCGCGACGAAGCCGATCGCCAGGGACGAGAGCACGAGCAGGGTGAGGAATTTCTTCACGGATGATCCTTTGCGGAACGGAGGGACCGAGCGGTTCGGTCCGGACCTTCGAGCCGTCGCCGGCGCGAATGCCGCGACGAGTCGTTCGATATGGTGGCGACGTGGTGGCTTGCAAGCGCGGGTTTCGCGTCAGCGGCCGACGCCGACGATGCGAACCTGCGCAATTTCCTCGGCTACATGGACATCACCGACATCGAGGCGACCGGCGTCGCGGCAGGTCACCGCAGCGCGCGGCGATGCTCAGTTCATCCGGGCGTAGTTGTCGAACCAGGTGCGGGCCATCGCGACGAGCTGGTTGTCGCTCGGGTGATCGACGACTTCGTAGCCGACGATCTGCTTGCCCAGCGGCGCACGATGCTTCTCGACGTAGTGGCGGAAGTCGGCGATGGCGGTCTTCGAGCCGGTGATCAGCAGTTTCGAGATGCCGTCGCAGGCATCGCAGACGCTGCCGAAGAACTCGTGTTCGGTGCGCACGTCGCTGTGATGCTGCGGCGTCTTGTGGGCATGTTCCTCCACCTTCTTCGACAACGCCTGGTCGGCGTCGAACTGCACGACGTTGGCCGAGTGATGGTCTGTCCAGACGACGGCGTGGGCGAGGGTCATTGCGGTACTCCCGGTGATCAGTGTCGCGTCACCATACGCGCCACGCGTGCAGGCGCGCTTCGCGAGGCTCTGACCCTCGGACAGGACGTCACCGCATGCTGGAGGACGGGCGTCGCCCTTTCACGGGACGCGGCCGAGCGCTCGCAGGATCTTCTCGGGCGTGAACGGCTGCGACCACACCGCGGCATCCATCGGCCGCAGCGCAT
>JBBRRW010000240.1:0-5094 GCA_038245975.1 Burkholderiales bacterium
ACGCGACGTTGACGCGGATGACCCTGCGGCTCTGACCCAGACGGCATCGCGGCGCGTCCGACAATTCGAGGCGCCGTTGGACTACGCGTCGGCCGCTCGGGCCGGCCGACACTGTCGCCCCCACGCTGCCACCCGACCTGCCTTCAGCGGTCTTCGCGGAGCGGCTTCACAGGATCGATCCCATGACCCGCTTCTCCGCTCTCTCCGCTCCGCTCCTCGCCGCGTCGCTGATCACCGCGGCCCTCGCCGGCTGCGGCGAAACCGCCACGCTGAAGGTCAGCGACGGCACCGGTGCGTCACCCCGCCTGCCCGAGCCGACCAAGACGCTGATCCCGACGCTCAACGTCGCGAAGGCCATTGGCTGGCCCGAGGGCGGCAAGCCGCAGGCCGCGCCGGGCACAACCGTCAACGCGTTCGCGAGCGGCCTCGACCATCCGCGCTGGGTCTATGCGTTGCCCAACGGCGACGTGCTCGTGGCCGAGACCAACGCACCGCCCAAGCCCGACGACGGCAAGGGGATCCGCGGCTTCGCGCAGAAGATGTTCATGAAGAGGGCCGGCGCGGTGACGCCGAGTGCGAACCGCATCACGCTGCTGCGCGACGCGAACGGCGACGGCACGGCCGAGGTCCGCGACGTGTTCCTGAAGGACCTGCATTCGCCGTTCGGCATGGTCCTGGTCGGCAACGACTTCTACGTCGCCGACACGGACGCCGTGATGCGCTACACGTATACGCCCGGCTCGACCCACATCGACGGACCCGGCACGAAGGTGATCGACCTGCCGGCCGGCACGATCAATCACCACTGGACGAAGAACATCATCGCGAGCGCCGACGGTTCCAAGCTCTACGTGACGATCGGCTCGAACAGCAATGTTGCGGAGAACGGCATCGCGGCCGAAGACGGTCGCGCCGACATCTGGGAGATCGACGTCAAGACCGGCCAGCACCGCGTGTTCGCGTCGGGGCTGCGCAATCCGAACGGGATGGCATGGGCGCCCGGCGGCTCGACGCTATGGACCGTCGTCAACGAGCGCGACGAGATCGGCAGCGACCTCGTGCCCGACTATCTGACGTCGGTGAAGGACGGGGGGTTCTACGGCTGGCCGTACAGCTACTACGGCGCGCACGTCGACGTGCGCGTCAAGGAGCAGCGTCCGGACCTCGTCGCACGGGCGATCGTCCCGGACTACGCGCTCGGACCGCACACCGCGTCGCTGGGTCTGGTCGCGGCGCCGGCCACGACCACGCTGCCGTCGCCGTTCGGCAGCGGCATGTTCGTCGGCCAGCATGGCTCGTGGAACCGCAAGCCGCACAGCGGCTACAAGGTGATCTACATACCGTTCAGCGGCGGCAAGCCGTCGGGCGACCCGGTCGACGTACTCACCGGCTTCCTGTCGAAGGACGGCGAAGCGTACGGCCGTCCGGTCGGCGTGGTCTTCGACAAGCCGGGCGACCTGCTGGTGGCCGACGACGTCGGCAACGTCGTCTGGCGGGTCAGCGGGACGAAGTAACGCGCTACGCTCGCTGCCCGCTGAGGGACACTTCTCCCCGTCAAGCCCGCGACCGCTCCCGGTCCGACATCGACCAGCCCGGCAGGCGCGACGGCAAGGCGTCGTGCGCCGGTGTCGACGCAGCGACTTCCGCCACCGCTCCCGCCTCGTCGCTGAAGCGCAGCGCGATCGCCTGGATCGTCGCCTCGATCTGGAAGAACGTGTCGACCACGACCGGATCAAAGATCGTCCCGCGGGCCTCGCGCATCAGCGCCATCGCGGTCGCATGCGGGAAGGCTTGCTTGTAGCAGCGCCTGCTGATCAGCGCGTCGTAGACGTCGGCTACCGCCATGATGCGGCCCGACAGCGGAATGGCCTCGCCGGCCAATCCCGCCGGATAGCCGGTGCCGTCCCACTTCTCGTGATGCGTACCCGCGATCTCGCCGGCGATGACGAGGAAGTTGTCGCCGTCGATCCGCTGCGCGGTGCTGAAGATGATCTTCCGTCCGAACTCGGCGTGCTGCTTCATCAGCTCGAACTCGTCGACCGTCAGTCGGCCCGGCTTCAGCAGGATGTGGTCCGGTACGCCGACCTTGCCGATGTCGTGCAGCGGTGCCGAGATGAACAGCAGGTCGATGTATTCCTTCGTCAGCACGTCGAGGTGCAGCCCGCGACGTTTCAATGCGTCCGCGATGGCGCGGACGTAATGCTGCGTGCGCTTGATGTGCGCGCCGGTCTCTGGATCCCGCGTCTCGGCGACCGAGGCCATCGATTCCATCGTGACCTGGCGCGCGTTCTCGAGCTGGCGGTGCCAGCGCAGCGAACGCCGCTTCTCGATCGCGAAGCGGGTGACGAAGAACAGCACGAACAGCGTGAGGGCGGCGACGATGGGTGCGCCCGGCGACACGAAGAGCCCGGCCCGCGCATACGGCAGCACGCCCACCAGGAACAGCGTGCAGACGATCAGGGCGCTGCCGACGAGCGCGGTGCAGATGCCGCTGGTGACGATGAACAGCGCGGTCATTAGCGCCGCCACGACCACGCACTCGATGAAGGTCGCGATCGTGGACCACGACGGCGTGGTGACGAAGTCGTCGTTGACGATGCTCTCGGCCATCACGGCCTGCACCTTCAATCCGGGAAAACGCGGGTCGAGCGCCGTGTTGTGCACGTCGTTCAGCCCGACGGCCGATGAACCGATGAACACGATCTTGCCTGCGAGGTCGGCGGCGCGGAAGTGGCCGTTGAGGATGTCGACGGCCGGGATTGCCGGGTAGGCCCGCGCGTTGCCGTTGAAGCGCAGCGTGGTGAAGCCGGCCTCGTCGACGGGCACGCGATGCGCCCCGACGCGCACGAAAAACCCGTTGTCGTCCGACTCGATCGTGCCGGTGCTGACGCCCATCGAACGCATCACGGTGGCCAGCGACAGATGCGGATAGACGATGCCGTCGCGCTGGATCAGCATCGGCAGCCGGCGCAGCACGCCGTCGTCGTCGATCTGGTTGTTGACGAAGCCGCTGAAGCGGGTCTGCGACGCGATCTCGCCGGCGTTGAGCAGCAGACCCGACGCGACCGGCAGCGACGGCAGGCGGGTCGGCCCCGGGAAGTGCAGCCCCGCGTCGAACGGCACGTCGGTCTGGTTGACGTGGTCGAAGTAGAAGTAGTGGGCGCCGACCACGCCGGCCCGCGCCATCTCGTAGCCGAGGTAGCCGTCGTTGTCCTGCAGGCCGTCCGGAACACCGCCGATGGTGACGTCGACGCCGAAGTCGCGCTTGAACGTGCGCTGGATGTTGACCAGCGACGAGCGGTCAGGCTCGGGCATCAGCACGTCGAGGCCGATGGCCAGCGGCTTCTGGTCGGCAACGCGGCGGATCAGTGCCGCCATGCGATAACGCGGCCACGGCCATTGACCGACCGCCGCCAGGCTCACGTCGTCGATGTCGATGACCACGGTGTCGCGCGCGGGACGATCCGCGATGGAGTACTTGAGGAAGGCGTCGAGGAAGACGTTGTCGAGTCGCGTGACGAGCTTCGCGTGCAGCAGCCCCGCCAGCCCGATCGTCAGCGCGACGACGACGCCGATCGCGACGATCGCCAGCGCGTGGCGCGACGACAGCGCGTTCGACGCGCCGAGGGGCTTCAGCCGTTCCACGTCACAGCACCATGATCTCGGCGCGGCGGTTGCGCGGCTCGGGCGTGCGGGAGTCCGTCGGGATCAGCGGCGCCTTGTCGCCGAAATACTGCACGTCGATGCGGTCGAGGCTCGGGTCGGTCTTGCGCAGCAGTTGCGCGATGACGTTCGCGCGGTCGGACGACAGCTTGTCGTTGCGCTTCTCGGGCCCGGTCGCGTCGGCGTGTCCGAAGATGGTGATCTCGGTCGGCTTGCGCTCGCGGATCGCCTGCAGCACGGCGGGAAGCATGGCCTTCGACTCTTCGGTCAGCACCGTCCGGTCGAGCAGAAAGTTGAGGATGAAGAAGCGTGGCTTCGGCGGCTGCGCCTGGATCAGCGCGCCGTAGGTGCCGTCGACCGAAGCGCGACCGATCAGCGCCGGGTCGCTCGGCTGCGTGCCCGACCCTTCCACCGTCGCGGCCGCGTAGGCCTGGTCGATGCGGCGCGCCCCGGTGCTCGTCGTCACGGTCACCGCGCCGACGTTGCCGTCCTCGTCGGGCATCAGGACCACCGTGGTCTTCGCGAGCCGGACCGGCGGGACCGTCGCGCACCCGGCGAGACAGAGGCCGATCGCGAACGCCAGCGCGGCCGTCAGCGAGGTCCTGCGCATGGTCATTCCGCCGTGACGATGAAGCGCGTGCCGCGCACGCCGACGGTCGCGGTCGGCGTATCCACACGAACCGATTCGGGCGACAGCTTGCCGATCTTGCCCGACGAATAGATCGCCGTGCCCTTCGCGAGGTACATCGAGAACTCGTACTTCGCGTTCTTCGGCTCGAACGCGTAGTCGCGCAGATGGATCTCGGTCGACGGACCCACGGTGACCAACGTGCCGTCCTTGAAGACGACGCCGGCCGAGCCGTCGGCCGACGAGATGATGCGGTCGGACGTGAACAGGTTCATGCCCGAAGTCGCATCGAGCACCGCGTCCTTGCGCGCCACCTTCATCGTGCCCGAGACGTTCTTGAACAGCGCGATATGGTCGTCGTCGGCGTAAGCCGGCGCGACGAGAAAAGAAAGAGCGGCGATTCCAATCGAAAGAATGCGTTTCATCGGATCTGCTTCCTGGGTTCGTGGTTTTGCGTGATTGCGCGACAACGTTCTTTTTTTCGGCGCTTGGCGATGAAACATGAGTCGCATTTGAATGAATCGGCGAAACAGCGAGTTCGGCGATTGCAGAGCGAATTCCATGCGGTTTCACTCCTGGTGCATTCCCTCGCGTCCACGCGAAGCCGTGAATGGCCAATGGAGACCGAGCGCATTCGCGTTTCAGCAGAACAGTGCGTGTTATCCCTGTCGGCGTTCGGCTGACCATCGAACTTGCGCGGCATTGGGCGTATCGCGCTCCGAGCAAGATTCGACGCGGCGTCGAAACTCGAAAGTGCTCAGATAAAACCTGTGCCGAATCCGGGGCGAGAGCATCGCCGCGTC
>JBBRRW010000241.1:0-4957 GCA_038245975.1 Burkholderiales bacterium
CAGATCTTCAGCCGCAGGCCCCACAGCGTGATGTGGTCGGGGATGTCGGGGTCGCCCGCGGAGCCGAAGAGGATGGCGTCGACGTCGCGCAGCGCGTCGAGTCCGTCGGCCGGCATCATCACGCCGTGCCGGCGGTAGTAGTCGCCGCCCCAGTCGAAGTCGACGAAGTCGAAGCGGAACGCTGCAGTCGTGGTGGCGAGGGCCGCGAGCACATCGCGGCCGGCGGGGACGACTTCCTTGCCGATGCCGTCACCGGGGATGGTCGCGATGCGATAGGTCTTCATGGCGTCTTTCGTCGATCGGGGATGCGCATTCTCGGAACGAACCGCCGCTCGTGGGCGACAATCAAGGTAAAGCATCCTTGACTTCAGGTTAAGGATCGACCTCCCGCCACGACGCCATGCGCATCCAGCCCAGCGAACTTCCGTTCTTCGTCGCGCTCGCGGCCAGCAGCAGCCTGAGCGCGGCCGCCCGCGACCTCGGCGTCACGACCGCGGCCGTCAGCCGCCGGCTGTCGCAGATGGAGTCGCGCCTCGGGCTCACGCTGATCAGCCGCAACACGCGGCGGATGAGCCTGACCCCCGAGGGCACCGTGCTGCTCGAGCATGCGCGGCGCATCCTCGACGAGGTCGAGCGGCTCGACGAGAAGCTGTCGCAGGCGCGGGCCGGGCCGCAAGGCCTGCTGCGCATCAACGCGACGCTCGGCTTCGGCCGCACGCACGTGGCGCCGGTGGTCTCGGCTTTCGTCGCGCGGCATCCCGATGTCGACGTGCAGCTGCAGCTGTCGGCGCATCCGCCGCCGTTCACCGGCGACGCGTTCGACATCTGCATCCGCTTCGGCACGCCGCCCGAGGCGCGCGTGATCGCGAAGCGGCTCGCGGCCAATCGCCGCCTGCTGTGCGCGTCGCCGCGCTACCTCGCGAAGGCGGGCACGCCCGAAGCGCCGCAGGATCTGCTGCAGCATCAGTGCATCGGCATCCGCCAGGGCAACGACGCCTACGGCGTCTGGCGCTTCGCACCCGCCAAGGCGCAGCGCCGCAACTGGACCGCGGTGAAGGTGCGCGGCTCGCTGACCACCAACGACGGCGAAATCGCCGTGAGCTGGGCGCTCGCGGGGCAAGGCATCGTGCTGCGCGCCGAATGGGACGTACGGCGCTACCTGCGCAGCGGCCGGCTGGTCGAGGTCCTGCCGGCTTACGTCACGCCGGACGCCGACGTGTATGCGGTCTATGCGCAGCGCCACCAGAAGACGGTGCGCGTGCGCGCCTTCACCGACTTCATCGGCGCCGCGTTCGACGCGCTCCCCGCGATCGATTGAGCCCGCCCGCCGCACGAGGCCGTGCATCCCGCCGCCGTGCGGCGCGGCGGGATATCGACGTTCAAGGCAGGTAGTTGAGCGTCTCCGGCAACGGCAGCGGGATCGGCGTCTCGAAGAACGGACCGGGTCCATCGGGATCGATCACCAGCGTTCCACCGGAGGCGAAGAACAGGGCGATCTGCAGTTGCGCGCCGACCGCGAACGGCGCGGCGGCCGCGCTCCCGATGTTGGTCAGGAAGGTGTGCGGGTTCTTCGGGATCTTGCCGCCGGTCGCGGCATACGCGAGGTCGTTGCGGAAGTACGTCGCGCGGTCGGCCAGCGCCCCCGCGCGCAGGATCGCGCTGGTCGTTGGATTGGGCACCGTGCCGTCGCCCTTGGCGAACTGGAAGATCACCGGCTTCGGCGCGTTGCCGCGCAGCGGATCCTTGCGGATGAACGGCGCGTAGCTGACCGGGTTGCCGGTCTGCTGCACCCACTCGTTGCGCTCGAGCACGAGCTGGATGGCGCTCGCCCCGGGCACGTTGTCGACCACCGGCGCCAGGTTACGCAGCGGGATGTTCTCGTTGAAGTTGAGATTGAACGGTACCGGCACCCCGGGCGTCGGCGGCAGGTTCAGCAGTTGCGGCGTGCGCGTCGCAAGCGCGGCTGCGGTCAGGAAGCGGAACAGGCCGAGCCGCGCGACCTCGGTGATCGATCCGCCCGGGACGTTCGGCACGCCGGCCTTGATGCCGCCTTCGACGCCGAGCAGGATGGTCCCGTAGATGCCGCCGAACGACTGCCCGGCGTAGTAGATGTTGTTGCGATCGAGGTCGACGCTGCCGTTGCCGTCCACGTCGACACCGGTCTGGATCTCGCGCACCAGTTGCATCAGGTCGACCACGGTCTGGCGCAGGCCGTCGCGGCTGGAGATGATCGTCCGGGGTGCCGCGGCGTTGACGCCTTCGGTCGAGTCGATCTTGCCGTTGCCGTCCTGGTCGAAGCCGCGTCCGCCCGACGGCACGATCACCGGTGCGCCGGCGACGGGCAGCACGCGGAGCGTCCCGAGCGCGCCGCCGCCGTGACCGACGACGCTGATCGCGACCGTGGCGATGCCCTTCGACGCGAACGTCGATGCGACGGTCCACGGGGCGCCGTACATGCTGTCGGTGAAGCCGTGTCCGAAAAGGGCGACCGGCCAGCCGGCCGCGGGACGCGGTCCGCTCGGCAGGAACACCTCGACGATCAGGTCGTTGCTGCCCTGCGGCTGCGGCTGTCCGGTCAGCGTGCCGGTGGCGGGGATGTACTTCGCTGCGTTCTCGTAGTCCGGCGAACGGAAGCGGCCGAACGCGACGCGCGCCACGGCGCCGGGGAACACCTCGAGAGCCGAGATCGGCACGGACGAGGTCGTGAACAACGGTGCCGTGCCGGTCTGCTGGTTCCACTGGATGCCGGCGAGACTCGCGACCGGGAAGACCGCTCGCGTGGTGCCGCCGTTGCCGATGCGGAAGTCGATGGCTGCGGGCCGCGACGCCTGGATCTGGCGATGAATCTTCGCGAGGTCGGCGCTGATGCTCTGGGTCGTGAAGAGGCTCAGCGCGGCCACGTGCGACCGGTCGTGCGCGTGGCGCTCGCTGTCGCGCAGGGCGCGGCGGTAGTCGCGCAGATCGTGGTCGCCGTCATCGTCGTCGCGGTCGGGACGCTCGCGCCATTCGCCGAAGCGGCCCGCGTCGATGCGATGCCCCGACGTGTCGCGCACGCCGTCGGTGATCACCAGCAGGTAGCGCGTGTGCTCGTCGAGCAGCGCGTCGCTTTCGAAGACCAGCGACTGTGCCGCGACGTCCCACGCGATCTGGTTGATGCCGATCTTCTGCCCGATCCCCCGCCCGCTCAGCGTGTCCCCGAGATTGACGAGGTAGATCGTGTCGCTGTTGACGGTGGACAGGTCGATGTTGCCGGTGAACGGGACCGTGATCCGCGGCTGCGTGTTGAAGCCGTCCAGCGTGTTGATCACGTCGATGTCGGCACAGTCGGAAGGCCGCACCGTGCAGTCGGGCTTGGGCAACTGCACGCGACGGAACGTGTTCTGCGTGAAGTCGATGCGCGTGTAGCGGTCGCTCGGGAACGGCGCGGTCGCGGTGCTCGCGAAATCGAAGCGGACGCTGACGCCCGATGCCTGCGCGACCAGCGGCGCGGCAAGCAGCGTCGCGAGGGCCGCGAAGAGCAGCGCGGCGCGCGGGGCGATTCGATCGATGCCCGGGCCGCGAGCACGTGAAGCAGGAACGGGCCGTCCGCGCCCAAAGCGAATTTGCATGATCTGTCTCCCTGTCGTTCTAGATTTAGTCATCGACGATCGATGCCGTGTCCGACAGCAGGACACCGACCGGCGATGCGGCTGATGCAGCGTTGCGGAGTCTAATCCGCAGCGGCCGATCCGGCCAACATTTTTCAGCGCTGCGGTGCACGGATCCAGCCGGTCGGCAGCCGTCCGCCGACCGCGCGCTCAGTCGCGCTCGGTGACCGGCCCGCCGCGGGCGTCGCCGTGCTTCGCGAAGCGACGTGGCTCCGGTCCGTGCACGGGGCCGGCGTCGGCCCATGGCCAGCCGCCGAACTGCGTGCGCCGGTAGTCGGCCGCGAGCGACTCGCTGGCGACCAGCAGCCCGCGCTTCTGCAGGTCTTCGCCAAAGCGCAGCATGCGGTCGTAGACCTCGCGCCCTCCGTCGTCGGTCCGCTGTTCCTGTTGTTCGGGATCCTCGACCATCAGCAGCATGTAGGACATCCGATTCCTTTCGTCGTCGGGCTCAGCCCGGCATGAACGTCGTGACCAGCATCACGACGACGGCGACCGACATCACGACGGTCGCGGCCCACCCGAAGAAGCGATGGCGGCCGCTGATGGTGTAGCGACCCATCAGCCGCTCGGACTGGCCGATCAGCATCAGCACCGCCATGATCGGCACGGAGATCACGCCGTTGACGACGGCACTCCACACCAGCGCCTTGATCGGGTCGACGTTCAGCACGCTCAATGCCGAGCCGATGCCGGTCGCCGCGATGATGATCAGGTAGAAGCCGCGTGCCTCGTGGAAACCGCGCGACAGCCCGGTCTTCCAGCCGAACAGCTCGCTGACCGCGTAGGCGGCCGAGCCGGCGAGGACCGGTACCGCGAGCAGGCCGGTGCCGATGATGCCGAGCGCGAAGATGAAGAAGGCGAAGTTACCGGCGACCGGCCGCAGCGCTTCGGCGGCCTGCGCCGAGGTCTGGATGTTCGTGGTGCCATGCTCGTTCAGCGTCACCGCGGTGGCGATCACGATGCACAGCGCGATGAGGTTCGAGAAGGTCATGCCGAACCATGTGTCCTGCTTGATGCGCGACAGATGCTCCGCGATGTAGGCCGGATGCAGCCGCAGTTCGTGCGTATCGCCCATCCGTCGCGAGTCCTCGACTTCCTGCGACGCCTGCCAGAAGAAGAGGTACGGACTGATCGTCGTGCCGAAGACCGCGACCACCGTCGACGCGTAGTCGGTCGCCGAGACGTTGGCCGGCACGAAGGCCCACGGACGCATCGATTCGAGGACCGCGCGATGCCACGGCACGTTGACCGCGAGGATCACCGCGACATAGGCGAACAGCGCGAGCGTCAGCCACTTGAGGATGCGCACC
>JBBRRW010000242.1:0-4950 GCA_038245975.1 Burkholderiales bacterium
AGCCGTCGTCCCGGGCGGACGCGACCAGTGCGTCGCAGAGCCGCCGGCCGACGCCGTGTCCCTGGCTTCGATCGGGGACGAAGAGCCGCTTCATCTCGCAGCTGCCGTCGGGCAGGTGGCGGTAGGCGCCGCAGCCGCTGACCCGGCCGCCGCTGAACGCGAGGAAGGCCCGGCCGCTCGGCGGCGCGTACTTCGTGGAGAGGCCCTGCAGCTCGGTGGCGAGCGACTGGTGCCCGAAGACGCTTTCGACGAAGCCGCCGAGATCCCGATAACGCCCGCGGCACCAGTCGACGTATTCGACGACGAGACCGGCGAACGCGACGTAATCGTCCGGCGAGACCGCGGGGCGGACCCCCACGGTCAGGTCGCGTTCCCCGATCGAACGGACGCGCCGATCCGACGACACGGCCGCGCCCGGATCAGGCGGCGCCCCTCTGCGGCAACGCAACGGACGTGGCCTCGTACAGGTCGATGGCCGGGATACCGACGGACAGGCCGGCGAGCGCCTTCCCGAAGGCCCGCGACGCCGGCACCGCGCAATGCGCCCACGGCGTGTCGCGGGTCTCCCACTGCTCGACGAACACGAGGCGCGACGGATTCCCGGTGTCCCGGTGGACGGCGTGCGCGAGACATCCCGGCTCCGTCCTCGACCGCGCGACATGCGCCTCGCTCAGGGTCAGCGCTTCCGCGATGCGGCCTTCCTGTACGACGGCGCTGCCGAGCACGATGATCATGTCCGTTTCCCTGGCTGGATTTTCTCGTATAGCGCGAGCGACGCCGCCCCGCATCACATCGCCTTCATCGCGGCGGCCATCTCGTCGGGCGTCCGGTCGTGCTGGTGGGTCGCGATCGACCAGTGGTGTCCGAACGGATCCCGCAGTTGCCCGTAGCGATCGCCCCAGAACATGTCCGCGACGGGCATCGTGACCGTCGCGCCCGCGGCGACGGCCTGCGCGACGACCGCATCGACGTCCTCGACGTACAGATGGATGGTCACCGGCGAGCCGTTCAGCGCCTTCGGGTCGAGCGCGCCCATCTCGGGGAACGCATCGACCAGCATCAGCGCGGAATCGCCGATGCGGACCTGCGCGTGCATCAGCTTGCCGCCCGGTCCGGGCAGGCGGCCGCTCTCGATGGCGCCGAAGGCCTTGACGTAGAAGGCGATCGCGTCGGCGGCGCCGTCGCAGACGAGGTGCGGCGTGATCGTGTGCATCCCGTCGGGGATGGGTGTGACGGTGGTCGTGGACATCGTGGGTCTCCTCGGTGAAAGGTTCGCAATGCGCGTTCCTGAAAGTTCGACGAAAGGGCGCGGTCCGGATCGACACGACCGCGCACCTATTTTGCGACGCGCCGGTCCGCCCGGGGGCGGCATTCGACCTTCGCGTGCCTTCTGTAGCGTCGCGATGTCGATCTTGCCGATCCGTTCGGCATCGCGCTGCTGGCGGCCGGTCCGCGTTCGACCTTCACCGCGACAATCGCCGGTCAGGTGCTGAGGGAAGGCTTCCTCGACCTGTGGCTGCTGCGGGACCTGCTGACCCGAGTCCTGCCCGTCAGCGGCGTGCGCGCGTCGTCGTCTGCTTGCCACTCCCGGCGCGGGGGGTCTTCGGTCCGGCGCCGGCTTGTACGGGAACCGGCTCGCCGCCGTGCGTCGACCGGCCGGCGACGTCGCCGTGGCCCGCCCTCTGCAGCTCTTCGTGGATCTGCCCGTACGCGAGCAGCGTGAAGATCGCGGTGCCACCGATCAGGTTGCCGGCCAGCGTCGGCAGGAAGAAGCCGCCGAACGCCTGGCCGAGACTCTGCTCGCCTTCGAGGATGAGGTAGGCCGCCTCGACCGAACCGGCCACCACGTGGTCGAAATTGCCGAGCGCGATCAGGTAGGTCACCAGCACGATGATCGCCAGGCCCGAGCCTTCGATGCCGGCGAGGATCCAGACCAGCGACGCGATCAGGAAGCCGGAGACCATCGCCCGTCCCATCGTCTCCATCGGCACGGCGTGCAGCAGGTGTTCGCTGACGCCGTGGATCGCCCTGGCAAGGTCGGCGTCGATCGCGCCGCCGTAGCGCAGGAACACCGCGAACAGCGTCGCCCCGACGACGTTGGCGACCAGCACGATGGCCCACAGCCGCAGCATCAGCAGCAGGTTGTGCAGGTGCGACTTGGCCATCACCGGCACGACCGCGGTGATGACGTTCTCGGTGAAGAGCTGCTGGCGACTCAGGATGACGATCACGAAGCCGACGCTGTAGCCGAGCTGCGAGACGATCGGCGTCCACTCGCCCGGCGGCAGGTAACGCCGCAGCATCGCCGGCGCCAGCACCGAGAAGCCGATGCTCAGGCCGGCGGCCAGACCCGACCACCACAGCGCCAGCAGCGACCGTTCGATCTCTTCCTGGCCATTGCGCCGGATGATCTCGAACAGCACCGGCGCGCGGTGCGGCATGTGCTCGCGGATGCTGCTCTCTTCCTCGGCGGTGACGTCGACCGACGACTCCTCGGCCTGCGAGGCATTGCGTCCCGGGGCGCCGTTCGCCTCCCCATCGTCGGCTTTCGTCATCGTCGTTCTCCGGAACCGCGGCCGCTCGTGCGTGCGCGGAAGCCGCGACGATGCACGCGATGCGTCGATGCCGCCATGAGGCGCGCGCTGATACGGCGACGGGAGCGGCCCGCGTGCGGTCGGCGACCTTCCGGTCGACGCTAGCCGTCGCTCTGCGCCGAGTCCGTCATCTCGGCGAGGGCGCGACTGACCTCGGCGGCGCTGGCCGGACGGACGACGCGGTCGACCTCGCGCCCGTCGACCAGGAAAATCAGCGTGGGCCAGAGCTGCACGCCGAACGATCGTCCGGCGGGGCGCCCCTTGCCGTCCTCGATGCGGACGTGCGCGATGCCCGGGAAATCGGCGATCGCGTTCTCCACCAGCGGCTTCGCCGCCTGGCAGTAGCCGCACCCGTCGGTGCCGAAGTCGATCACGACCGCGCCCGGCATCGCGTCGATCTCGTCGCGTGTCGGACCGTCCGTGCGGTACCCGTCGCCCATCGCCTGCTCCTTCGCATCCGTGGAAAAGCTGTTCGACTCCCGCCGTCGCAGTCGTTCCATCAGCGACGCAGCATGCTTGAGTGCTTGCGCAGAACCGACCTGCTGTGCGTCGTTACTGCGCCGAGTGACGGCGCGGCGCGAGGCGCTTCACGATCCAGGCGCGCGTCTCGGCCGGATCGATCACCGCATCGATCTCCAGCGTCGCCGCCATGTTGAGCGCGCTGCCGCGCTCGTACTGCGACGCGACCAGACGGTCGTACAGCGCGTCGCGCTCGGGCCCCTCGGCGGCGGCCTCGAGTTCCTTGCGATAGCCGAGCCGCACCGCGCCTTCGAGACCCATCGCGCCGAACTCGCCGGTGGGCCACGCGACGATCGCCGCCGCCGCGTGGAAGCCGCCGCCGGTCAGCGCCATCGCCCCCAGCCCGTAGGCCTTGCGCAGCACCACCGCGATCAGCGGCACGGTCAGCCGCGCGTTGGCGATGAACAGGCGGCCGGCATGACGCACCTGGCCGCGCGCCTCGATGTCCGGCCCGACCATGAAGCCCGGCGTGTCGATCAGCGAGACGATCGGCAGCCCGTGGGTGTTGCACAGGTCCATGAAGCGCGCGGCCTTGTCGGCGGCATCGCCGTCGATCGCGCCGCCGCCGTCCGCCGACTGGCTGACCAGCAGGCCGATCGATCGCCCTTCGATCCGCGCGAGGCAGGTCAGCAGTGCGGCGCCGAAGCGGGGACGCAGCTCGAGCAGCGAGCCGGTATCGACCAGCGTCTCGACGATCGGCCGCACGTCGTAGGCGCGCACGCGACTGACCGGCAGCGCGTCGCGCAACGTGTGCTGGTCGGCCGCGGTCCAGCTTTTCGAGGTTCCTTGCAGGTAGCCGAGGTAGCGCTGCGCAGCGACCACGGCCGCAGCCTCGTCGTCGCACAGCAGGTCGATCACGCCGTTGCGGTCGAGCACGTCGGACGGGCCGACCTGCTCGGGCGTGAAGACGCCGAGGCCGCCGCCTTCGATCATCGCGGGGCCGCCCATGCCGATGTTGCTGCCGCGGGTGGCGATCAGTACGTCGCTGCATCCCGCGAGCGCCGCGTTGCCAGCGAAGCAGCGACCGGCGACGATGGCCACCACCGGCACGCGACCCGCGAGCCGTGCGTAGCTCGCGAAGGTCGGCACGTGCAGGCCCGCGACGATCGGCAGGTCGACGTCACCGGGCCGCCCGCCGCCGCCTTCGGCGAACAGCACCACCGGCAGCCACTCGTCGTGCGCGATGCCGAGCATGCGATCGGTCTTCTGGTGATTGCGATGGCCCTGCGTGCCGGCGAGCACGGTCGCGTCGTAGGCCATCACCACGCAGCGCGTGCCGCAGCCGGCGTCGTCGTCGAACTGCGCGGCGTTGATGGTGCCGATGCCGGTGACCATCCCGTCGGCCGGCGTATTGCGCATCAGGTCGTCGACGGTGCGGCGCAGGCTCTGCGCGGCGACCGCGAGCGCGCCGTACTCGACGAAGCTGTCGGGGTCGCACAGGTCCGCGATGTTTTCGCGCGCGGTGCGCAGCCCGAGGCCATGGCGCTTCGCGACCGCCTGCGGGCGCGCCGCATCGAGCGTGTAGCCGTGCCGCAGCAGCGCCGCGGCGAGCTCGGGCCTGAGGCCGCTCGGGATGTCGGGCTCGGTCGGCGTGGCGGCCGCCGCGGCGACAGGCGTTGTCCGCGACGTCGCATCGATGCGCATCACCGCCATGTCGGCATCGACGACATCGCCGGCCGCGACGAAGACCGCGACGACGGTCCCGTCGATGGCGGCCCGCAGCTCGTGCTCCATCTTCATCGCCTCGACGATGGCGACGACGTCGCCCGTGCGGACCGCATCGCCGACGGCGACCGCGACGTCGACGACGGTGGCGGCCATCGGCGTCGCGACCGTC
>JBBRRW010000243.1:0-4910 GCA_038245975.1 Burkholderiales bacterium
CGCCCGGTCGAGCTGGGCGTGCATGCCATTCACGAAGGCGGTCTCGGCCGGCATGCTGGCGCCGACGGCGACGACCGCGGGTCCGGTCTGGATCTCGTCGGCCGCATGGGCCGGCCCGGCTGCGACGCAGGTCAGCAGTCCCGCCACGGCAATGCGTGCGGCGTTTTCGACGAGGGAAAGGAAGAAGAACGGCCGTCCGGGCCGCAGGTTCGACAATACGCGGTTCATGGTCCACCTCTTGAAGGATGTCGACATCTGCCGACCCCTTCAGATTGCGCGGAACCAGCCAACGAATCGCCCACGTATTCACATCGATCCGGTGATCTATTACCGGTCGTAATTCAGCATCCCCGCGGGGGGCTTCGGGGCGACAGGCGATCGCCGTCCGGTCGCGCATTCCTCCGACCCGACAGCGGCAGCCTGGCGCATCCCTATTTGCCCGCAGCCTTGCCCTTGGCCGGCGCACCCGCCGTCATCGCAGCGCCGTCGAACTTGTAGCTCGCGACGAAGCGATGCCTGGTCTCGCCGGTCCAGACGTCCTGCGGCAGCGATGCGTATTTGGCCCGCGTGACGAGGTTGACGGCCATCTGGTCGAGCAGCGGCGAACCCGACGACTGCTCGACGCCGTGACCGACGACCTTGCCGCTGCGCTGCAGTTCGACCCACACCTTCGCGGTCCCGCTGGGGCGGTCGAGGCTCGCTTCGCGGCCGGTCGGGTAGCGGCTGGCCTTGTCGAGCTTCTTGAACATGGCATCGGCGTAGGCGACCTCGCCCGGCGACGCCGTGGCGCTTTTCTCGCCGGTCACGGTGACGGCCGGCAGCTTCTGCGGCACGTCCGCCGCCCGTGCCGTAAGGGCACCGAACCCAAGACTGGTGATCGCGATGATCATCGACAGGGACGCGCCGCGCACCAGTCGACCCGCCGAACGCGACCCGCTCGCCGCGCCGCGCACCGAAGCTTCCTCCCTCAATCGCACCCGCTCGCGCTGCTTCATTGGACTGCTCCCCTTGAAAAGACCGACCAGTGGCCGGCAAATCGGCTACAACGATCTCGTACGTCGATCGCGTGGAGCAGTCCGTCGCGCGGCGCAGACCTTCGCGGACATGACCCGATCATTCTTCGTGCACGCGGGTCCGGTGTGCCGCAGCGAGTGCGTCAGTTGCCGCGCTCGACCCACTGTGTCGCAAAACGCGCCAGTTCGGCGGCGCGCTTGAGCCCGAGCTTTTCGCGCAGGTTGGCGCGATGCGCCTCCACCGTCTTCGCACTGCGGCCGAGCTTGTCGGCGATCTCGGCCACCGTGAGTCCCTGCCCGATCATTCGAAGAATCTCGAATTCACGATCGGTGAGGTTGTCGATGAACGACACCGTCTCGTCGACGCCGCTGTTGAGGAAGCGCTGGACCATCACGGTCTGCATGCGGTCGCTGACGTACACGCCGCCGTTGAGGATCTTGCGGATCGCGGCGAGCAGCTTCTCGGTCGCCTCCTGCTTCATCACGTAGCCCTTGGCGCCGGCACGGAAGGCACGATCCGAATACAGCGCCTCGTCGTGCATGCTCATGACCAGCACCGGCAGTTGCGGCTGCGCATCGCGCATCAGCTTGACCAGTTCGATGCCCGACGTGCCGGGCAGCGAGATGTCGACGATGGCGAGATCGACCTGGGTCTCGCGCAGCACGGCGATGGCCGAATCCGCATCGCCGGCTTCCTGGCACACATCGAGATCGGGTTCGCGATTGACGAGCTGGGCGATGCCCTGCCGGACGATCACGTGGTCGTCGACGATCAGGATGCGAGCCTTGACGGGCAACTGGCTGATCGTGGATGTCACGTCGTTCATAGATTCTTCCCTGGTTCGCGCATCATTTGCGCTGCTTTTTTGTCGAGAGCCACACGGACCGATACTTCCTTGCCGACCTGCGTGATGTCGAGCCGCGCCCCCAGTAACTTGGCCCGGTTGCGCATGCTGGAGATGCCGATCCCCTCGGCCGCTTCGACTGCCGCGGCCAGCGTCCCGCGGTTCGCCACCGTCAGGATGATGGCCTCGTCCTCTTCACGCAGATCGACCAGGATCTTGCCCCCGGCGCCGTGCTTGACCGCATTGTGCACGGCTTCCTGGGCGATTCTGAAAAGGTGGTGCGCAGCCATGCGACTGGCGACCGGAATCGTGCCGTCGGCGTTGAAGCTGCACTGGATGCCGTAGATGGTGGATACGTCCCGCGCCAGCACCGACAGCGCGAACGCGAACGCGTTGTCTTCGGGACCGACCGGCCGGAGCCCGCGTGCCAGCGCGCGCGTGTTGGAGATCGCCTGGTTGGTCAGCGCAGCGATTTGCTTGGCGTCGCCGGTCTCCGGCGCGTCGCGGTCCTCGAGGCGGTTGGCGAGCGCCTTCGCGAGGAACGCGATGCCGGTCAGATGCTGGCCGAGGCCGTCGTGCAGCTCGTGCGACAGCCTCTCCTTCTCGCGCTCGATGGTCTTGAGGTCCCGCTCGAGGGCGGCGAGGTCGTCGGTGTCTGCCAGTTTGCTGTCGGGACGGTGCGTCACGCGCGCCGCGCGGACACGCGGCCGGGATTTGGGCCTGGCCTTGGTGGGAACTTCCGGTTCGCTCATCCGTGTTCTTGCAGCTTTCGTCGCTCTGCCGGGTCATCCACTTCCAGTCCCGGAGAGGCTGAAACGCGCCGCGCAGTAAAATCACCGCAGGAGTTTACAGAGGAACGTCCATGAGCAGAACCGTTCAATGCATCAAGCTGGGCCGCGAGGCGGAGGGGCTCGATTTCGCGCCCTACCCCGGACCGCTCGGCCAGCGCATCTACGAAAGCGTCTCGAAAGAGGCGTGGGCCGCATGGCTCAAGCAGCAAACCATGCTGGTCAACGAGAACCGGCTGAACCTGGCCGACGTGCGCGCCCGCAAGTACCTCGCGACCCAGATGGAACGCCATTTCTTCGGCGAGGGGGCCGACATGGCGACGGGATACGTGCCGCCCAGCACGTGATGGAATTGAATGGGATATGTCATCCCGGCGAAGGCCGGGACCTAATTTGGGTGGCCATGATGAGTGGGTCCCGGCCTTCGCCGGGATAACGTCCGGGTCGTTGCGTGCAGCGCTACTCGGCCGCCTCGCGTTCGAGGTCCTCGACGCTGATGTGGCGGACATCGCGCCCCTTGACCATGTAGACCGTGTACTCGCACATGTTCTTCGCGTGGTCGCCGATGCGCTCGAGCGCCTTGACGATCGTGAGGATCTCGATCGACCGCGAGATGGTGCGCGGATCCTCGATCATGAACGTGATGAGCTGACGCAGGATGGCGCGGTACTCGTCGTCGAGCGCGAGGTCGTCGCGGACCACCTGCGCCGCCGCGATCGGATCGAGGCGCGCGAACGAATCGAGCGCCTTGCGCAGCATCTCGATGGCGGCATCGGCGATGTGCGCCAGTTCCACGCGCGGCATGTGCGCCCGCTCGGCCTCGTGGATCATGCGGGCCATCCGCGCAACCTTCTGGGCTTCGTCGCCGATGCGCTCGAGGTCGGTGATCATCTTGACGACCGTCATCAGCATCCGCAGGTCGCCTGCGGTGGGCTGGCGGCGCGCGACGATGTGACTGCAGCGCTCGTCGAGTTCTACCTCCATCCGGTTGACCACCCTGTCGCCTTCGACGACGCTCTCGATGAGGGCCATGTCGCCCGACGCGAGCGACTCGACGGCGCGCATGATCTGTTCCTCGACCAGACCGCCCATGCGCAGGACGCTGGAACGGACCGATTCGAGCTCGGAATCGAATTGCTTGGAGGTATGTTCGGGCATGAGGGACATTCTAAGGTGTTACACGAGGCAGGGCACGGTCGACGCGTGGGTCCCGCATTCGGGGCGCCGGGGCCCGCGGGAGCGTAGACCCTCCAGATGACAGTTTCGTTGCCACGATCGACGTCCCGTCGTCAGCGAGGGCGGCCGATCGTCTCGACGCCGTCGCCGCCCGCGAGCAGCAGCACGTCGGCGCCGCGCAGAGCGAACAGGCCGGACTCGACCACGCCGACGATGCCACCGATCAGCGGCTCGATGCGGCGCGGCTCGGCGATCGTCCATCCCGAGACATCGACGATCAGGTTGCCGTTGTCGGTCACGACGGCGTGCCCGTCGGCCGCGGCGCGGACCGCGATCGACGATTCGCCGAGCGCTTCGTGCCGCCCGAGATCCGTCAGCGCGCGCACGACCTGTGCACGGGCCATCGGGATCACCTCGACCGGTAGCGGAAACTTGCCGAGCGCCGTGACGCGCTTTGACGAATCCGCGATGCAGACGAATACTGCAGCGGCGGCCGCCACGATCTTCTCGCGGGTCAACGCACCGCCGCCGCCCTTCGTCATCTCGAGTCGCGCATTGATCTCGTCGGCACCGTCGACGTAGATCGGCAACTCCCCGACGTCGTTGAGGTCGTAGATCGTCACACCCAAACCGGCCAGTCGCTCGGCGCTTCGGCTCGAACTTGCGACGGCGCCGGCGAAGGAAGCCCGATGAGGCCCGAGGAGATCGATGAAATGATCGGCCGTCGAACCCGTTCCGATGCCCAGCACCAGATCGCGACGCAATCGCGGGGCGACCCATGCGAGCGCCGCAGCCGCGGCCGCGCGCTTCTGTTCGGCGCTGTTCATTCGATGAGCACGAAGATGGGAACTGTGAAGACACCGGTCTGTTCGAGCGGCGCGAGTCTAGCAGCGAATCCCGTGGCCCAGCGATGAGCATCGCATCGCGAACGACTCGTCATCCCGCCGGCGGACCGCTGCGCACCGCGCTGCTGTTCGTCGGCGCATTGCTGTTCCTGTTCGAAGAATGGCTGTGGATCGGGATGACCACCTTCTTCGCGTGGCTCGGCCGGTTCGGACTGCTGCGCTGGCTGGACGCGCGGCTGGTCC
>JBBRRW010000244.1:0-4887 GCA_038245975.1 Burkholderiales bacterium
GGCAGCGGCTCGTCGAGGTGCAGCTTGGTGCGCAGGTAGGCGATGACGGTCGGGTCCTGCTCCTCGCCGGCCAGCACCTGCGCCGGATCGCCGGGCAGCAGTTGCTGCAGCCCGAAAATCAGCATCGACACGAACACGAGCGTCGGAACGATCGTGGCCAGCCGCTTGATCAGGTAGTCGAACATGGCGCCTCGTTCATCTCGTCGTTCCTGCGAAAACCATGCCCCGGCGTCGGTTGGGAACCGAGGTGGAACCCAGTGGCGCTAATGCACTCATGCTGCACGACCCGAAGGGACGGTTTCAGATCCGGCAACACCTTCCTCACCCGTCGCCCCGGCGAAGGCCCGGGCCCAATTTCGTGCTTGATCGACGAACGAGCAACGTGGGTCCCGGCCTGCGCCGGGATGACCTGGAGAGAGCATTCCGACACGAGCCGACAAGGTCACGACCCCAGCTTCAACCCGCTCACCCGCAGCAGCCCGTCGGGGATCGTGCGCACGCCGGTCAGCTTCGGGCTGTACGCCCACAGCCAGTTGCGGTGATACAGATAGACGATGCCGCGCTCCTTCAGCACGCGCGCCGCGATCTGCTCGAAGACCTTCTTGCGCTCGGCCGGATCGCGCAGCGACCGCGATTGGTTCAGCAGTGCGTCGGTCTCGGGGCTGCAGTAGCCGGGGTAGTTGAGCGGCTGCTTGCAGCCGTAGAAGCTGAACAGGTTGCCGTCGGGGTCGGCGCGGCCGCTCCACGCGAGGACGTAGGCCTCGTAGTCGCCCTTGTCGGCCATGTTCAGTGACGTCGCGAACTCGGTCGACTGGATCTTCACGTCGAAGCCGGCCTCGCGGGTCATGGCCTGCACCACCAGCGCGAGGCGCTGCGCGTCCGAGGTCGTCGGCGTGACCAGCGTGAAGCTCGGGTTCGGCACGCCGGCTTCCTTCAGCAAGGCCTTGGCGCGCGCGATGTCGCGCCTGGGTACCGGCACGTTCTTCGCGTAGTACGGGTTGGTGGGTGCGACCCACTGGTTGCCGACCGTGGCCTCGTTGTCCATCACGACCTGCACCAGCCCCTGGCGGTCGAGCGCGAGCTCGAAAGCTTCGCGCACGCGGGCGTCGCGCCCGAGCGGGTTCTTCTGCGCCTGCTCGCTCTTGGCGAGGTTGATCGTGATGCCCTGATAGCCGATCTCGGTCACGCGCGCGACCTTGTACTTCTTCTCGGCCTCGAGCTTGCCGATGTCGCTGGCGGCCACGCGCTCGATGAAATCGAACTGTCCGGACTTGAGGTTCGCGAGCCGCACGGTGGGATCGATGATCGCCGTGTAGACCACCTTGTCGAAGTGGATCGCGTCCTTGTTCCAGTAGGCTGGGAAGCGTTCGAGCACGATGCGGTCCTGCGCGATGCGCTCGACGAATTTGAACGGGCCCGAGCACACCGGCTTCGCGCCGAAGCGCTCGCCTTCGGCCTGCGCGGCCTTCGGCGACACCATCATGCCCGCACGATCGGCAAGCTGCGCGAGCAGCGGCGAGAACGGCGCCGACAGGTTGAAGCGCACCGTCAGCGGATCGAGCACGTCGACGCTCGCGACCGGGGCCAGCTCGCCGCGACGGTTGGAACCGGGCAGGTTCTTGTGTCGCTCGATGTTGAACTTGACCGCGGCACCGTCGAAGGCCGAGCCGTCGTGGAAGGTCACGTCGGGCCGCAGCTTCATCGTCAGCGTCTTGCCGTCTCCCGACCACTCGTAGGCGGTCGCGAGCTGCGGAACGATGTTGAGCTTCTCGTCGATGTCCAGCAGCTTGTCGCACAGCGACGCGAACACGATGCGGCCGACGAAGCTGCGCGCGAGCGTCGGGTCGAGCACGTCGGGGTCCTCGGCGAGGCCGATGCGCAGCGTCTGCGCGTGCACGACGGCCGGCAGGACCGCGCACGACAGCGCGCACAGCAGGAGACACCGGAAGGATCGGCGGAAGGACTTCATGGCAGGGGCTCCGGGAGAGGGGTGACGGGAAGCGGGACGGATGGGTCGAGCGACGGCGCGGTGCGGACGAACGCGGACTGCAGCGCTTCGAGGCGCACCTGGCCGGGTGAACGCGCGAGATCGCGCGGTATTGCACGCGGCGCGACGATTTCGCGCCAGAAGTGGCAGGCGACCGCGTGGCCGTCCTGCACTTCGAGGGGCGGCGCGTCCCGCGAGCAGCGCTCGCGCGCATGCGGACAGCGCGTATGGAAGTGGCAGCCGGCGGGCGGGTTCAGCGGGCTCGGCACGTCGCCGGCCAGCAGCACGCGCTCGCGTCGGACACTCGACGACGCCACCGGATCGGGCAACGGGATCGCCGACAGCAGCGCCTGCGTGTACGGATGGCGCGGCTCGGCGAACAGCGCGTCCTTCGGTGCCAGCTCGACGATGCGGCCGAGGTACATCACCGCGATGCGCGCCGCGATGTGCTTGACCACCGCGAGGTCGTGCGCGATGAACAGGTAGGCGATGCCGAAGCGTCGCTGCAGGTCCTGCAGCAGGTTGACGACCTGCGCCTGTACCGACACGTCGAGTGCCGACACCGCCTCGTCGCAGACGATCAGCCGCGGCTCGACCGCGAGCGCGCGCGCGATACCGATGCGCTGCCGCTGGCCGCCCGAGAACTCGTGCGGGTAGCGCTGCGCATGCTGAGTGCCGAGGCCCACGGTCTGCAGCAGCTCGGCGACGCGCTCGCGATGACGACCCGCGTGCAACCCGTGCAGCAGCAGCGGCTCGGTCAGCGTCTGGCTCACTGTCATGCGCGGGTTCAGCGACGCGTACGGGTCCTGGAAGATGATCTGCATCGTGC
The DNA here is from genome assembly GCA_038245975.1 of Burkholderiales bacterium. Lineage (GTDB taxonomy): Bacteria > Pseudomonadota > Gammaproteobacteria > Burkholderiales > Burkholderiaceae_D > CAHJXF01. The sequence continues at coordinate 2,817 of JBBRRW010000244.1, forward strand.
GGCGCTGCGCACGCAGTCCGGCCGCATCCAGGGTGCCGAGGTCGCGACCTTCGAAGATCACGCGGCCGGCGCTCGGCTCGATCAGCCGCAGCGCCAGACGGCCGAAGGTGGACTTGCCGCAGCCCGACTCGCCGACCACGCCGACGGTCTCGCCGGCCACGAGTTCGAGGTCGATGCCGTCGACCGCGCGCACCGCGCCGCCGACGCGTCCCAGCAGCCCGCGGCGCACCGGGAAGTGCTTGACGAGCCCTTCGATCCGCAGCAGCGGCGTCATGCGGCGGCGACCTCGTGCAGGTCGGCCATCAGCACGCGCGGATCGAGCGGCGCCTTCCAGCAGGCCGACAGATGGCCGTCGCCGAGGTCGCGCAGAGCGGGCGGCTCCGTGCGGCACCGCGCGTCGGCGAACGGACAGCGGTCCGAGAACGCGCAGCCCGGCGGCCGTCGCAGCGGGTTCGGCACCTGGCCTTCGATGGCGGCCAGGCGCGTGCGCTGCACGTCCATGCGCGGGATCGAGCCGAGCAGCCCGACCGTGTACGGATGCTGCGGTGTCTCGAACAGCGTGCGCACCGGCGCCCGCTCGACCACGCGGCCGAGGTACATCACCAGCACGTCGTCGGCGACTTCGGCGACGACGCCGAGGTCGTGCGTGATCAGGACGATCGCGGTGCCGGTCTCGTCCTGCAGCATGCGCATCAGCGCCAGGATCTGCGCCTGGATGGTCACGTCGAGCGCCGTGGTCGGCTCGTCGGCGATCAGCAGCCGCGGCTCGCAGGCCAGCGCCATGGCGATCATCGCGCGCTGGCGCATGCCGCCCGACAGCTTGTGCGGATACTCGTGGAAGCGTTGCTCGGGCGCCGGCATGCGCACCTTGCGCAGCATCGCGAGCGCCTGCTCGGTCGCCTGCGATCGATCGATCGCGCGATGCCGCAGCAGCCCTTCGACGATCTGCTCGCCGATCGTGAATGCGGGGTTCAGCGACGACATCGGCTCCTGGAAGATCATCGCGATGTCGTTGCCGCGCAGGTCCTGCAGCGTGCGCTCGGGCGCGCCGACCAGTTCGGCGCCGGCGAGGCGGATCGAGCCGCCGGCGATGTGTCCGGGCGGGTCCGGCACCAGACCCATGATCGACAGCGCGGTGACGCTCTTGCCGCAGCCCGATTCACCGACGATCGCGAGCGTGCGGCCGGCGTCGACCGAGAAGCTGACGCCGTCGACGGCGGGGAAGACGCCGTCGTCGGTGCGGAAGTGGGTGCGCAGGTCGCGCACGGCCAGCAGCGGCGGGGCGGGGTCGTTCATCGCGTGCGCGGTCGTCGGGTCGTCGGCACGAAGGTCACGGGACGTTCGTGCAAGGCCGCGCGCAGGCGGCCTTCGGTGTCGCGCGGAAGGGTCGACCAGGTCATCGTTTCCGTGAGTCGTACAGGATGGGAACCGCGGGCGCCGGGACACGCGCGCGGCCAGTTTTCTGCGGGTAGACGCTAGGTCGAGAACCGACCCGGCCCGGGTATCTTATCGCCCCAGCTCAGAACACCCCGGCAACGCCTCCGTCCCGTGTCGTCGGCAGGCTGGAATTTCCAGGGCCGCTTCGGCCGGTTCGCTTCGCCGGGATGCTTCTCGCGCTTCCGCCCGCACCTCGGCATCACGCCGAGCGACGATCGCCATGGGGCGAATCGTTTCGAGCCGCCGCGTGCGGCTACCATCGAGCGCCGCGGCAACCGTCGTCGCGCCCCGTACCTCACCTCCCGGAGCCTCGCTTGGACCAGACCCACCCGCGCCGCCTGATCGTGGCCATCACCGGCGCCAGCGGTGCGATCTATGGCGTGCGCCTGCTCGAAGCGCTGCGCGGCATCGCCGACTGCGAGTCGCATCTGGTGCTGTCGTCGGCGGGCGGCCTGACGGCGCTGCAGGAACTCGACATGAGCCGCGCCGACATCGAGCGGCTCGCCGACGTGGTCCACAGTTCGCGCGACATCGGCGCCACCGTCGCCAGCGGTTCGTTCGCGACGCTCGGCATGGTGGTCGCGCCGTGTTCGATGAAGACGCTCGCGAGCATCGCGCACGGCCTCGCCGACAA
>JBBRRW010000245.1:0-4887 GCA_038245975.1 Burkholderiales bacterium
CGCCGGGAAGCCGCTGTTCGCTACCGGCCGCCCATCGCCGAGTCCGAACTTTGGCGGTCCGCGCCGATAGCTGTCGCTCAACAACTGCGTGCTTGTCGCGAATGCCGGCTTACGGGCGACGCCGCGAACTCACACTTGCGGCCAAGATACGCCGGCCGCGACGCACAGGGCAACTACCGCTTCAGACTGGCTGCCGCCGTTCAGATTCGGCCGCCGAACGACGGCGGTTGCCGAGACCGGTCGCTGATCGTCTTCCGGGGCGAACGTCCGCTGCGCCTTCGAACCCGTCCTTCACTGGCGGTTGGCTGGACCGGCGTTGACCCGTCGGCGACGGGGACTGGCCAGCGACTGCTACCGCCGGCCTTGAACTGGCGCTGCCGACCCGAAGGTGTCGTTCACACTCGCGAGCAGCACCCCGCGCGATCGTAGCGCTCGCTGCCGCGCACTCGAACGCGCCAGCTGCGACCGCCCGCTCCAGGCGTCAACTATTTCGACAACCGAATGCAGCCGCCGGGGTCAATCCATCAACCGACGTCTGGCCTGTTCGATCGTCCATCGATTGGGCGTCCGGCCGCACCAGGCACGGCGGCGCCAGTGCGACTACACCCGGGTGGAGGACTGAGGTAGATTATGCGTATGAGCACCGGCAATCACGGCGACCACCACGACCACGGCTCGGCGCTGTCCGAAACGCAGCTTCGCGTGCGTGCGTTGGAAACGATCCTCACCGAGAAGGGCTACGTCGATCCGGCCGTGCTCGACCTCATCGTCGAACACTACGAGACCAAGACCGGCCCGCACATCGGAGCCCGTGTCATCGCCCGGGCTTGGGTCGATCCCACGTTCAAGGCCGCGCTACTGGCGGATGCGACAAAGGCGATCGCTGCGCTCGGCATTCCCGGCGGTGTGGGCGACCACCTGATCGCGGTCGAGAACACCCCCGGACGCCACAACATGGTCGTCTGCACGCTGTGCTCCTGTTACCCGTGGGACGTGCTCGGCCTGCCCCCGGTCTGGTACAAGGCGGCGCCCTACCGCTCGCGCGCCGTGATGGACCCGCGCGGCGTGCTCGCGGACTTCGGCGTGACCCTGCCGGCGAACATCGAGATCCGCGTGTGGGACTCGACGGCCGAAACCCGCTTCATCGTGCTGCCGCCGCGCCCGGCCGGCACCGACGGCTGGAGCGAGGAGCGCCTGGCCTCCCTCGTGACCCGCGACTGCATGATCGGTACCGGCCTGCCCAGGCGGCCCGAGGAGATTTCGGCATGAACGGTGTGCACGACATGGGGGGCATGCACGGCTTCGGCAAGGTCCAGCCCGAGCCGAACGAGCCCCCGTTCCATGCTTCCTGGGAGGGGCGCGTGCTGGCCATGCAGCACGCCATGAGGTTCACGCGCGCCTGGAACATCGACATGTCGCGCGACGCGCAGGAACAGCTGCCCGCCCAGGTCTACCTGTCGGCGTCCTACTATCAGCGATGGGGCTTGGGAATGGAGCGCTGCGTCCTCGAGCGAGGACTGATCAATGCTGATGAGCTCGCTGCCGGCCACGCCCTCCGTCCAGGCAAGCCCGTCGCACGGGTCATGACGAAGGACGATATCGGTCACTCGTTCAAGCGCGGCGCCTTCGGCCGCCCGCCCAGCCAGCAGGCCCGGTTCAAGCCAGGCGACCGGGTGCGCACGAAGAACATCAACCCGCGGAGCCACACCCGCCTTCCACGCTACGCGCGTGGCCGTGAAGGAGTCGTCGAGGCGGTGCGCGGCTGCCACGTCTTGCCTGACTCGATCATCACCGGCCGGGGCGAGGATCCGCAGTGGCTCTACACGGTCGTGTTCGACGGCCAGCACCTCTGGGGGGCGAACACCGACCCGACCTTGACGGTCTCGATCGAGGCTTTCGAGCCGTACCTGGACCCGGCCTGACATGACGGTCGATCCGGCCGCAGAGCACTGCGCCACCGAGGCCGTGTCCGGCATCCCGCGTGGCGATCAGGGCCCGGTGTTCCGCGAGCCGTGGGAGGCGCAAGCCTTCGCCATGGCGCTGGCCCTGCATCAGCGCGGCCTCTTCACCTGGACCGAGTGGGCGGCGACCCTGGCAGACGAGATCAAGCGGGCGCAGGCCGCCGGCGACCCGGATACCGGCGAGACCTACTACCTGCATTGGCTCGCCACGCTCGAGCGCCTGGTGGCGGAGAACGGAGTCGCGACCGGAGAGACGCTGGCGCGCTACCGCAACGCGTGGAACCGCGCCGCCGGCCGCGCGCCGCACGGCAGTCCGATCGAACTATCGCCCGACGATTTCGCCTGAGCGAATTCGGAAAACCGGGAAGTCCGAGCCGCGTTGCAGCGTAACGATCCTGCACTGAGCGCTGACGCAGAGCCGCAGAACACCGCCATGATCAGGCAGACTTATCCTGCGATGCCGCCAACCGGCGAAGCTGGGCGACTCGACCACAACGTCGAAGGTGTCCGAAATGGAGAACATGGCTCGAAAGTCAGCAGTGGGCCGAAAGCAGAAGTCACTGATCCGCGATCACGTCGCCAACACGCTGCGAATTACTCCACAAACGGCAACCCCACGTAGTTCTCCGCCAACACCTTCCCGCCCGCCTCCGACGACGTCACATACCCCAGCTCCGACCGCTGCAGCCGATCCATGAACGGCGTGTTGTCGCGAAAGCGGTGGAGCATCGACGTCATCCACCACGAGTAATGCTCCGCGCGCCACACGCGTTGCAGGCAGGTGTCCGAGTAAGCCGTCAACCGCTCGTCGCCTTCACCCCGGTAGTGCGCCGTGAGCGCCTTCGACAACACCCGCACGTCTGCCACGGCGAGGTTCATCCCCTTCGCGCCGGTCGGCGGGACGATGTGGGCTGAATCACCCGCCAGGAACAGCCGCCCGTACTGCATCGGCTCGCACACGAAGCTGCGCATCGGCGTCACGCCGCGCTGAATGATCGGGCCCTCGGTCGGTGTCCATCCGTCGTCGCACGCGAAGCGCTTGTGCAGCTCGTCCCAGATGCGCGCATCGCTCCACTCGCCCAGGTCCTCGTCGGGCTCGCACTGCAGGTAGAGCCGCGTGATCTTTTCCGAGCGCATCGAGAACAGCGCGAAGCCGCGCAGGCTGTTCGCGTAGACCAGTTCGTCGAGCGACGGCGCGGCCTCGGCGAGGATGCCGAGCCACGCGAACGGATACACACGCTCGAAGATCTTCAGCACACCGTCGGGGATGGCCGGGCGCGAGATGCCGTGGAAGCCATCGCAGCCGGCGATGTAGTCGCAGTCGATGCGCCGCTCCTCGCCGTCGGCACGAAAGGTCACGGCCGGATGGTCGGTGTCGAGGCCGTGCAGCTGCACGTCGCTCGCTTCGAAGACGAGCGGACGACCCGACTCGACGCGCGCGGCGATTAGGTCCTTCACGACCTCGTGCTGCCCGTACACGCAGATCGACTTGCCGCCGGACAATGCCTTCAGGTCGATGCGATGCCGGGTGCCGTCGAACAGCAGCTCGATGCCGTCGTGCGGCAGTCCCTCGCGATGCATGCGCGCGCCGACGCCTGCTTCGTCGAGCGTGTCGATCGTGCCCTGCTCGAGGACGCCGGCGCGGATGCGCTCCTCCGCGTGACGCCGGTCGTGGCGCTCGACGATGATGGTATCGATGCCGGCACGATGCAGCAGATGGCCGAGCAGAAGACCGGCCGGGCCGGCACCGATGATGGCGACTTGTGTACGCATTCTCTTCCTCAGCGATGCGGAGCATTGCTCCGTCCTCACCCTCCCCTTCAAGGGGGAGGAGCAAACCCGACTATCCCGCCACCCGCATGCCGATCCACCGATCCAGCGCATGCGGGTCCGCACGCAGCATGTCGCTGAATCCTTCGTGCACGATGCGCCCGCGCTCCAGCACGATCGCACGATGGGTCAGCGACAACGCCTGATCGACATGCTGTTCGACGAGGATGAGGCCCTGTCCTTCGGACTTCACCATCGCGGCGATCGCGGCGCACAGCTCCTCGACGATCACCGGGGCCAGCCCCTCGAGCGGCTCGTCGAGCAGCAGCAGCTTCGGGTTCAGCATCAGCGCGCGACCCATCGCCAGCATCTGCTGCTCGCCGCCCGACAGCTCGTTGCCGAAGTTGCAGCGCCGCTCGGCGAGCCGCGGGAAAAGACCGTACACGCGGGCCAGCGACCACGGTCCCGGCAACGCGATGACGGTCAGGTTTTCCTCGACGGTCAGCGACGGGAAGACCTCGCGTTCCTGCGGCACCCAGCCGATGCCGGCACGTGCCCGCTCGCTGGCGCGCATCTTCAGCAGGTCGCGCCCCAGCCAGCGCATCGCACCGCCGCGTACGCGCGTGAGCCCCATCAGCGTGACCAGCAGCGTCGTCTTGCCGACGCCGTTGCGACCGAGCAGCGCGATCGCCTCGCCGGCGTTCATCGCGAACGTGCAGCCGTCGACCACGATGCCGTCGCCGTAGCCGGCGCGCAGGCCGTCGACGGCGAGCAAGGGTGTGGTGTCCGTCATGTCAGTGCTTCCCCTGCCCGAGATACACCTCGCGCACGCGCGGGTCGGCCGCGATCGCGTCGGGTGTGCCGGTGACCAGCTCGGCGCCACCGACCAGCACCGTGATGCGTTTCGCGAAGCGGAACACCAGGCGCATGTCGTGCTCGATCAGCAGGATCGCCACGTCGGCCGGCAGCGTGTCGAGCACCGCGAACAGCGCGTCGCTTTCGCCTTCCGGGATGCCGGCGGCGGGCTCGTCGAGCAGCAGCACGCGCGGCCGCGCGGCGAGCGCGAGCGCGATCTCGAGGATGCGCTGGCGACCGTAGGCCAGTTCGTGGGTCGGGATGCCGCCGTCACGCGCGATGCCGAGCGATACGAGCAGCG
>JBBRRW010000246.1:0-4866 GCA_038245975.1 Burkholderiales bacterium
ATTGCTTAGCCTCGGGGGAGGCGAGATTGGTGACAGAAGCCATGTAAGTTTGAAAACCGCGAAAACACGCGGACCTTGTAAGGGGTTGATGGAAGTCCCCCGGAATTCGGGAGGAGGGCGAGATTAGCAGGAAACCCTTTCACGATCAACTATTTAACCGGCCGATCGAGGTGCGTTGCAACAACCTGCGGTCGCGTTCGTCGAGAAGGGAACGACGGTCAGCGGGAGGCTGCAGCGATCCCCGCCCGCGTCGCGAGCGCGAGGACCCTCGCGATCACCTCGTCCAGCCCGAGATTCGAGCTGTCGATCGTGACGGCGTCGGCGGCCGCCACCAGCGGCGCGACCTTGCGGTTGGCGTCGCGCGCGTCGCGTTGGTGCAGTTCCTGCGACAGCACGTCGAGGTCGGCGGCCTCGCCGCGCTCGGTCAGTTGCCGCAGCCGCCGTTCCGCTCGCGCGGCGACGTCGGCGACGAGGAAGACCTTGAGCGCCGCGTCGGGAAACACGATCGTCCCCATGTCGCGCCCGTCGGCTACCAGGCCCGGCGCCTTGCGGAAGGCGCGCTGCCGATCGAGCAGCGCCGTGCGCAGCGCCGGGTGCGGGGCGATCGCTGACGCGAGGTTGCCGATGCGTTCGGCACGGATCTCGTCGGTCACGTCGCGCTCGTCCATGAAGATGCGACTCGCGATGAAGCTCGGAGCGAGCGCCAGTGCGCAGGCGGCCAGCTCGGCCTCGTCGTCGAGCCGGATGCCGAGGCGTTCCGCGTCGAGTGCCGTGAGCCGATACAGCGCGCCGCTGTCGAGCACGTGGAAGCCGAGGATCGCGGCCACGCCATGCGCGACGCTGCCCTTGCCGGACGCGGTCGGCCCGTCGATGGTGATCACGGGGACGACGGTGTCGTGCAGGTCAGGTGGCATGGAGCGGCTGGGGATCGAATGGGTCGCGCGCCGCGACCGCGGCCGACGGGTCGACGAGCGCCTCGAAGCGTTCGAAATAGTCGGGGAAGGTCTTGGCGACGCAGTCGGGATCCTCGATGCGAACCGGGATGCCGAGGAAGCGCGCGAGCGAAAAGCACATCGCGATGCGGTGATCGTCGTAGGTCGCGATGGAAAGGGTCTGGCCGCGCGCGGTGTGCTCGATGAGCAGCGCGATGGCCGCGTCGGACAGCGGCGCGACGCGCAGCCAGTCGGTGCCGACCTCGACCGCGGCGCCGAACTTCGCGAGCTCCGTCGCCATCGCGGCCAGGCGGTCGGTTTCCTTGACACGCCAGCTGCCGATGTTGCGCAGCGTGCTCGGGCCCCGCGCGAAGAGCGCGAGCACGGCCACGGTCATCGCGGCATCGGGGATGTCGTTGAAGTCCGCATCGACCGGGCGCAGCCGGAAGCCCGACGGGTTGCCGAAGAAGGCGCCGGGCGAACGGACCTCGGTCGCGTCGTCGGTCTGCACGACCTCCGCCCCCATCGCGACCAGCACGTCGACGAAGCGCGCGTCGCCCTGCAGGCTGCCGCGGCCCATGCCTTCGACGCGCACCGGCCCGCCGCCGAGCAGGCCGGCCGCGAGCAGATAGGACGCCGACGACGCATCGCCTTCGACCGTGAACCTGCCGGGGCTCGCGTAGCGCACGCCGCGGCGTACGTGGAAGCAACGCGCAGGCCGCTCGTCGACGGCCACGCCGAAACGCCCCATCAGCGCGATCGTGAGGTCGACATAGGGACGCGAGATCAGCGCGCCGTCGACTTCGACGACGAGGTCGGCGTCGTGCGCGAGCATCGGCGCGGCCTGCAGCAGGCCGGTGAGGAACTGGCTCGACGCGCTCGCGTCGACGCGCAACGCGCGGCGTCCGGTGGCAGCGTCGGGCGCAGTCAGCGACGCCGGCGCGATCCGCAGCGGCGGATAGCCCGCGTTCGTCTCGAAGGCGACCCGCGCACCGACCGACCTCAGCGCAGCGACGAGATCGCCGATCGGTCGCTCGTGCATGCGCGCGATGCCCGACAGTCGATAGCGCCCGTTCGCGAAGGCGAGCGCCGCGGTCAGCGTGCGGATCGACAGCCCCGAGTTGCCGACGAAGACGTCGGCCTCGCGCAACGGCAGCGTCGACGCACCGCGGATCACCAACGTCCCGCCGTCGGCCTCGCGCACCGGCACGCCGAGCGTGCGCAGTGCGTCGATCATCACCGCCGTGTCGTCGGACCGCAGCAGGCCATCGATCGTGGTCTCGCCGTCGGCCAGCGCGGCCAGCAGCAGCACGCGGATCGAGATGCTCTTGGAGCCGGGGACGCGGACCGTGCCCTGCGCCGCCCGCGTCGGATGCAGGTCGATGAACGGACGACGCACCGGCTTCATGCGGGCGCCGCGTGGCGGGTTCGATTGCGCCACAGCAGCGCCACGATCGCCATGTTCACCGCGAACAGCACGACGCTGGTCCACGTGAAGCGGTGGACCATCTCGCGGATCTCGAGCGGCAGGTAGAGCGCCGCGCTCGTGATGCCGAGGATCCAGCCCCAGCGCTTCTGGAACCACAGCCCGTAGGCTTCGACGAAGCGCAGCAGCGCGTACAGCAGCGCCCCGGTCGCGAGCAGCACGAGCCGCGTGTCCTGCAGGTTCTCCAGCGCGCGCTGGAAGATGTGCGACGTGTGTCCGGCCGGATTGAGATGGAAGTGGGCGACCAGTTCCTCGAGACTCCGTTCTTCGGAGGGACGCAGGAAGTAGACCGCGAGGCCGCCGGCGAGCAGCACGAGGACGCCCTTCAGGGCCTCCCAGGCGGCGATGAACCTCAGGCTCGCGCGGCCGGCCGCATCGGGCTGCCGATCGGCATCGACCGACGAAGACGACACGGTCGCGGCAGCGGGAATTTTCTCGAAGGAAAGGGACATGAAGAAGGGGTCGCTGCGCCGGCTGCGGGGCCATGACGGAGCCGACGCACGACGTTCGCGCGCCACGCCGCAGACGCGAGCCGACATGGTACCGGAGCATAATCGCCAGCCGATCGACCCTCGTCGGCCCGTCGGTCGAGCCGCATCGATCGCACGACCCTCCGACCCGACGCCAGGCCACTCGCCATGACCTCGCCGCTCTCGCGCAAGCTCGCCCTCGACAACGAACGCGTCGCCCTCGTGCTGCAGGGCGGGGGTGCGCTCGGCGCCTACCAGGCCGGGGTGTTCGAAGAGCTGCTGGCCGTCGACGTCGAGCCGAGCTGGGTCGCGGGCGTGTCGATCGGCGCGATCAACGCGGCGCTGATCGCCGGCAACGCGCCCGAGCATCGACTCGAACGGCTGCACGCGTTCTGGGACCTCGTGTCGTCGGGGCCCGCGCGCCAGGCGCCGCTGTTCGAGGGCCAGCGCGGTGTCTTCAACCAGTGGAGCGCCGCGTGGGCCGCGACTTTCGGCGTACCGGGCTTCTACACGCCGCGCGTGCCACCCGCGATGCTGCAGCCCGACGGCACGCCGGCGGCCCTGAGCGTCTACGACGCCGGCGCGCTGAGGTCGACGCTGGAGCGGCTCGTCGACTTCGACCGCATCAACGCGAAATCGATGCGCCTGTCGGTCGGCGTCGTGAACGTCGCCACTGGCAACTCGAAGTGGTTCGACAACGTCGGGAGTGCCGGCGAACCGGGCACGACGATCGGCCCCGAGCACATCATGGCGTCGGGCGCGCTGCCGCCGGCGTTCGGGCCGGTCGTGATCGACGGCGAGCACTACTGGGACGGCGGCATCCTGTCGAACACGCCGCTGCAGTACGTACTCGACGCACGCGACGTCTCCGACCCGCAGGAGAAGCTGCTGGTCGTGCAGGTCGACCTGTTCCCGTCGCGCGGACCCGTGCCGGTCAACCTCGGCGGCGTCCTGCAGCGGCACAAGGACATCCTGTATTCGAGCCGGTCGCGCTTCTCGACCGAGAAGATCGCCGAGATGCAGCGCCTGCGCGGGGCGATGCGCCGGCTGATCCGGCGACTGCCCGAAGACCTCCGCAACGACCCCGACCTGAAGGCGCTCGGTGCGACGCTGCACACGCAGCGCGTCGACATCGTGCATCTGATCTACCGGCAGAGCGCGTTCGAGAGCGAGTCGAAGGACTACGAGTTCTCGCGGCCGTCGATGCTCGATCACTGGGCGCGCGGGACGGCCGACATGCGCCGCACGCATCAGCACCTGGACTGGCTCGAGGCCTCGGCCCTCGACAGCGACGTGACCGTGTACGACCTGGCGCAGGGTTACGAGGCGGCGCCGTCGTCGAAGGCGGAGCCGGACCACGACGAGAAGGCCGCGCTGGTGCAGGCATCGAGGACGCTGGCGCGGAAGGAGCCGGCCGCGCCCGGCGGACGCGATCCCCGTGCGACCGCGAAGAAAGCGCGGCCACGAGCGACCCGCAAGACGACGCGCTGACGCGCGCCGCGTTCGATCCCATCGTTTCCGAAAGAGGACAGCACATGCGTTTGAAAGACAGGATTGCATTCGTCACCGGCGCCGCGAGCGGCATCGGCAAGGAGATCGCTGAGACCTACGCCCGCGAAGGTGCGGCGGTCGCGATCGCCGACATGAACCTCGATGCCGCGATGGCCGTGGCGCGTGGCATCGTCGCCGGTGGCGGCAAGGCGATCGGCCTGGCCTGCGACGTGACCGACGAGGCGCAGGTCGAAGCCGCCGTGGCGGCGACCGTGCAGCAGCTCGGCGGCGTGGACATCCTGGTGTCGAACGCCGGCATCCAGATCGTCCATCCGCTGGAGGACTTCAGCTACGCCGAGTGGAAGAAGATGCTGGCGATCCATCTCGACGGCGCCTTCCTGACCACGCGCGCCTGCTACCGGCACATGATCGCGTCGGGCAAGGGTGGCAGCCTCATCTACATGGGCTCGGTGCATTCGAAGGAAGC
>JBBRRW010000247.1:0-4854 GCA_038245975.1 Burkholderiales bacterium
CCGATGCAGAAGCGCCCGAAGATCTCGCCCAGCAGGTCGTCGGCGGTGAATGCGCCGGTGATGCGGTCGAGTTCGACCTGCGCGAGGCGCAGCTCTTCGGCGAACAGGTCAAGCTGGCGGTCGCCCTCTGCCGCGCGGGTGGCCGCGTCGTCGAGATGGGTCTGCGCGGCGCGCAGCGCGATGAGGTGGCGCTCGCGCGCGAGGAAGCCGGTTTCCGCGCTCGGCTGCCATCCGGCGATGGCCAGCAGCTCGTGGCGCAGCAGGTCGATGCCGGCGCCGGTCTTCGCGGACACGTAGACGCGTCCGCTGCCTTCGGAAGACAGCCGGTCCAGCGCCGGCTCGACCCGCGCCGTGTCGCCGGTCAGGTCGATCTTGTTGACGACGGTGCGGCGCGCCGCGTGTTGCGGCAGTCGTCGTGCGATCGCCAGGTCCTCGGGATGGTCGGCCTCGGCGAGCGCCGCGGCGTCGACGAGATGCAGCACCACGTGGGCGTGCGCGATCGCCTCCCAGGTCCGCGCGATACCGATGCGCTCGACCGTGTCGCCTTCGGCGTCGTCGTTCAGCTCGCGGATGCCCGCGGTGTCGACGACGTGCAGCGCGATCCCTTCGAGGCGAATCACCTGCTCGACCCGGTCGCGGGTGGTGCCCGCGATCGGCGTGACGATCGCGACCTCGGCCTCGGCCAGCGCGTTCAGCAGGCTGGACTTGCCAACGTTGGGGCGACCGACCAGCACGACGGTCAGCCCCTCGCGCAGCAGCGCGCCGCGCGTCGCGCGGGCCATCAGCGACTCCAGCGCGTCGGCGGCACGCGCGAGACGGCCGCGCGCATCGGACTGCTCGAGGAAGTCGATCTCCTCTTCGGGGAAGTCGAGCGTGGCCTCGACCAGCGCGCGCAGCGCGATCAGCTGGTCGACCAGCGCACGGACCGCGTGCGAGAACGCGCCGGACAGCGAGGCCTGCGCCCCGAGCACCGCGGCCTCGCTGCTGGCCTCGATGAGGTCGGCCACCGCCTCGGCCTGCGCGAGGTCGAGACGGTCGTTGAGGAAGGCGCGCTCGGTGAACTCGCCGGGTTCGGCGAGCCGCATGCGCGGCTGGCCGACCGCCGGCACGACGAGCGCGGACGCGAGCGCGAGGCAGCGCGTGACGATCATCTGCAGCACGACGGGACCGCCGTGCAGCTGCAGCTCGAGCACGTCCTCGGCGGTGTACGAATGCGGCGCCGCGAACAACAGCGCGATGCCGCGATCGATGACGGCGCCGTCGGCCGCACGCACGCCGACCAGCGTCGCGTGGCGTGGCGTCAGGCGGAAGTCGTCGGGCTTGCCGCAGAGCGCGGCGACGAAGGCCGTGACGATGGGCTGCTGGGTCCAGCGGCCGAACGAGAGGCGCACGACGCCGATGCCGCCGCGGCCCGCAGGCGTGGCGATGGCGATGACGGGATCGTCGCGGTGGATCATGTCGCCCATCCAGCCATCGGGCTCCTTTCCCCCGGCGGCCGAAGGAGACGCGCCACTAGGCCGCCTTCAACTGCTTCGGCTTCTTCTCGCCCAGCATCCGCGTGATCTGCCATTGCTGCGCGATCGACAAGAGGTTGTTCACGACCCAATACAGCACCAGGCCCGCCGGGAAGAAGAAGAACGTCACGCCGAAGACCAGCGGCATGATCAGCATCATCTTGGCCTGCGTCGGGTCCGGCGGTGCGGGGTTGAGTTTGTACTGGATGAACATCGACGCCATCATGATCACCGGCAGGATGTAGAACGGGTCCGGTGCCGCCAGGTCGTGGATCCAGCCCAGCCACGGCGCGCCGCGCATCTCCACCGACGCCAGCAGCGTCGAATACAGCGCGATGAAGAACGGGATCTGGACCACGATCGGCAGACAGCCGCCCATCGGGTTGATCTTCTCGGTCTTGTACAGCTCCATCGTCGCCTGGTTGAGCTTGGCACGATCGTCCTTGTGACGCGCCTGCAGGTCCTTCATCCGCGGCGCGAGGTTCTTCATCCGCGCCATCGACTTGTAGCTCGCGGCCGACAGCGGGAAGAACACCAGCTTGATGCCGATCGTCAGCACGATGATCGACCAGCCCCAGTTGCCCAGCACCGCGTGGATCTTCTCGAGCACCCAGAACATCGGCTTCGCGAGGATCGTCGTCCAGCCGTAGTCGCGGACCAGGTCGAGTCCGGGCGCGACCTTCTCGAGGATGCGTTCGTCGGTCGGGCCGAGGTACAGCCGCGCGTCGTTGTTCAGCGTCGCACCGGGCGCGATCGCGCCGAGCGGCTCGCGCAGGCCGACGCGAAAGAGGTTCGCGTCGAGCTTGTCGGTGTAGTAGTCGCGCGCCCCGGCGGTCGGGATCCACGCCGACACGAAGTAGTGCTGCAGCATCGCGACCCAACCCTCGTCGGCATGCGCCACGTGCTTGTCCGGGCCCTTTCCCTTCTCGATGTCGCTGAAGCTGACCTTCTGGAACTTCTCGGCTTCGCTGTACACGGCCGGGCCGTAGTAGGTGCTGTAGAAGCGCGAGCCGCCGGCCGGCGACTTGTCGTCGCGGACCAGTTGCAGGTAGAGCTGCGGCGACACCGGCTGGTCGCCGACGTTGGTCACCGCGTGACGCACGCCGATCTCGTAGCTGCCGCGATGGAAGGTGTAGGTCTTGACGAGCTTGACGCCGCCGCTCTGCGCCTCGAACGCGACGTCGAGCGTGTCCTTGCCGTCCTCGAGCGTGCGCGGACCGGGCAGCGCGGTGAACGGCGTCCGATGGGTCGGCAACGATGCGCCGGGGACGCTTGCGACCAGACCGGTCTGCGCGACGTAGTAGTAGTCGGGCGACCGGTTCAGCAGCACGAAGTTCTGCGACGTATCGCCGCTGTCGCGATAGGCGAGCAGGTCGACCCGGTCGAGCGCCGCGCCGATCGTGTCGAGCTCGACCGCGAACAGGTCGGTCTTCACCGACAGGCGTTCGCCCTTCGCCGGCGCGGTGGCGCTCGGCACGTCCGATGCGGCGGTGGTGGCGGCCGGATTGTTCGAGGTCGGCAACGCGCTGCCCGAAGCCGGGACCGAGCCCGGCGTGGTGCTGGCCACCGGAATGTCGTCGGTGGGGCCGTGCGGCGCGCTGCCCGGCGCTGCCGGCTGCGACGCGACGGGCGGACCGAACATCGTCGGCTTGCCGTTGAAGCGCTGCCAGTTCTCGTACAGCATGAACAGCGAGACGGAAAAGATGATCCAGAGGACGGTGCGGCGGGTATCCATCGAGGCAGTCGGTAAGTGATCTTGGGGGGAGGCCGCGAGCGCGCCGTGGGGCACGCGCTCGAAGCCCGGGGTTCAGGCGCGGCGGCGGTTGGCGTCGAGGTCGGTGCCGTGGACAGCGCTGCGGTCAATGATGCGATCAGCGCTGTCGTGCGCGCTGCATTCTGGGGCAACGGAGGACCGGGACTGGCGGCTCGCCTGCACGACCGGGACAGCGGGCGGCACCGGCGGCACCGGATCGTGCCCGCCCGCATGCCACGGATGACAGCGGGCGACGCGGGCGATCGCCAGCCGCACGCCCTTCGACGGGCCATGCCTGCCGATCGCCTCGGCGGCATAGGCCGAACAGCTCGGCGCGAAGCGGCAGCGCGGCGGCAGCCACGGGCTGATCACCAGCCGATAGCCCGCAATCAGCGCGAGCAGCACCGACGACACGATGCGCGACAGCGCGCCGACGGGCCGGGACTCGGATGCCATCACGATCCGTCGAACGCGGGCCGGCCGCGCGGCGCGACCACGGCCCCGCGGCCGCCGCGACTGCGCAGGCGCTCGACGAAGCCGCCCAGCATCGCGACGGGATCGAAGCGGTCCCGTGCACGAATGCGGGCCGGGATCGCCGGCACCGGAGGAACCGCCGGGGTCTTCGCCGCGCCCTTCCGCACCGCGGGCTTGGCGGCCCCGGCGATCAACGGCGCCTGCAGCCGCACGACCACGTCGGCGCTGCCGAACTCGGACGCCCATGCTTCGCGCCCACGACGAAACGCGTCGCGGAAGCGACGCTTGATCGTGTTGCGGGCCACCGCCGAGGCTTCGTAGCGTTTTGGAATCACGAGTCCCAGGCGCCACGCGTGCGCCGCCGTTCGCCTGCGAGTCGCAGGGTCCGCGGGGTCGTCGACCGCTCCATCGATCCAGTCGAGATGCAGCGCGAACGATCCGCTTCGAAACAGCGCGGGCCGACGCAGGCAGCGATCGAAATCGGCCGGCGTCAGCATCCGCGCCGCGCGCTGGAAACGCGCCCCGCCCGTCATGGTGGTCCGGGCAGCGCGCGGCGATTCAAGGTCCGGCGGCGATCGATATTCGAACGCTGCCGCGATCGGCGCCGCGTCCGGCGTCACGCCCGTAGGCTGTGTCGCAGCCTGTCTTGCGACCGGCTCCGTCAGGTCTGAACGCGGTGCGTCAGACCGCGAGGCGATGACGGCCTTTGGCGCGGCGGGCACGGATGACGTTGCGGCCGCCGCGGGTTTTCATGCGGACGAGAAAGCCGTGCGTGCGCTTGCGGCGGACGACTGAGGGTTGGTATGTGCGCTTCATGATTGGGGTTGCCGTTCGCTAAAAACCTGAAATTACACACAAAAGAGGGGCCTTCTGTCAAATCTTTCGCATTCGGGTCCCGAGCCGCCCTGTTGCGAAACGGGCGCCGGAGACTGTGGATAACTTTGCTTTGCATCGCCCGTTCGCGCTAAAATCCGACCTCGCCAGCGCCCCGCGAGATGTCATCCGACCCGGTCCGATCTGCTGGCCGCCGTCGGCCCCGACGCCCCACGGCACAGACCGGAAAACGGCACGCGCAGTCGGTGGCACCCAGCCAGTGTCATGAAACCAGCAGCA
>JBBRRW010000248.1:0-4850 GCA_038245975.1 Burkholderiales bacterium
AGGCAGGACCGCCGTCATCACCGGCTCGACGCGCGGCATCGGCCGGGCCATCGCGGAGCGCATGGCCGAGCACGGCGCGCGCGTGGTGATCTCGTCGCGCAAGGCCGACGCGTGCGACGACGTCGCACACGCCATCAACACAAAGTTCGGTGAGGAACGTGCGATCGCGATCGCCGCGAGCATCTCGCGCAAGGACGACCTGCAGCATCTGGTCGACGAGACCGTCCGACGCCTCGGCCGCATCGACATCCTCATCTGCAACGCCGCGTCCAACCCGTACTACGGCCCGCTGAGCGGCATCGCCGACGACCAGTTCCGCAAGATCCTCGAGAACAACGTCATCTCGAACCACTGGCTCTCGCAGATGGTCCTGCCGCAGATGGTCGCGCGCCGCGACGGCGTGATCGTCATCGTCTCGTCGATCGGCGGGCTGCGCGGCTCGTCGGTCATCGGCGCCTACAACGTCTCGAAGGCCGCGGACTTCCAGCTGGCGCGCAACCTCGCCGTCGAGTACGGGCCGCACAACGTCCGCATCAACTGCATCGCGCCCGGCCTGATCAAGACCGACTTCGCGAGGGCGCTGTGGGAGGACCCCGAGCGGCTTGAGAAGGTCAACAACGTGGTGCCGCTGCGGCGCATCGGCGAGCCCGACGAGATCGCCGGCGCGGCGGTGTTCCTGGCCTCTGCGGCCGGGTCGTTCGTGACGGGCCAGGCCATCGTGGTCGACGGGGGCGCCACGATCTGACCCGGGACGCGACCCGAGGGACGCACACGGAACGCCGCACGACTGCCCGGCGGCGATCGTCGGCCGGCATGGCGTGGCGCGAATGGCTGACGCACAATGCCGAACGGTCGGCCTGACAGGGCAGCGAAGTCAGGTTTCCGTCGCGGGTAGCCTTCACGGGTTGCCGTCGACATCGCGCTGCATCCCGTTCGCTCCACGCTTCGTTCATCCCGGAAGGAAAGCTGACATGGCCGACTCCAACGTGATCGCACAATCGGCGACGCCTGCCGTCCCCGCAGTGAAGGCAGAGCACAGCAGCAGCGGCGAAGGCGTGAGGGGCGCGAGCGTTTCCGGCAACGGCGTCCACGGCACCAGCCAGTCGGCGTTCGGCGTGCTGGGCGAATCGAAGACCGGACGCGGCGTGGTCGCCATCAGCGATGCCGACTACGGCCTGCGTGCGGCCAGCCGCGCATCGGCCGGCATCCGCGGCAGTTCGGTCGAAGGTCGCGGGGTCGAAGGCTGGGCCACCAAGTCCGAAGGCGTCGTCGGCATCAGCACCACCGGCAACGGCGTGTGGGGGCAGACCGAAGGCAGCGGCGTCGGTGTGCTCGGCACCAGCAAGGGCGGCGCGGGCGTGCAGGGCGTGAGCACCGCGGCGGCCGGCGTCCACGGCGAATCGACCACGGGTCGCGGGGTGGTCGCGATCAGCCAGATGGACTACGGGCTGCGCGCGGCGAGCACGAAGTCGGCGGGCATCCGCGGCAGCTCGGTCGAAGGCCGTGGCGTCGAAGGGTGGGCGACCAATTCCGAAGGGGTCGTCGGCATCAGCACCAACGGCACCGGAGTCTGGGGGCAGACGGACGGCGCCGGCATCGGCGTCGCCGGGTCCAGCAAGGGCGGCATCGGCGTCCACGGCAAGGGCGGCCGGCTCGCGGCGCTGTTCGAGGGCGACGTCGAAGTGACCGGCGACATCCGCCTCACCAACGCCGACTGCGCCGAGGACTTCGACATCGTCGGCGACGACGTCGAGCCCGGCACCGTGATGGTCCTGTGCGACGAAGGCGGGCTGCGGCAGAGCGACCGCGCCAACGACCGGCGCGTGGCCGGCGTCATCTCCGGCGCCGGCGATTTCCGGCCGGGGCTGGTGCTGGACACGCGTCCGTCGTCGCGCAACCGGCAACCCGTGGCGCTGCTCGGCAAGGTCTTCTGCAAGGTCGACGCGCAGTACGGTGCGGTGGCCGTGGGCGACCTGCTGACGACCTCGGCGACGCCGGGTCATGCGATGAAGGCCGGCGACCCGACGAGCGCGTTCGGCGCGGTCATCGGCAAGGCGCTGCGCCCGCTCGCGCACGGGCAGGCGCTGATCCCGATCCTGATCGCGCTGCAGTAGGCAGCGGGCGTGGCCACGCTCCGGCAGGCGGTCGAAGCGCAGCGCGACCGGGGACGGGTGCCTCCGACCGGTGTCGTCAGCCTGAACGCGCTGCGGCAGGCGTTCCGGCCCAGCCCGGCTGCATCGGTCCGGGCCCTGCTGTCGTCGATGTACGCCAGCATCTCGGAGCGACGGGCATGGGCCGTGATCCTCTGCCGCTTCAAGAACTCGCCGCCCGCATTGAGCGACAAGGAGCGCGCGACCGAGGCCTTCTTCCGCACCGCCTTCACGCCCGGCGCAGGCGCGCTGGTCGAGTACTGGCGCGACGTGACGCTGGGCGCGATCGACGTCGGCGGCACGCGGGTCTTCGACTGGGTCGACGTCGAGATCGAGCGCGGCCAGGCCGGCGGCACGCCGGACAGCGACCCACCGGGACCGGGGCGCAGGGGACTGGCCGCGTTCGCCGTCGCCGCGCTGAAGCGCCGCCACGGGGACGGCGTGCTCGACGGCTTTGCGCCGATGGCGATCTACACCGAGAACTGGTCGATCCCCGACGTGCCCGACGGCACGACGCTGGAGACGCCCGGCTTCTTCCGGTTCTGGATCGACGGCAGCAGCTCGGGCGGCATCATCTGCCTGACGCCGCCGTTCGACGGCGACATCACCGCGCACGAGATGGGCCACGTGCTGGGCATGAACCACGATGTCGCCGCGGACCTGACGACCGACTACAAGGACCCGAGCTGCATCATGAGCCAGATCGGGACGTTCACGCATCCGACGCTGCAGGTCGGCTTCGGGCCCGCCCTGTGCCTGCCCCACCTGATCCAGCGCCAGTGGATGTACCGCCGGCGCCTGTACACCGACGACACCGGCGACTGGATGACCCACCCAGAAGGCATCACGCTGCCGCTCGCGCCGATCACGCGGCCCGGCGCGCGCGCCAACCTGGGCATCAAGCTCGCGTATCGCAGGGGCGACGCGAACTGGGACTACTACCTGGAATACATGGTCCCCACCGAGTGGAACCGCGGCGTGCCGGGCGCGCCCTACCTGCTGATCCGGCGGATGTCGCCCAAGTACGGCGGCACGCCGGCCTACCTGACGTTCATCGCCGTGCCGGCCACGCTCGGCTCCTCCGCAGAGGTCGTCGAGACCAGCGGCAACGTCACGTTCCGCATGACCGTGACGAGCGTCGAGGCTCCGGTCATCAAGGTTACGGCCCGGCTGCGTTGACCCCACCCGGCGGGACGCGCGCGCGACGATCGGCCACGACCGTTATCCTTGCGCATTCGAACGACGGCCGATGGACGGGCCGTCCTGAACCGATGAAGGAAATTTCGATGAGCGAAGAACGTGCGGTGCTGGCGGGTGGATGTTTCTGGGGCATGCAGGACCTGATTCGCAAGAAGCCCGGCGTGCGGTCGACGCGCGTTGGCTACACCGGCGGCCGGGTCGCGAACGCGACCTACCGCAACCACGAGGGGCATGCCGAGGCGATCGAGATCGTGTTCGATCCGTCGGTGATCTCGTTCCGGACGCTGCTGGAGTTCTTCTTCCAGATCCACGATCCGACGACGATCGATCGCCAGGGCAACGATCGCGGCTCGAGCTATCGCTCGGCGATCTTCACGACGTCGGACGAGCAGGCGCAGGTCGCGAAGGACACCATCGCCGACGTCGACGCGTCGGGGCTGTGGCCGGGACACGTGGTCACCGAGGTCACGCCGGTCGGCGACTTCTGGGCAGCGGAGCCGGAGCACCAGGACTACCTGCAGCGCATTCCGAACGGGTACACCTGCCACTTCGTGCGGCCGGGGTGGACGTTGCCGCGGCGCACGACGGCGGCGTCGGCATGAGCGCTTCCGCGACCGGAACCTTCGCCGTCCGACCGTCGGCCACCGCCCGCACCGCCGAAGCGCGTCGCGAAGCGATGGCGTCGAGCCCGAAGTTCGGCGACCTCTTCACCGACCACATGGCCGTCGCGCAATACACCCCGGAGGCCGGCTGGCACGACTTCGAGGTCACGGCGCTCGCACCGTTCAGCCTGCATCCGGGGTCGTCGGTGCTGCAGTACGGCCAGTCGATCTTCGAAGGCTTGAAGGCCTACGCGGTACCCGACGGCGGCGTCGCGCTGTTCCGCCCCGAGATGAACGCGCGGCGCTTCGCGAAGAGCGCGCAGCGGATGGCGATGCCCGAGCTTCCGGAAGCCCACTTCCTGTCGGCGCTGGAGGCGCTGGTGACCGTCGAGCGCGACTGGGTGCCCACGGCAAGTGGGACCAGCCTCTACCTGCGCCCGATGATGTTCGCGCGCGATGCGCGACTGATCACCAAGCCGTCGACCCGCTATACGTTCGCGGTGATCTCCTGCCCGGTCGGCAACTATTTCCCGAACGGCGTCGAGCCGGTCACCGTGTGGATCTCGCACGACTACATCCGTGCGGCGCGCGGCGGCACCGGCGAGGCGAAATTCGCCGGCAACTACGCGGCCAGCTTCGCCGCGCAGGCCGAAGCGGCGGCGCACGGCTGCGACCAAGTCGTGTGGCTGGACGCGATCGACCGCAACACCATCGAGGAGATGGGCGGGATGAACCTGTACTTCGTGACCAAGCGCGGCGGCAGGACCACGCTGGTCACGCCGCAGGCCACCGGCTCGCTGCTGCGCGGCGTCACGCGCGACAGCCTCGTCACGCTCGCCGCAGATCTCGGCTACGGATTCGAGGAGCGGCGGATCGACGTCGACGAGTGGCGCGAGGG